>NZ_JAOQJK010000003.1:300000-406204 GCF_025567045.1 Barnesiella propionica | reverse complement strand
AATGCCAGTCAGATATAATCAGTTATATTCCTAAGAAAATATATACCCTTTATTCATTAAGAATCCAAATAATACTATTGTTTTTCCTCTAACTCACGTATGGCGGCGTCTGTAAATGTTTTAATTTCTTCGGTTCCATACAAGGATGCTAGTTTGTAATATTTGATCGCATTATTTTTATCTCCTTTTTGTTGATAGGAATAAGCCAGATTTTGCAAAATGATATAATCTTCAGGTGATAAATCATGAGCTTTTAGTAATGTTTTAATGGCTATATCATATTTTTTGTTAATAATATATATAATAGATATATTTGATAAATTGATTATATCATTAGGATAGATAGCTAATATGGAACGTGCGACTTTTTCTATGTATTTGTATTCGTTATTATGGAATAGGTTTTGAATATAGTCTTGCATAATGTTTATCAGCTCTTCTTTATTATCTGGCATTTGATTGTCGGCTTCGCCTGACCATTTATGATTAATTTGTTTTGAATATTTTATTGTATTTATTATTTCATCGCTCATTTCATCGTATTCTTTTATTTCCTGCAAGATGTAAATCTTTCCGAGTCTCAGGTCTAGGCGCGAAGGATATTTTTGTATTCCTTCGTCTATATAGGCTATAGCCTTATTGATTGAACTTTTTTTATAATGTATATCACTATATATATATTTTGAAGCTTTTTCTTTGAGGGTATCTTCTTCTTGCAGTTCTATGTGTTCTTTTTCGACCGGCAGTTCCGTATCTAATATTAATATTTCTTCTTTCGCAGCAGAAATATAATAGTTGAACCATGCAATATAATATTCGGGGCTTCTATTACCGGATTTTTTCCAGGAATCTAAAATATTTTTCTGGGCAATCGTATCTTTTTTATTGAATGAATTTTGGAATTGTGGCCAGTGGTCGTTAGCTAACAATGTATTTAGAGAAAATATGCTGGATAATAAGACGGAAAAAAGAAGGTGCGTTTTCATAGAATAAGTAATTTGAACGGTTGATTTTTCAAATATAATAAAAATAAATTCCTGATTATTCCTTTTTCTTTTTTAAATTTGAACTATACTTTATGTCGCAATATTCGATATAAAAGTGCGTTTACTTAATATATCGGTTTACACATGCAGAATATATATGATGCCCGTCAACGGGTAAAATTAACATTCCTGATCGTTTCGGTCGTATTAGTTGCTGTATTCGTTTATATTTCCAATGATTTGGTGAAGGCTCTTTCTGTTGAAGAAAGAAACAAAATGGAGATATGGGCGGAAGCTACACGGGAGCTTGCCAGTGAAAATATGGATATGAATATGGACCTTATCTTAAAGGTTATTCAAAGTAATACTTCTATTCCTGTTATAATCGCGGATGAACGTGACAGTATTAATCAATATCTGAATATACAATTACCTGAAGAAAATGAAGAACAGTTTCTTTATAAAAAATTAAAACAGTTCAAAGAAAATGGAAATCTGATTGAAATATATTTGAGCGGTGATGCTATGCAATATTTATATTATGATGATTCAATATTGTTAAAGCGTCTTTCTTATTATCCATATATACAATTAGGAGTGATGCTGCTTTTTATCGTTATTGCTTATTTTGCATTGATAAGTACCAAGAAAGCGGAGCAGAACAAAGTATGGGTTGGGTTGTCTAAAGAGACGGCGCATCAGTTGGGTACTCCCATATCTTCTTTGATGGCTTGGATGGATTTGCTGGAGTTGAATGGAGTGGACAAAGAGTTATTGACCGATATGAATAAAGATGTAAAACGTTTGTCAGTTATCGCCGACCGTTTTTCTAAAATCGGTTCGGAGCCTGAGAAAGAGTTAGTATATGTCAATGAAGCTCTCCAGAATGCTACCGAATATATGCGCAGACGGGTGAGTGATAAAGTCATTATTACAACTTATATGCCGAATGATGCGGAAGGTACTATGTTGTGTCTTCCTCTTTTCGAATGGGTGATAGAGAATTTGTGCAAAAATGCGGTAGATGCTATGGAAGGAGTTGGGAGTATCGACGTTTCGCTTACAACGGAACGTCAGGTTATTTATATTGATGTGAAAGATACGGGAAAAGGAATCGCCCGGAAGAATTTTAAAACGGTCTTTAATCCGGGATATACGACTAAGAAACGGGGATGGGGGCTCGGGCTGGCTCTTGTAAAACGTATTATCGAAGAATATCATAACGGGAAAATCTATGTTAAGGAATCGGAAATAGGAAAAGGTACTACTTTCCGAATTGAATTGAAACGCATAGGTTGATGCCTGTTTCCCGACAAACGATAGAGAAATGTTTATGTTGCTTTTTCCGTGGCAAAGTAAGGCGTTTAAGATTCTTCATAAGGCTTTACAATTATGAAATATTTACCCGCGCTTCTGTGTGAGTGATGTAATTCCTTTCTCTAATTTTGTGAAGAAGAAATAAAAAGCTACGAAAAGGTTGATTAATAAGGATTATTTTTTATACCTTTGCGGAGTTTTAACGACAGCAACCGTGGGAAAGTTTACTTTATACAAATTGCCACTTAAAAGTCTGCCGGTAGGTACTCATCATTATGAGTATTTATTGGATAACGAATTTTTTAGGAATATCGATGGTCCGGAAGTACAAAAAGGAAAGGTGAGTGTAACTTTATCTGTAAAGCGTACGGCAGATGTATTTGAGTTGGATTTCGTGATAAACGGAGTTATTCAGGTTCCTTGTGACCGATGTCTGGACGATTTGGATCTGGAAGTGGATACCAAGGAGAAACTGTATGTCAAATTTGGAGCGGAATATAGTGATGAGAATGATAACGTCGTTATCGTTCCTGAAGCAGAGGGCGAGATTAATATTGCCTGGTTTCTGTATGAATTCATAGCATTGACTATTCCTTTAAAGCATGTACATCCGGCCGGAAAATGCAATAAAAGTATGAGTGCGAAATTGCGTAAACATACTGCGCAGAGTACTGATGACGGAGGCGAAAATGAAGAAACATCGGAGGAATTTGATGTAGAAGACGATATTGTATCTGAGCCAGATGATGAGACGACGGACCCGCGATGGGACGAATTGAAGAAATTAATAGATAATAATTAAAAGTAATAAGAAAATGGCACATCCTAAAAGAAAACAATCGAAAACGAGAACAGCCAAAAGAAGAACTCATGACAAGGCTGTAGCACCTACATTGGCATTATGTCCTAATTGCGGCGCATGGCACGTATATCATACTGTGTGTGGAGAATGTGGATACTACAGAGGTAAATTAGCTATTGAAAAAGAAGCTGCCGTATAATTGCAGAATACGCAAACAAATTTCTGGCCCTAAAGAAATTTAGGGCTTTTTTCCATGCATTTAAATTAAGCTGATATGCAACATGCTAAGATTGTAGGTATTGCTTCTTACGTACCTGATTATGTACTCACCAACGATGAACTGTCACGTATGGTTGATACTAATGACGAGTGGATCACTACTCGAGTGGGTATAAAGGAAAGAAGAATACTGAAAGGAGAGGAAACCGGTTCGTCCGATTTAGGTTACAGAGCCGTAGATAAATTGTTGGACAAAACTGCAACAAAGCCTGAAGAGATAGATTTGTTGATATGTGCGACGTCCAATCCCGATTATCGGTTTCCTTCTACCGCATCCATTATTGCAGAGAAGTCAGGTCTTCATAATGCTTTCGGCTACGATATCCAGGCAGCATGTGCCGGTTTTTTAGTGGCATTGCAGGCTGGTGCAGCATATATCCAATCCGGTTTGTATAAGAAAGTAATAGTTTTGGCTGCCGAAAAAATGTCTTCGATGACGAATTATAAAGATCGTTCTACCTGTCCTTTATTCGGTGATGCTGCTGCCGGCGTTTTGCTGGTTCCGACAGACGAGGAAGAAGGCGTTATGGATGCAGTCTTGAAGACTGACGGTGTAGGTTTACCTCATTTGTTGATGAAAGCAGGTGGTTCGGTGCATCCTGCCACACATGAAACGGTCAATAATGATGAACATTATGTATATCAGGAGGGACGTGCTGTTTATAAGCATGCCGTTACCGATATGCTGGAGTCTTCATTAAGTGTAATGAAACGTAATAACTTGACTGTAGATACTATAGATTGGTTTGTTCCTCATCAGGCGAATCTTCGTATTATCGAAGCGATAGCCGACCGTGCCAAAATAGCTCCTGAAAAGTTACTTGTAAATATTCAGAAATACGGTAATACGAGTGCGGCTTCTATTCCTTTGTGCCTTGATGAATTCGAGCATGAACTTAAAAAAGGAGACAAGATTATATTGACTGCTTTTGGAGCCGGATTTACGTGGGGAGCATTGTATCTCAAATGGGGATATAACTCAAAATAAGAAACATAAGCATTCTTTATATTGAAACGCATCATCATATGATGCGTTTTTTTGTTGCATTATAATAAAGGATGTGATTCATAATCAGGTGTAGACCGCTATATTTTCATAACTGAGAAAATTTATTTAATTTTGTAGCGATAAAGTAGTCTTAGCCTGTTGATAAATAATTTAATAGAAAAGATATGCATAAAGCGGGATTTGTAAATATTGTGGGTAATCCGAATGTAGGTAAATCTACTTTGATGAACTCTTTGGTAGGAGAGCGTATCTCTATTATTACTTCTAAGGCTCAGACGACACGGCATCGCATTATGGGTATTGTGAATACGGAGGATATGCAAATAATTTATTCAGATACTCCCGGTGTGTTATCCCCGAATTATAAGATGCAAGAAGCAATGCTGAATTTTTCTCAATCTGCATTGATGGATGCCGATGTGTTGCTTTATGTTACGGATGTAGTGGAGACACCTACGAAGAACAAAAATTTTCTGGAGAAGGTATCTAAGGAGACGGTACCGGTTCTGCTGGTCATTAATAAGATTGATTTGTTGAAAAATCAGCAAGACCTGGAGAAATTGGTGGCGGAATGGACTAACTTGTTGCCGAAGGCTGAAATCATTCCGGTATCGGCTCAGTATAAGTTCAATCTGGATTATCTGTTGAAGCGTATTCAGGATTTGTTGCCGCCTTCACCTCCTTTCTTCGATAAAGATGCACTTACCGATAAACCGGCTCGTTTTTTCGTAACGGAAATAATCCGCGAAAAGATATTGCTTACTTATGATAAGGAAATCCCATACTCCTGCGAAGTAGTGGTTGAGGAATTCAAGGAAAATGAAATTCAGATAAATATCATGGCTGTGATATATGTGGAGCGGGACTCTCAGAAAGGCATCGTAATAGGCAAAGGCGGATCGGCCTTAAAAAAGGTCGGAACTCTGGCCCGCAAGGATATAGAAGCATTTTTCCAGAAAAAAGTATATCTGGAATTGTTTGTCAAGGTAGAAAAAGACTGGAGGAATCGTGATAATAAACTTAAAAGTTTCGGGTATATTCCCGAATAACCGATTCCGGCTGTGATAGTCGGACAATAAAAAAAGAATTTATGGGAAATATAGTAGCAATTGTAGGCCGGCCCAATGTGGGAAAATCGACTCTCTTTAACCGGCTGACCCGGACTCGCCAGGCTATCGTAAATGAAATGTCGGGTACGACCCGTGACCGCCAATATGGAAAAGTTGAATGGGGTGGCCAGGAGTTCTCGATTATAGATACAGGCGGTTGGGTCGTAAACTCTGAAGATATATTTGAAGAAGAGATAAACAAGCAGGTAGCTATCGCTATTGAAGAAGCGGACGTGATTTTATTTGTGGTAGATGTGAGAAACGGGATAACGGATCTGGATGAACATGTAGCTTCCATTTTACGTAAGAATAAAAAACCGGTCGTTCTTATTGCCAATAAAGTAGATTCCAATGATTTGCAATATTACGCCGCCGAGTTTTATAAATTCGGATTGGGCGAGCCTTTCTGTATTTCTGCAGTAAATGGTTCAGGTACAGGCGATCTGCTTGATGAGGTGATAAGATCTTTCAGTAAAAAGGTTGAAGAGGAAGTTATCGAAGAGATTCCCCGTATTGCCGTGGTCGGGCGTCCTAATGCCGGAAAATCTTCTATAGTAAATGCATTTATTGGTGAAGATCGTCATATTGTGACCGATATAGCCGGAACGACACGGGATTCTATTTATACTCGTTATGACAAATTCGGATTTGATTTTTATCTGGTAGATACGGCGGGGATACGTAAAAAAGGCAAAGTCACCGAAGATCTGGAATATTATTCGGTAATCCGTTCTATTCGGGCCATAGAAAATTCCGATGTATGTATCTTGATGATCGATGCTACACGGGGAATCGAAGGACAAGACCTGAATATTTTTTCCCTTATCCAGAAAAACAAAAAGGGTTTGGTTGTCTGTGTGAATAAATGGGATCTGGTAGAAGATAAATCGACAAAAGCTATAAAAGTATTTGAAGAAGCTATTCGGGAACGGTTTGCTCCGTTTGTGGATTTTCCTATTATTTTTGCTTCGGCGTTGACCAAGCAGAGAATATTCAAAGTTCTGGAGACGGCAGCTCAGGTATATAAAAACCGCAGGAATCATGTTCCTACTTCTAAGCTGAACGAAGTAATGCTTGCCGCTATCGAAAGCTATCCGCCACCGGCACATAAAGGTAAATATGTAAAAATAAAATATGTGACTATGCTCAAGGGGGCATATGTCCCTACGTTTATATTCTTCTGTAATCTGCCGCAATGGGTGAAAGAACCGTATAAACGTTATTTGGAGAATAAGATACGTAGTAACTGGAATTTTTCCGGTACTCCCGTCAATATTTTCATGAGAGAGAAATAACAAAAGACAAGAGCCGTCATTCAAGACGGCTCTTGTCTTTTAAAGCGATAGGAAAATCCTATAAATAGTTTTCTTATCTTTGTATGGATAAAAAGAAAGATATGCAAAAACCGGATGCTTTAACGTCAGGAGATACTGTCATGATCGTATCGCCTGCGAGTGTGATAGATGTTTCGTTGATAGAAGGGGCCGAGCGCGTACTTGCCGGTTGGGGCCTGAAAGTCGTGCGAGGTAAGTATTGCGAAGGCCATTGCGGTAGTTTCAGCGGGACTATAGAAGAACGGCTGTATGATTTTCGGGAGGCATTATTGAATCCGGAAGTTAAAGCTATAATATGCAGCCGGGGAGGTTATGGAGCTGTACATCTATTATCTTTAATAGACCCGGAGTTGATAAACCGCAATCCGAAATGGATGATAGGCTTTAGTGATATATCTGCTTTGCATGCTGCTTTTTTGTCCGCCGGTGTTATGTCGCTGCATGCATCCATGTGTAAACATTTGACTGAAGAACCGGTAGACCATCCGGTTACTTGTCTGATTCGTGATATCTTGTTTGGAGCCATGCCTGGTTATGTGGTTCCAGGACATCAACTGAACCGACCGGGGGGGGCCGAAGGCGTTTTATGTGGTGGAAATCTGGCAGTTTTATGCGGGTTGTTAAGGACTCCTTACGATATATTTCAACGGGGAAGGATTTTGTTTGTCGAGGATATAGCGGAAAAGCCCTATAAACTGGAACGGATGTTTTATAATTTGAAATTAAGCGGGATTTTGAAAGAGCTATCAGGATTAATAGTAGGTCAGTTTACCGAATATGAAGAAGATCCCGGATTGGGATATACGGTATATGAAATGATATCGGATATGGTAAAGGAATATGATTATCCCGTATGTTTCGGTTTTCCGGCCGGACATGTCTGTAACAATTATCCGTTGATAGAAGGAGCCTTTGTTAATTATTCGGTTACGAATAAAAGTGTGATGCTGAATTTTGTAGGAAAATGATAATGACGATTTGTGATTTTGATGCAGAATAGTTATTTTTGACAGATATATCGCTGTAAAGATGTTGAAATGTAGAATTTGTTACTTAGCCGGGATATTTTTATTATTGTCCTGTTGTTCTGTCAAGTCGGAGAAGAAATTACAAACTTCAATGAAAGATACCCCTATAACAGAAATACCGGTTTTTGATGAAGATAGTGCGTATAGTTATGTTGAACGGCAAGTCGAGTTCGGTTATCGTGTACCCAATACTCCGGAACATGAGGCAACAGCAGCATTCCTTTCTTCGGAACTGAACCGGCATGGTGCACAGGTACAGGTTCAGGAAGGGCAAGTTACTGCATATGACGGTACTATTCTGAATATACGTAATATAATAGGAAGTTATAATCCGGATAAGGAAGACCGTATTCTGCTTTTTGCACATTGGGATACGCGGCCTTATGCCGATCATGATGTTATCGAAGCCAACTGGCGGAAACCTATAGCCGGGGCGAACGACGGAGCCAGCGGAGTGGGCGTGTTGCTGGAAATAGCCCGGCAGCTGGGAAAGAATCTCCCGAAAGTAGGTGTGGATATTATCTTTTTTGATGCGGAAGATTATGGAATACCAGAGTTTTGGACCGGAGACTATTCAGAGGACTCCTGGGCATTAGGTACGCAATACTGGGCAAACCATCCTCACCAGCCAGGATATAAAGCCCGTTACGGGATATTATTGGACATGGTGGGCGACAGTTATGCTACATTTTATAAAGAACAATTTTCCATGCACTATGCGGCCGGGATAGTGAACCGTATATGGCGTACAGCACAACGTATCGGTTATGGAAAATATTTTATTAATCGGGATGGCGGTTATATTACCGATGATCATGTATATGTCAATAAAGTAGGTATACCTGCTGTCGATATTATACATTTTGAACCTAACACTCCTACGGGATTTCCGGCGCAATGGCATACGGTCGACGATACGATGGAACATATAGATCCCGTTACTCTGAAGGCAGTAGGACAAACGGTCCTTACTGTACTGTATGAAGAGTAGCAGGGTTATAAAATTATACGATAGAAAAATGAAAACAATAAATGAAACACAGGATGAGATCGTAAATGAATTCTCAGAGTTTGAGGATTGGATGGATAAGTATGCTTTGCTTATCGACCTCGGTAATTCTCAGGAATCGCTGGACGAACAATATAAAACGCCGGAGAATCTTATAGAAGGCTGTCAGAGCCGGGTATGGCTACAAGCCGATTATCATGACGGGAAAGTCTATTTTCATGCCGAAAGCGATGCGATTATCGTAAAAGGGATTGTATCATTGCTTATACAGGTACTTTCAGGACATACTCCGGACGAGATATTAAATGCGGACTTGTATTTTATTGAAAAGATAGGGCTTAAAGAACATTTGTCTCCTACCCGTTCCAATGGACTGGTAGCTATGGTAAAACAGATGAATATGTATGCCCTGGCATATAAAGTAAAAAACGAACAGGAGATAAAGTAACAAATCTAATATAAACTATTAAAAAACATCTGAGCTTATGTTTAAAGGTCAACCCAGAGGATTAATTATTGCCTCTATTGCCAACATGGGAGAGCGTTTTGGTTTTTATACCATGATGGCGATCCTCGTTTTCTTTTTACAGGCCCGTTACGGAATGAGCGTTGCCGAGTCGGGCGATGTTTATAGCTGGTTCTATTTTGGAATATATGCTATGGCTTTGCTGGGCGGTATAATGGCGGATAAATATACCGGATTGGGACGTACCATTCTGGTAGGTATCGTAACCATGTTACTGGGGTATATCGTACTTACCGTGCCTGTGGATAACCGTATGATTACTTACGGAGGTCTTGTTATCATTGCATTGGGTAACGGTCTTTTTAAAGGAAATCTTCAGGCATTGGTCGGGAACTTGTATGAAAATGAAAAGTACGGAAAGCTTCGGGATTCCGCTTTCAGTATTTTTTATATGTGTATTAATATCGGTGCTTTTTTTGCTCCGTCTGCTGCCGAAGGAATGTTGAATTACGTATTAAAAGGTTCTCATTTTATTTATAACGGGCAGCTTCCTTCTTTATGCCATCAGTATCTGGACGGAGCTAAAGGACTGGATGTCGCTTATTTCCAGGAGTTGGCAGATAAGGCTTCCATGACGCCGATTGCCGATTACAGTACTTTTGCCCATTCATATATCAATGCAGTTTCCACAGGTTATAATTATGCTTTCGCAGTGGCTGCTTTTGCGATGCTGGTTTCGATGTTGGTATATGTTGGCTACCGTAAATATTTAGCACCAGGCGATTTTAATTCGAAGAGTGCGGCCGCCCAGGGAATGAAAGTCGAATCTATTTCTCCTGCTGAAACAAAAAAACGTCTTACCGCACTGGGTATGGTATTTTTCGTTGTTATTTTCTTCTGGATGGCTTTCCACCAGAATGGTTTGACGTTAAACCAGTTTGCTAAAGACTACACGGTAAACGAGGTAGGTCCTTTCACTAATATGTTTTTTAATTTAGGAGCCTTCCTTTCTGTCATAGCCTTTGTCGGCGGTTTAATACTTGCTATACGAAAAGGCAGCAATAAGAATAAAATTGTGGGGGCTGTTCTGGCTGTCGCAGGATTGGTCGGTTCTTATTTGTTCTATACCAGTTTCGGAGCGGAAAATCCTATTACTCCTGCAAAATTCCAGCAGTTTAATCCTGTTTTTATTGTTTTCCTTACCCCGGTTGTAGTAGGTGCATTTGCGTGGATGAACAAGAAAAACTGTGAGCCTTCCACTCCCCGTAAAATAGGTTATGGTATGGTAATAGCGGCTATAGGCTTTGCAATCATGGTATTTGCTTCTATGGGGCTGACAGCACCGAAAGAACTGGCGTCCGAAGGTTCTTCTTTGGTTTCGCCTTATTGGTTGATAAGTACATATTTTACATTGACATTGGCCGAATTATGTTTGAGCCCTATGGGTATTTCTTTTGTTTCCAAGGTTGCTCCTCCCCAGTATAAAGGTCTTATGCAGGGTTGCTGGTTAGGTGCTACGGCAATAGGAAACAAGCTTCTTTTTGTCGGAAGCTATTTCTGGGAAAGATTAGAGTTGTGGCAATTATGGAGTATCTTTATTGGATGTTGTTTAGCTTCGGCTTTAATTATCTTTGCTTTGATGAAACGTCTTGAAGCAGTTGCAAAATAAGATTTATAAGCAATAATAAAAAACGGAGGACTAAAAAACAAGTCCTCCGTTTTTTATGCTGCTTGAAATAATTTTTATTTCTTTACGATAGTAAGTTTTCCGTTTTTACTACTCAAGACATCACCTGTTATTATATTGTTTTTAATGACTTCGTTCCGGCATTTTATCAATGTTATTCCATCTTTTATTTGATTAAAAGGCTTAAATGTATGGTTCCTTTCGATGGTGTTATTCTTGAATTGAAGGCCGTCCACGCTAAGTGCATATATAATAGGATAATCGAAAGGATTGAATTTATTATTCAATATTCTGATATTCCTATGGAAAGGTTTGTTTATATCAGGTTCCGGAATGGTCGGCTTAATGGTTATGACAGCTTCACAAAACTCATAATATGAAGACATGCAAGGATACCGGAATTCGTTTCCTGCAATAAGAACGTCTTTTACGCCTCCTGATTCATAATAGTTATTGGCATCACCTGCAATTAATATGGCAGAGCCGCTCGATTCGAATATATTATTTTCTATAACGACTTTGCCCGGAGTGGAAACTAATATTCCTCTTGCCCTACAGGAGCCGAAAAAAGAATTGCGTATATCTACGTCTGGTGTCCATGTGAGATTTTCCAGAGCATCTCCTATTTTTAAACTTTCGGGGGCTGGCGCCGATAATTCTATTTCAAATTCGTTGATATCGATTATTTTTAAATTTTTTATTGTTGTTGTGGCATATGTTTCCATAGATTTGTTTTCAATGAATCCGATTTTATCTCCAGTCATACCCCATATCATGCCCCGGCTCATTTCGTGCATAAACCGGCATTTAATTTTATTCGTCGAAAGAATATCGACGATTTTTACGCAAGTACCGTGAATATTTATAGGGTCGTCCATCAGTCCGGCCCACCGGCAACTATCGACACTAATATTTCCTTTACATCCCATAAGATGAAAACCGTCATCGTGTCCGCTGAACAGTCTTCCTTTTTGAGCATTAGGAACAGCATTGACCTGTTTAAAACTCAGGTTTTCGGAATATTGCGCCAATATGCCTAATCCGGCAGCGTGGTGTAACTGAATGCCGGATAAGTTGACGTTGCTGCTGTTACAGATAAATATACCTGCATGGTCTCTCGTACTGTGTCTCAGGACCAGAACGTTCCTTATGGCAGGATATCTTTTAAATCCTCCGTCCCTTCTCATACGTACTATTCCATAAACGGACGATGAGGCTTTGTATTCCTTCCATCCTTTTCCTAAGGCATACTGACCTCCTGTTTGTGGTTCTATTAATCCGGTATTCGGGTTAAATTCCATAGCAAGGGTTATCGCACTTTTCCATCCTTCTCCTGTGAATACCAGTTTTTCATTTTCAATAATATACGGATATTGTAGTGTATTTATTTTGAGATCTATATATTCGTCCCCGATCGATATGATTTCTGCCTGCGAGGTTAAAGGAATATCCCAGTCTATGGAGAAATTTTTCAGTGTGATATGATTACATCTTTCAACTGTCAGGGGTTGTATGCGGTCGTGCATGATAAATTCGGAGCCGTTGCCGTCCAGCGTAAAATGATTTATTTCTTCCAGTAGTATAGCCAGTCGTTTAGGGAAAACGTCATAAGTATTTGTTTCATAATAATCTTTTTCTTTGGCATATTGCGGCCAGAAATCATACCTGCCTCGGGGAAAAGATAAAATGACGCTATCTTTATCTTTACATGCTTCCAGTGCCTTCTGGATATATAATACAGCATTTTCCCGCGTGTCGGGCTTTAATCCGAAGTCTGATACGGATATGGAGGTTTGAGCGGTTATATTTCCCGTATTTATAAAGCATAATATGAGGAGTATACAGAGAGTTTTATGTAGTATATGCATCGTGTTTATATAAATAAGTTTGTGTTTTATTAGAATAAAGACGGTTGTTCCTGGCATTCCAGTCATTATTTTTTAGCATTGACCTGTAATTTACTGAGGGTTGTTCCGTTGTCCGACAGCATGCTAACGTTTAATTCCTGTGAATCGGCTTCTAACCGTATAAGAGTTCGTTTGCCATCGGCAGGGCCCCCTCCTATCATGATGGGATAATTGTGTTCTGTGCATCCCGGACAATAATATGCACTGTGCGTATGTCCTGCAATAAGAACCGATATGTCGTATTTATTAAGCGTGTTTCCTATAAATTGCCTGCAATGTGTCGTACCGTGCCAGTCCCCGGCGTGATGGGTGGGTATGTGCATCAAAACCACGGTATATTTGGCTGCTTTTCGTTCCGGGGAGTTCAATTCTTTTTCCAGCCATATTTTTTGTTCTATCCGGTATTCGTCGAAGAAAGCCAGACCTCCATAAGCTTCGAAGTTAGAATCTTCTTTATCTTCGCCGCTGTCCAGAACAATGAAATATACAGGTCCCCAGGTAAATGAATAATATAGGTTCTCGGAGGGAGAATCGAAATAATCACTGAAATTGAAGGCGTGTGCCCCGCGTGTTTCATGGTTTCCCCGTCCGAAATAAAAAGGTATACGAGTAGCGAAATTATCGCAACATGGATCGATTACCGATTTTATAGCTCGCGTCTGGTCTTCAAATTCACTGATAAGGTCGCCGTTCAGGAATACGAAATCATATATTCCCGTATTGTAATTTAATAAAGCTTTTATGGATGCGGGTCTTTCATGCAGGTCATTAAAAACCAAAGCCCTTACTTTTTCAGGAGATTCTCCCGGAGTCGTAAATTCGAATTTAATACTGTTCAGGGTCATACCGAATTCTTTCTGATACGCTTCCAGTTTGATGATTTCTTTAGAACATACTCTGTAATAATATTTGGTAGCCGGTTTCAGTCCGGTTAACCGGATTTTATTCACCGTATTATTAGCTACAGCCATGCCGTGCTTTTTACCGATTGTCTTTTGTCCCAACTCGGTTGTTTCTCCATATTCTACCCAGCTAAAACTGTTTGTCGAAGCTATCCAGCAAATGGTCATAGCCGTAGGAGATGGATTTTGTAAGTAAGGCCGGGTTTTAAATGAAGCGGCAGACAGTGATGATGTTCCGGCAAACAGATTTACAGATGGAAATAATATGGCTCCGGTACCAAACAATGCCATTTTTCTCAGAGCTTCTCTACGGCTATTCTTTAATTCTTCTTTTTCCATAATTTTCAGAGTATTTCAATAGTACAGATGAAAATCAAAGTATAGTAATTGCATATTATATTATGATTTTCGTAATCGTAGTGTAGTTTATTTTGTATTTAAGCTGTAGAAACAGGACGGTTTATAATAGGATTTTTTTTGTTGATTTCCCTGCTTTTACTATATAGATAGTTTGTTTTTCCAGTCCCGAAATATAGGTTATGTTGCTATCCGGAGTTATGGTGCGCAATAGAATGCCATTAGCCGAGAATACCTGGATTGCATCGGTAGATGTGGTATTCACACAAATTTTGTCTCCGGAAACATAAATATCGTTTGTTCCCGATTTTATATTTTCCAAGGCATCGACATCTGCATCATAAGAACTTTTTAACTCTCCGTTTTCACCTATGATTTTCAATGAGATTTTATCTTTATTGGCAGTCATTTGAATGATTGTGCGATTTCCCTCATCGGCATTGCCTCCTATGGCTATTGAGTATTTATGGTTATCGTCGGGTGTATATATATGGGAATTTCCTGAGTACCCTGCAATGAGAACATTTACATGATAACGGTTCATAAGAGGCGTGAATAGCTGATTGCAGTGTTCCACGCCATGACACGTATCGGCATGGTGTGTAGGATAATTCATGATTACAATCCGAAAAGATGCGTCTTTGGCAGTATCTGACTGTAACTGTTCTTCCAGCCATCTGGACTGCTGTTCTCTGTATTCGTCAAAATAGGATAATTCGGCGTACGAACTGTCCGAGTCGTCTTTATCTTCTCCGGAATCGAGAAAAATGAAAAATACAGGGCCCCATCGAAGTGAAAAATATGCTTCATGAGTAGCGGTTTCAAAATAATCGTAAAAGTTACGGGCCCATGGGCCGCGCGTTTCGAGGTTTCCCCGGTTATAAAAAAGAGGGATATGTGTGGCAAAAGCCGTGCAGCAAGGAGATATGATATCGTTAATAAGTTGAGATTCGGATTCTGCATTGTTAATCATATTACCATTCAGGCATACGAAATCATAATTCTGCCCCGAATTTAAAGAAATTAATTTTTTAAGAGATTCGGAATTGCTTTTTAAATCATTTAAGAATAAAGCTGTAACGGTAGAATTGTCCATGTCGGGCATGACAAAGGAATAAGTTTCACTGTATTTTTCCGCACCGTAAATTTTGTCATATGCGGCCAGCTTAAGAATGGGTTTCGATACAATGCGGAAGAAATATTGTTTTCCTGGAAACAGGCTTTTCAATGTCACTTTATTGATTTTTCTGTTTGCAAGCGCTAACCCTCCGGATTTTGCAATGCCTTTTGCTCCCATTAAAGTTGCCGAACTGCCGTATTCTACCCAACTGTAACTATTCGTATTACATATCCATGTTATAGTAATGCTGTTTGCTGTTACATTTTGAAGGAATGGTTCTGTTGAAAATCCGTCTGTCACTGTCGTTTTTGAGTGTTTGTGTTCTTTTGCCGTTACCGGCAGTATCATAGCTCCTGCACAGAACAAAGACGTCTGTTTTAACCATTTGCGTCGACTGTGATTTATCGGGTGTTGTTTCATATTCTAGCTTATTATCGTATTTTATTAATTATCCGGGAGTGACAGCTCTCGTCACTCCCGGTATAATAATAAATGAAAGATTTGTTATCGTTTGATTATTCTTACCGAGCTTTGGGAATTATTCCCGTTGATCAGTAGTGTGTATAGACCGGCAGGGAGATTGTCGACCGAAATGCTTTTGTTTTCGGAAGAGATAATCTCTGTATTTGCGGTATATACTGTAATCCCTTTCATATCGATGATATCGATACGGTAAGTTCCGGATACGAGACCTTGGGCATCGATGAAGATTTTGTTATCAGTTACAGGATTGGGATATACTGATATCTTTCCGGTAGAAATACTTTTGACTGCAAAAGTGCCGGTAAGGTTAAGATATGCTTTAGCTGTTGCTATACAACCTGCTTCATCTTCTGCGACAACAGTAAATTCATATTCTTTGGCCGGCGAATTCGGTGTTCCGGAAATTACTCCTGTTTCGGAATCAAGCGTTGCAATGGAGAGTCCGTACGGTACTTGTGAGGGGTCTTCGAATGACCAGGTTACATTACCCGTGGCGGATAATACATATACATATCCGGTATATGGAACGCCATTTTCAGCATCGTCCAGGTAGATATTTTCTATACTTATATCGCAATCGGAACCTATGATAGAAATAGAGTATTCTTTTTCGAGAGTAGTTATACCATCTGTTCCTTTAACGGTAAATGTGCTTTTTCCTACTGCGGTGGGTTTACCGGTGATTTTTCCGGAGTCGTCCATTGTTAATCCTGCGGGGAGAGCACCGCCCGTAATACTGAATTTTAATAATAAAGGACTGGCAATACCTTGTATTTCGACATGACCTGTATAATCTTCATTCAGTTTACCTTCGGGCAATACGGCAAATATTCCGGCTGATTGAGAATAACGGGCTACGAAAAATGCACCGCCGTCGATGAATGATTGGGTTCCCGAATATCCCTGCGGATATAATTTACCGGAGAACGGGCCTGAAAGAATGAGATCGTCTGTTTGATTGTCGATGCTTAATGCGATACCGGTAAGCGATTGTCCTGAACTGATGTTGTTTCCTGCCGGCATGGCCCAGATGAGATCGCCTTCTTTGTTATATTTTGCTACGAACGAACTGATTGCTGCATTCGGAGGTAAGGGCAATTTGACACTTCCTTTCAAAATAATGTCGCTCTTGTAATATCCTACGACATACAGATTGTCATTTTTGTCGACATGTACGGAGGTCGCTCCGGAGCCTGAGGACGCTGGTAATTGAATATAAGAAATACATTCTCCGTTCGGATTGAATTTATAAACGACGGCATTCGTTCCGGCTAAAGTGAGTGTTCCTACATTAGGAATTTCTATGGTTCCGCTGCTGAATGTTGCGTAATATAAATTGCCCTGTGAATCTATTTCGAGACCGTGGCCTCTTCCGGGGAGCACACTTTTGGCACTACCTATCTGGCTTACCCATTGACAAACTCCGTTTTCATTGTATTTGGCAATAAAGGAAACGTCGGTTTTAGCATCGACAGATTTTCCGTTACCGAAATCTAATGTTCCGCCGTTCACTACACCTGAAATATAGACGTTGTTGGCTTCATCGACAACGAGCCCGTATGATTCCTGACTTCCGCCTGATGAACCGAAACCTTTGGACCATATTGCTTTACCTTCTCCGTTAAATTTTATAAGCATCAGACGATTGTCTCCGATAACTTCGGTTGTTCCGTCTCCTAATTCAATGTTTATTGGACCGGCAGCTTTGTATCCTAAAGCATAAATATTGCCTTTTTTGTCGAATATGGTGTTGATACCAGCTTCCCAGTCGGCTGTAGAGCCTATTGATTTATGCCAAAGGATGTTCCCCTGCGGATTGAATCGAACCAAGAACATATCCCGGCCGCCATTGGTAGGAATCGGTTCAGAACTGGTCAGATCGCCAACTAATGCATCGGGAGTTACTATACCGGTAAATACGATGTCTCCGGTCGTAGGGTCTGTGGCAACGGCCTGTCCTTGTTCATTGCGGCCCGAAACCTCTGCTCCGCCTATCCGGCGTCCCCACATGAAAGTTCCGTTACTTCCGTTGTATTTTGCTACTAAAGCGTCTGGATTGGAAGAGTAAGGGAACGAAGCGGATTCATTAAATGTTATGTCTCCGTAAGTAGTTGAAAAATAAATGTTTCCTTCTTTGTCTATTGCACTTGATTTGCTATGGTCGAATCCCGAACCATAGATCGGAGTTATCCAGGAAACATGAGGTCCGGCCTGGTAATTGAATTCCGATACGTTTATAGTATAATCCTGAATTTTTGAACATCCGCTTTCTTCGGTAGCTGTCAGGGAGAATGTAATAGAGCCGGTTTGTTGTAATGTGCCGCTCAGTACCCCGGTAGCCGGATCGATAGATAATCCTTTAGGCAAATTATCTCCGCTCCATGTTACGATACCGTCGCTGTTTTCCAACGTGAATTTTTGAGAGAAATATCCGGTGAACATTTCATCACTGATAGCATCCGGTGTAATTTCTAATATTTCACAAGGTTTAGCTTCTATCGTATAGCTATATTCTTTTTCCAGTGTTACATTGTCCGTTGTATTTCTGACTTGAACTGTAAAAGTTCCCGAACCTGTATTTGATGCCCGTCCCGAAATAATACCATTGCTCGAGTCAAGTGTCCATCCGTTAGGTAGAACTCCGTTGATTATCTCGAAAGTATAGTTGGCTGGAGCCGCCATAAATACGGGGTAAATCTGGTATGAGAAAGAAACCAGGCGTTTTGCGGTAAAAGATGAAGGCCCGGGTATAGAGGGTTGATCCTTATAAGCAGCACAGATGAAATCGTGATTTGCCCCATTTACGTTACGGGCAGAAAATCCTGAAATTTCATCGGCGAAAGGAAATATCATATCTCGATATCTGTCACCGCATATGCCTATATAAGAACCGTTAACGGCAATGTGATTAATGCCTTCATACCCCATGCCTTTTGAATAGTCTATTTCAGAACAATTACCTTCAGGCGTAAATTTGGCGATAAATCCGTTGGCTTCGTTCCCTTCTTCTAAAGGCAGTGTAATTCCTTCGATAGTTATAGGTGCTTTATAGAATCCGCAGATGAAGATATTGCCTGAATTATCGGAGGACATGCTTTTATATTCATAGCTACCGTTACATTGGGGCATTTTTTGCCATAATTGTTCACCTGTGCTGCTATAGGCCGAAACAAAGAATTGTCCTTGGTCTACACCCATTAATGCAATACCGTTGTTGCTCAGGAGAGCCAATTTTCTTCCTTCTTGAGAACCTGTTCCATCCAGTAATTTGGACCATAGTACAGAACCGTCATTGCCGGATAATTTTAACAGGAATGCATCGGTTGTCGCTTCAGGGGTCATATAATAGGTATTGTTGCCGAAAACTACCTCTCTTCTTTTTTCCGATTCATTTGTCAAATCTGCTCCGCCGCTGTTCAATACTCCTGTCAGATAAACATTACCTTCATTATCTGCAATGATGGAGTTTCCTTTATCTTTAAATATGGAACCGAAATTTTTTGCCCATACAGGTTTTCCTTCTGCGTTGAACTTAATAACCAGGGCGTCGGTTCCCCAGTTTCCATTGACTCCGAGGCTGAGGGAAGTACCATCTGCCAGCTCCAGGGTAAATTTATTGGCATTATCAAATGCTTCCTGGAAAACATATACATTCCCGTCTCTATCTGCCGAGACTCCATTGAACATATCCCAGTCTTTTGCTGTACCTAAAGTCGTGGCCCAAACCGCATTTCCCGTTTGAGGGTCGATCTTTGCCAGATAATAGTCCATAAAGCCTTTGCTTACCGCATCTTTTCCGAATAAGGTAACGGCGTGTTCTGAACCTACATTCGTTGTTACACCGCCAACTGCGTATACATATCCGTCCGGGCCGTAAGTAACACTTGTGATTTGTGTATTTTTTGTGCTGGTCGGTTCTCCCGAACTGCTGGCATAATTACCCCAGGCGAAACTACCGTCGGCATTGATCTTTATCAATATTCCGGCTCTTCCGTCGGTCTGTGTGTTTAATACTTCATCGTAGCTTCCATCTTCTTTTAGGAGATATTGGCCTTTGGCGTTGATCCCGTAAAATAATTCCCCGGAAGGAGATATGGTTAAAGCCTTTTGTTCGCTAACAGCCCCTTTATCGGTTTTCATGGTACGCCAGTTGAGCAGTTGCCCGTAGCTAAGAACGCTTGTCATGGCCATCACCGATGCCATAATAAGCGATGGTAAGCATTTAACTTTGTGAGTTGTCTTTTTCATACGTATTTTTTATTTAGTTGAAGAAATAAAGTGTTTTGCATAATTTACGTCCAGTTCATCCAGCCTTTTTATCTGTTTGGAAAGACGTTTTAGAAAGTCGTTGTAGTCTTTATGGTCTATCGGGGTCCAGTTTACTTCGGCCAGCGCAATGAGACGGGGATAAGTCATATATTCTGCATGTTCCGATGTGGAAATATATTCGGTCCATAAATTACCTTGTACGCCCATAACATATTTTTGATATTCGTTTTTGATGGCAGCAACAGGATTATAAAGATATACCGAGTCCAAAGGAACATATCCGCCTATCGCTAAAGGCTCATTCTCTTTATCCTGAGACTGATAATAATCCAAATAACAGATGTTTCTGGGGGTCATGATGACGGGATGTTCCATTTCTGCTGCTTTAACTCCTCCGGCTTCCCCTCTCCATGACATTACTGTTGCATTGGGTGCCAATCCGCCTTCCAGGATCTCGTCCCAGCCTATTATTTTTTTTCCATGAGAGTTTATGAATTTTTCCATGCGGGATATGAAATAACTCTGCAGCTCATGTTCGTCTTTAAGCCCTAACTTTTTTATATTGTTTTGACAGGTAGGGCATTCTTTCCAGCGATCTTTGGGACATTCATCTCCGCCGATATGGATATAGTTGCTGGGAAATATGGCAAATACTTCGGTCAGCACATCTTCCAGAAATCTGAAGGTAGCTTCTTTGGTACAAAGCACATTTTTGTGGACCCCCCATATGCATGATACCTCATATTTATCGGGTTTGCAGGCTAGTTGAGGGTAAGTAGCCAGTACCGCTTGGGCATGTCCCGGCATTTCAATTTCAGGTATGACTTCTATAAAGCGATCCGAGGCATATTTTACTATCTCCTTTAGTTCTTCTTGTGTATAGAACCCTCCGTGAGGTTTGCCGTCGTAATGGTGCGGTTTTATATTTTTATGGCCGATAAGAGTCTCTTTCCTCCAAGCTCCTATTTTTGTCAGTTCAGGATGCGATTTGATCTCGATGCGCCAGCCTTGGTCATCGGTCAAGTGCAGTTGAAGGCGATTCAGCTTGTTCAGAGCCATAATGTCTATTTGTTTTTTTACATAATCTGCGGGAAAGAAATATCTTCCGGCATCGATCATGAAACCTCTGTGGGTAAATCTCGGTTCGTCTTTGATTATTCCAGCCGGAACTTTCATGTGTATGTTTTTATTGTAGATTTTCTTTTCACATTCGACGGGCAGCAATTGTCTTAATGTCTGAACAGCATAAAAAGCTCCTGCTTCATCGGAAGATAAGATGGTTATCTGCTCCGGGGAAATATTCAAAGAATAACCTTCGGGTTTTATGTTCTGGTCTGTGTCGAAAACGATACTTTTTCCTTTAGCGTCTTCCGGAGCGTATACTAAAGTTACGGCTCCCGTACGATTAGTATAATCAATTAAAAAATCCGCCGCTTTTTTATAATCGGGTTTTATCGTTCTTACTTTTACAGCAATGTTTCCAGAGAAAATAAAATCCCCCTTTTGGTAAGTTACCTGAACCGGTTTAGGGATGATAGGATACCGTTCTGATAGTTTCTCTTCCGATAACTGTACCTGACAAGATGGAGCGAAAGTTATGAGAATAAAGAAAATGAGTATATTATACAATCTTGCTTTCATAATTTATGTAAATCGTTTATGGTTTTATTATTTGTTGGTTCATAAGTGTTTTTCCGTTTTCGTCAACTATTTTTACTTGCAGGGATTGTCCGTTGCTTACCAGATTAAGAACCGATTTGCTGGAGTTAATAATTATCGGATAATTGGTTGCTTTTCCTTTCTCCCAGAATGAAAATGAATGGTAATGGCCGCTCAGCATAAGGTCGATTCCTGCATTTTCCAATATGGGATTGAGCATTTTACGTAACCGTATTTCACCTGCCCAGCCGTTTTGTGTGAACGGAATATGTGAAATGACGATGTGGTACCGGCTATTCCTATATTTTTCGCTATTCACTTCTTCTCTTAACCATTCTGCCTGTTCTTTCATATAGTTGTCAAAATCGACCAAGCCTGAATATTCTATGTCTGAATCGGGTTTGTCTTCTCCGCCGTCCAGTACGATAAAGAAAATATCACCACGTATAAAAGAGTAATAAAATTTCCCTGTTTCGTTGGCCAGGTATTGGGGGAAGTTACGGGCGTATGCCCCTCTTATTTCATGGTTACCACGTGCATATATGAACGGTTGCTGGGAGGCGAACTCATTGATGGAACAATCCAGGAAACCATTGAAAATGTCTTTTTGACTCCCTACATAGTTGCACATGTCTCCGCAAAAAACAATAAGGTTCTGTTTTTTTATATTTCCAATGCTCAATAATTTCGACAGTAGGGCATTATTGCCGTGTATATCGTTTATCATAAGCATCCGTATTTCGTTTTCTGCCGGATCTAAAGTGGAAAATGTTAAAGGTTTTTTATAGATATCGGTAGATATTATTTCCCCTAATTTCGGACGATAGGGACGGAAATCTTCAATTTCCTGAGAGAGTACTCTGTATAAATATTTAGTACCGGGTTCCAGTCCGCGTATATGAATCGAATGTACCGTATCGACATCTATAAGGCCATTGTGTGATGAATAGGCTCTCTGAGGAACGGTCTTGTAGAAGCTACCCTGTTTTTGCGGAGCGTATTCTACCCAGGACTTACAAGGTTTGTTAGTCGTCCATTTTATAGTTATTTCATTTTCTGAAACGTGTTGTAAATACGGTCCGTGGGTAATTTTGAAATTTCCGGACTGGGCCAGAAAAGGAAAAACTATCAGGAGCGAGAGAATAATATATTTATTCATATTGTGATGAAGTTATGACATTTTATATTTACTCGGGAAAACTTTGCTGGTATGATAAGATTTTGTTTGTTTCAATGGGTAATATATGTACGGAGATATCTCCGTACATATATTTGTGGTGATATTATTACCAGCCAGGATTTTGTACCATGTTTGGATTCGTATCTACGTCTCTGGAGTCGATGGGATATAAATAGTGTTTAGGCACTTCAAAGGCTTTTGGTGGTTCGTTGCTATTCCTGACCGTGAGGTAGTCTGCGGCCGGTTGCACATTGCTGGATGAGAAACCGGAAGCGAAGCAGTTCCAGCGCTTCTGTACTTTAGAGAAAGTGAGGTGGGCTGTTTTCCAGCGGCGTGCATCGAAGAAACGGTGTCCTTCTCCTATCAGTTCGATAGTTCTTTCCTGGCGAATAATTTCTCTGTAGTCTTTTCCTTCGATCCCTTGCCATGCATCGTCTACATCGGGAATATTGGCCCGGCGTCTTATCTCATTGAAGTAGAATAAGGCTATTCCATCCAGTTTTTCATAATATTCGTAATAAGCTTCAGCATAGTTCAAGTAAAGTTCAGTTAATCTTAAAAGAGGCATACCATAGTTCTTTTGAGCTACCTTATTATCTTTGAAACTCGTAGAAGGGTGGTATAGCTTCTTTAATATATAACCATTCGGAGCTATGTTGTCTTTCAATGGATCGTTACCGTTAGATAGTCCGGTGACCGGATTTACTTCACCCATACGCATGTACAGTCTCAATGGTTTGGCAGATGACGTGCCGTCGATTCCATCGGATTCGAATTTGGAACGGTCGTATGCAATTTGTCCATAGAAACGAGGTTCCCTGTCCAGGTTCAATCGTGCGGTCGTTTCTCCTGTTTCAGGATCTACGGCGGAACCGTATCGACGTGAATAGTTATATTCCGGATCTTTGTCAATGGGTAATCCGTTCTTGGTATAATAGGTTTCTACCATTTGGAACGAAGGCGATATGCCACCGTAAGGGACGGTTGTAGATCCGGTAGAGATACCTTTCGCCGTATTGAATTGTTGTAGAGATGTTGCACTTCCGGTGTAAGTCCAGATAACATCTGTATTTCCCTCACTGGGTTGCATCACAATCATATACCGGGCTGTTAAATATGCTTTTTCTTTATCGGTAGCTCCCTGTGGTATTTTAGGACATTCAAATAAACTGTAACCATTATCGTGGGCTAAATTAATAGCTTCTTCTGTAGCAGTTAAAGCGGCCAGCCATTTCGATTTTTTATACTCCAAATCCATCAACGATTCTCCGTCCTTGTTGGTGAAATTGCTGTAATATTCGGCATTACCGTTAAATAAAGGGCTGGCTGCATATAATAGCATACGCGCTTTTATACCTTTTGCAGCAACACTGGTCGGTTTCCCGAATTCACTGGATGCTTGTCTGGGGGGCAATATAAATGCAACTTCGTCCAACAGATTAGCTATCCATTCTACACATTTGTCGTAAGGCTGGCGTTTGGGATACATTACTTCTTCCGGACCTTCAAATGGAGTTTCTTCTTCGATTATAACGATAGGTCCGTATAGGCGTAACAAACAATAATGGTAGTAGGCGATAAGGAACTTAGCCTCTGCACTCCACATGTTCACATTGTCATCCGATATCTGCGGAACACTTTTTATGCGGTTTAAAAAAGTATAACATTGGCGTATTGCACCATATAAATTATATGCAATACAACGATCGGGCTGGGTTTCACTTTTAAAGTGAGACCAGTAATTAAACAGCGGATCGGCAGCCGTTTGTCCTCCTATATTAGGTACTTTTCCAAAGTGCCAGGTGGTGGCCCATTGGGAAGTGAGACAGAGTTCGTCACTTGCGCCGATCAATTCGGGTGCATCGTTCAAATATGAATAATGCGGCATGTAAGAATAACAAGCGTAAAGAAAGTTGCGGGCGTTGGTGACGGTAGAAAATGCTTCTTCCAACGAACCTTTCTTTTCGGGTTCCACATCCAGATAATTGCATCCGGTTAATAAAAAACCGGAACAAAAAAGCATGGTTATGATTTTATATATCAATTTCATTGTTCTTAGAATTTAAATTGAATACCGAGATTAATAACTCTTTGCAATGGATACACAAGACCGTTCCCGTTGCTATCGCTTCCGTTATTGCTTCCTCCAATTTCCGGATCCCAATATTTGAAGCCTGTAAATGTTAATAAGTTGGAGCCTGAAAGATATATTCTCATAAATTTGTGGTTAAATCCTATTTCCGCGTTTTTCAAGCGTAAGAAAGCTCCGCTTCTTAACCAGAATGTTGATTTCTGGTTCGTATTTTCGGCTCCGACTGTATGTGCAAGCCTTGGATAAGAAGCATTGGGATTCGGGTTGGATTCCGACCAGTAATCGTCAGCTACGAATTGGAGGACGTTCGAATAATATGTACCGAACGGATGTATATTATCCAGATAAATAGATACTTTAGCTGCTCCCTGGAAGAATACGGAGAAATCCCATTTCTTGTATTGAAGAGAGCCGCCGAAACCGTAAATTATTTGCGGAATATATGGATCTCCTATATATTTACGGTCGTATTCATTGATTATTCCATCGTTGTTCAGGTCTTTATATTTTATGTCTCCGGGTTTAATATTGGGCATAACGGCCGATTGGTCCTTGCTGGTTTTGATATCATTCTCGTCTTTGAACAATCCGTCGGCAATATAAGCGGGACCGATTCTGTTTAGCGGGCCGCCTTTCTCATATTGATAATCCCATTTATAAAATGGCTCGTCTTTATCAACCAGCTCATTGACTGCATAAGTAAGATTTCCTTTTACAGATAGTATGACATCTTTACGGAATGCATGATTGTATTCTAAAGACATGTCTATCCCCTGATTTTTTACACGTCCGATATTAGCCAATGCTGTGGCACCACCGATACCGGTGGTAGCAGCTACGGATTTCCGTTGCATTAAGATACTGTTACGGTTTTCATAAAAATAGTCTGCGATGAGCAAAACTTTTTGATCGAATAACCCTAATTCAATACCTACATTTGTTTTCTTGGCAACTTCCCATGTCGCATTTTCATTTCCGTAAGCCGATACAATAGCTCCGTTAGGCGTTTTCTGGAAGTTTTCTCCGAATGCATATCCGGCTCCATTCATAGTAACATTGGTGATACCGGGGAATCTTATAGAACTTGCGGAGTTACCTACGGTTCCGTATGAACCTCTGATCTTTAGCAAACTTACAACGTCGGTTAACGGTGCGAAGAAATTTTCATTGGAAATAATATATCCAAGGGCGTAAGAGGGGAAGAATCCGAATTGTTTACCTTTTACAAAATTGTCGCTACCGCTATACCCGAAGTTGAATTCAAAGAAATAACGCTTGTCAAAATCATAGGTTAAACGTCCTGCCAACCCTTGATTCCGTTCTCCCAATGCGTCGTTATAACTGGCACTTCCCGGAGTGTTTTTGTAATAACCCCGTTGTAAATATACCAACTGGGCGGCTACATCATGTACTTTGAGAAACTTTCGTTCATAATTAATGGAAATATTCGTATTCAGTAACCTGTCTCCCGAGCTTGAATTTTTTGCCGTAATAGCATTGGTTCCATTATCGTTCACGGCTTTGAGTACATATGGATATTCTCCTTCCGGTTGTTCTATACCGAATGCGTTCGGGTCGATCTGGAAATAAGATGGGACAAAAGTACGGCTGCAAGTAGTGGAACTGAAGTTTTTCAAAGAAAAAAGAGCGCTTACTTTTAATCCTGGTGTGATGAATTTTAAATCCTGATCAAACGTAAATGCGGCCATGGCGGTTGTCCGGAACCGTTCTTCAATTCCAGCGGATAACTCGGCATAAGGATTTGCATAACGGTCGTTTTGCGGGCCTCCGGACTTATTGCCATAAGCTGAGTAGTTCGTTCCCGGTATATTCGGGAACTTGATGGGATATAAAGCGGGAGGAGCCCACATAACCCGGTTAAATATATAACTGATGCTATTGGACGGTCCTTTATAGTCCTGTATCTGCATATTCAGTTTAACGCCCACTTTTGTCGTTTTTGTGATATGAGCATTGACGTTAGACTGGAATGAATATCGTAAATTAGATATATTGTTCTTAAATGGGTTATCATTAGATGTTTTTACCATACCCATATCATTATTGAAGGTGGCGCTGATGAAATAATCCATCCGGTTTCCGCCTCCCGAAACATTCAGGTTAACAGCCTGATCGTAGGTGACATCTTTGAACATTTCTCCATACCAGTCTATATTGGGATACATATAAGGATCCAGATGATTCTTGACTCCGTTGATTTGATCGTCCGAGAATATGGGGGCTGCTCCCGGAGTGCGGGCTTCAACAGCTTCGTTAAACATATTCATGTATGTATAAGCATCGGCTATTTTGGGTATTTGAGTGGGCATGGACATACGGCCTTCGATACGGATATTGATGGTAGGTTTACCCCCCAATTGTCCGGACTTCGTTGTTACCAACATAACGCCGTTTGCGCCCCGTGAACCGTATAACGCCGTGGCCGTCGCATCTTTCAATACCGAAAAGCTTTCAATAACTTCAGGAGCAAGAGCATTTAAATCGTAAGAACTTGATTCTGTACCATCAATAAGTATCAAAGGGCTTTGTGCCGATGCGAATGTACCTACGCCGCGGATCCAGAAATTGGCCCCATCGGCTCCTGGTTCACCGGATTTCTGGACAGAGATTATACCGGCTATACGACCTGCAAAAGTGTTGGAGAGATTCGTAGTCGGCAGTTTAATGTCTTCTGATTTTACCGATTGAATAGCTCCAATAACGCTTTCTTTCTTTTGTTTTCCGAAACCGACAACTACAACTTCTTCCAATGTTTTCGTATCTTCGTTTAATGTGATGTTGAATACCGTTTTGTTTCCGATTTTTAATTCCTGAGGAACATATCCGATATATGAAACAGATAAGGTTCCGCCGGACGGAGCTGTTAACTTAAATTCCCCATTGATGTCGGTAGCTGTACCGTTACTGGTTCCTTTTACTATAACAGTCGCACCGATAATTGCTTCGCCTACTGCATCTACTACGGTTCCTGAAATTCTATGGCTGTTTTGAGACCGTGTCTTTTGTTCTTCTTTGCTTAAGACGATTTGTTTTCCGTCTATTGAATAAGACACTCCTGAACCGTCGAACAGACTTGCCAGGACGATTTTAATAGGTTTGTTTTTAACGGTTATACTTACTTTTCTGGTAACGTCTACCATCTGTTTGTTATAGAGAAATGTGTAGTCCGTTTCAGTTTCGATTTGGTTCAGCACTCGCTCTACGGTAACATTCTGCATGTTCAGACTTAAGGTTCCGTCTTGTGACGGATTATTATTACCGAATGCGGCTAATGTGCTTGAAATAATGAGTAAAAATAAGCAGATGAAGGCTTTTTGTCCTGGAATAGGATAGGGTATATTATATCGCCTCCTATTTTTGTGAATAGAAATATAATTCATACATTTGTAATATGTTAGTTTAGTAAAGACTAAATGGTTTTTATCTCATTGCTATCTAGCATGCACTTGGAAGTGGGGATTTGGGAGAATTTCCACTTCTGTTTTTTCATAGTGTTTTCTAATTTATATTTTCATAAGCGTTATTTTTTAAGGTTTTTTAATCTAATTGTCAGTTCAATCTTTCGACGATGATACATCGCTTGGTAAAAGTTCCGTCGTTACCTCGTATGTTTCCTTTCTCAATATAAGATAGAGGTACGGTTTTTTTTATCAGCCTTAATATATCGTCTAATGATTCATTTTTAAAAGTGGCTCTGTATAAATGTTTCGAAAGAGCGGTGTCTTGTACAATTATTTCTGCATTATAAACCTGTCCTATTTTTTTGAGGACATTGATGAGTGGTTCGTCCCTGAAAATAAGGTTACCGTCTTTCCAGGCGCACCATTTGTAAGGATCTACATCTTCTACAGTATAATTATGTTTTTTTACATTGTAACTGACGCGTTCTCCTTTTGTAATATCTATTGTTTCGTGTTTTTTATCTATCGATACTTGTACTTTGCCACTCATCATAGTAACCGCATAAAGAGTATCATTATCGTATCCTTCTACATTAAATATGGTTCCGGTAGCTTTAACGTCTATGGCATTTGTATGTACAACAAACGGATTTGATTTGTCAGATTCAACTTCAAAATAAGCTTCACCGTTTAAATAAACATTACGTTCTCCGGCTTTGAATATAGTAGGGAATTTAAGTTTTCCGCCTGAATTCAGGTAAACGATGGAACCGTCCGGTAAATTTATATGAAGCCGGGAACCATACGGAGCGGAAATTTCCTGATATACGATTTGCTTATATTCTTGGGTGGCGGATGTATAAAATAATATAATTAAAAACGTGGCAATAAGTGGTAATATGAGAATCGCTGCAATACGTTGCCAGTAAATGAAAAATTGTTCTTTTGGGGATTTTATGCCTGCAAGTTTGTGTACTTGTTTGAGGGCTTGTGATACAGAGATGGAATCCGGATCAAGTGCCGGATTTGTTATTTCCCACATATTTTTCATTTGTTGGAAATATGTGTGGTTCGTATCCTGTTCTTTTACCCAGGATTCTAAAACTTTGCGTTCTTCAGGGCAAATATCGTCCGATAAATACCGGATAATAAGGATGTCAATATTTTCTTTTGATAAATCCATTTTTTGACGTTCTGTATATAAGACACTTCTCGAAAAAAAAACCACAATATTTTTCAGAGAATTTTAAAAAAAAGAAATATAAGAGATGAAATGAGGAAATCCTGAAGTAAATGTTGCAAGGTTTTTAACGCTTTACTTATCCGCACTTCAACGGTCCTTTCAGATATATTGAGCCTTTGTGATATTTCTTTGTATTTCAAGCCATTAATTCTGCTTAAAATAAAAACCACCTGTTGGTTCTCGGGCAGTTTTTTCATTGCAGAATTAATATGGGCATGAAGTTCCGAATAAAGGAGATAATTTTCTGTATTATGTTCGGATAAAATATTATTTTCTTCGGTCATATATTTTTGATATTCCCGGCGTATATCGGAATGTCTCAATTGGTTGAGGCATAAATTGCGAACGGATTTTAACAGATAAGATTTGAGAGATGTGTTGATATATAAATCTTTGCGGTGATTCCATAAGTTAAGAAATACCGATTGTACTATATCTTCGCTTTCTGTACGTGCTTCGATATAATTTTGGGCGAACAGGACCATGTCTTTGTAATATTTATTGAAAATGATATCGAAAGCTTTGGATTTGTCATTCTGCAGATCGGTTAATAGCTGTGATTCTGCTAATATATTATCAACAAAATGTTTTTTGTTTGTTTCGATAGACAATTCATTATTCTTATTTTCAAGCTCTTTATTCATGTTCCTTGTTAAAAACAATATCTATTGTTCTATATTTTATTATTTTGTAGCAGATGAAGTCTAATGTTGGGAGGAGGGGACCAACATGTAATTTCTTAAAATCTATATATCGGCAAATATATTAATATATTTAATATTTATGATTGATCCTACTCCTTTTTTTATTTTTAACACGGGATTTTTATTTTAATGAGTTTCAGTTTAAATACTCATTACATTCGGATTTCGAAAGTGGATGTTTGCCGGGAATAAAAGTAACGGATATCAGGAAAGATAATAGCAAAATGAGTATTATGATTTGTTGAGCATAATGCCGGTTAATATACGGCCCGACGAAATACCGAGTTTACGTGCGGAAAAGAATTTATCGTTATGAGAATAAGTACAGAGACCGGAGACATTTATGTGGTCGGGAGAAAGCCCCGCCGTGAGTAATTCTTCCGTATTGGCTCCCCATAAATCTATATGGTATTTCTTATTACCTATCCGTTTTCCGGCAATATATTCCATTTTATAACCGGCATTCCGGAAGGCTTCAAATACTTCATCTCCTACTTCGAAATATTCAGGACCGATAGACGGGCCTATTGCTGCAAATAGATTTTCTGTTGTTGTATTGTACCGTATTTTCATTTCTTCGATAGTCTTCGATACAATGTGGGAGACGGTTCCTCTCCATCCGGCATGGATGGCTGCGATAACTTTGTTGACGGGATCAAATAAAAGAACAGGTACACAATCGGCCGTGGATACTGCAATGGCGGTTCGCGGGCAAGAAGTTATAAGAGAATCTATTCCCAGTAATTGTTTTTCTTTGTTTTCCGAATTGAGAAGGAAAAAGTTGCTATCCAAACAAAATATCCGGTTCCCGTGAGTCTGAAAAGGTGTTATTAATCTGTCCGGCGTTATATTCAGTACAGAAGCCAATTGTTCCCGGTTCTTTTTTACTCTGGCGGGATTGTCCCCACAATACGGACTTAAATTGAATGCAGAATAGTTGTCCCCCTCTGTTATCCCATTTCGGGTGGTAACAAAATTTTCTATTTCCTTGAACGTACTGAATAGGGGAAATGATAATAGTTCGATATTCTTTTCTTTGCGGACTATCATTCCCAGTCTTCTTCTGTGAAGTTGTCTTCTTCGTCCTCATTCTTATCCCCGGTCAGGTCGAAATCATCTTCTTCTTTTACCCTGTGGCTTTCGTCCAGGTCCCTGTGGGTAAGGGTTAGTACCCGGTTCTTTTCGTCGTTTAGTTCTTTCCACAAGAGGTCTTTTAATTCGGTAATTCCCATACCTGTGACCGATGATATGAAAACAGAAGGAATATCGGGCAGATCTTCTTTTATGGCGGTTAGCAATTCTTCGTCCAGCATATCGCATTTTGTAACGGCGAGTACGCGTTGTTTGTCAAGCAGTTCGGGATTGAATGTTGCTACTTCGTTGAGAAGAATTTCGTATTCTTTGCGGATATTGTCAGAATCGGCCGGGACCATAAATAATAATAATGCGTTCCGTTCTATATGCCGGAGAAAACGCAGCCCCAGTCCTTTGCCTTCACTCGCTCCTTCGATAATGCCCGGAATATCTGCCATGACAAAAGAGCGGTTGTCACGGTAAGATACAATCCCTAAGTTCGGTTCGAGGGTCGTGAAAGGGTAGTCGGCTATTTTAGGTTTTGCCGCCGATAGGGTAGATAACAAAGTAGATTTTCCTGCATTAGGAAAGCCTACCAATCCTACATCGGCCAGTAACTTGAGTTCCAGAATAACGGAACGTTCCACGGCAGGTTCTCCCGGCTGTGCATAACGGGGAGTTTGATTGGTAGCAGAGCGGAAATGCCAGTTCCCTAGTCCTCCCCGGCCTCCTTTCAACAGAATTATTTCTTCTCCGTCTTCGGTAGCTTCGCACAGGAACTCTCCGGTTTCGGAGTCGAATACGGCTGTTCCGCAAGGAACTTCGATGACGCGGTCTTCCCCGTCTTTACCGAAACTCCGGTTTTGTCCTCCCGAACCACCGTTGCCGGCGAAGACATGGCGGGCGAATTTCAGGTGGAGCAAAGTCCACAAATTGCGGTTAGCACGCAGGATGATATTTCCTCCCCGGCCCCCGTCTCCGCCGTCCGGTCCCCCTTTGGTGATATACTTGGCCCGATATAAATGCATCGCGCCAGCGCCTCCTTTTCCCGATCGGCAATAAATTTTTACGTAATCTACAAAGTTTGAGCCTGCCATGTTATTGCTGTTTTTATGATGATATAATAAATAACAAACGAATGTTCGTAACTTGTTCCCGCTTATGTGACAAAAAAGCCGGAAACGGGATGCCGGGGCATTCGCATTTCCGACCTTGTTATGATTTTCCGGTTATAGTTTGGAAATCGTTTCCTTAATTGAATTAAAGATATTCTCTACTGTTCCGGTTCCTTTGATCTGTTTATATTTTCCCTCTTTTACATAGTAATCTTTGAGAGGTTTCGTCTGGTTGTGATATACATGCAGACGTTTTTTTATCGTGTCCAGATTGTCGTCGGAGCGGCCCGATACCTGTCCGCGTTTCAGTAAGCGTTCGATCAGTTCCTCCTCTTCCACTTCAAGTCCTACAACTACGTCTACTTCGGCCTCGCGTAAGGCCAGCATTTTTTTTAAAGCTTTAGCCTGTTCGATGGTGCGGGGAAAACCGTCAAAAATTACACCTTTCCCGGCTTGGGGGTTGGCATCAAGTACCTGTGATAAGATGTCGATCATCAATTCGTCCGGAATAAGCTGCCCTTTCGATATATAAGAATCGGCGATCTTTCCCAATTCTGTTCCTTTGGCAATCTGCTCACGTAATACGTCACCCGTTGATATATGGAATAATCCATATTCCGAGATAATCCGTTCGCTCTGTGTTCCTTTCCCGGAGCCCGGAGCACCAAAAATCACTACATTAAACATCCTCTTTTTTCCTTAATTAATAACCATTTATACCGCAATACCTTATTCGGTAACTACATATATGTCTTTGAGATTACGTCCCAACTCGTCGTAATCCAGTCCGTATCCTACGATAAATGCTTTCGGAATTTCAAATGCCACGTAATCGAGTTTCACGTCGCATTGTAACGAATCGGGTTTGAACAGCAGAGTCGCTACCTTTATTTCTTTGGGGTTTTTCTCTTCCAGTTGCTTTTTCAGGTTCTGCATGGTGAATCCTGTGTCTACGATGTCTTCCACGATAACGACGGTGCGGTCTTTAATATCTTCCTGCAATCCGTAAATCTGTTTGATAATACCTGTGGACTGTGTGCCTTCATAAGATTTCATACGGATGAAAGTTATTTCGGCATCGACGTTTATTTCCCGGAAGAGATCGGCAGCGAACATGAAAGCTCCGTTCAGTACACAAAGAAAGAGAGGCCTTTTCCCCGCCAGGTCTTTGTTCATCTGAGCAGCCAAACGTTTAACGGCAGAATCAATACTACTACGGTCTATATAGGGTTTAAACAGACGGTCCTTGATCTGAATTGTGCTCATCGGCTAATGTATATGAATTGAATTAAGCTGCAAATTTACAATAAATAAGAATAAAGAAAAAATAGTGGGTTAGAATTTTGCGAATTCCTGTCGGGTTATATGTAATTTAGTTGTCAGTTGTTTATTGTGGTACAGTGATATATATCCCGGGATTGTCAGCATTCCGGTGAAAAATAATAAATATAATCCTTTTGTATATTTTTTTATGCGGTTCTCCATAAAACTATTATTTTTGTATCACGATGACTTGACAAAAAAGGAGTAAAACGCTTGTTTTATACAGGCAGTATATTATGTTTTTCTACGTATATTAGGTATAACTTAGCCGACAGAACGATATAAAATGAAAATTTTTTCTACGAATGATATAAGAACGCTGGATGAATATACGATCGAACATGAACCCATATCTCATATAGATCTTATGGAAAGAGTAGCTTCCGCTATGTCCCTTGAGATCTTGTCCCGCTGGCCCCGCAGTACGCGTCTGTACGTGTTCGCGGGTCCCGGAAATAACGGGGGTGATGCTCTTGCCGTAGCCCGTATATTATGCGACCATGGTTACGCCCCCATCGTATATTTGTTCAATACCTGTCCTGAAAAAGGATTATCGCCGTGTACGCAGACGAATAAAGAGCGGTTGATGGAATGCGAGTCCTTGCAGTTTACCGAGATTAAGGACGAATTTATTCCCCCTCAGTTAACGGACAGCGATTTGGTTATAGACGGATTGTTCGGAGCCGGACTCAATAAGCCTCTTTCGGGAGGATTCGTTTCTCTGGTACGGCTTATTAATGATTCGGGAGCCCAGGTCGTTTCTATCGATATACCTTCGGGACTTTTCGGAGAAAATAATTTGGAGAATAATCCCCGGGATATCATACGTGCGGTTCTTACTCTTTCGATCCAATTTCCAAAGCTGGCTTTCCTGATGTCCGAAAACGCCCGGTACGTAGGGGAATTTAAGATTATCGACGCCGGTTTGCATCCCGATATTCTGGAAGAACGGCCTTCCCCGTACAGTCTGGTGGAGCGTTGTGACGTGTCCCAGTTGCTCCCTGTCCGCACCCGTTTCTCCGATAAACGGGATTACGGGCATGTCTTGTTGATTGCCGGACAATATGGGATGATGGGAGCTGCTGTATTGTCGGCCAGGGCGGTGATGCATGCCGGAGCCGGTCTGGTCACCGTCCATGCGCCCCGTTGCGGATACGATATTCTGCAGACGGCCGTTCCCGAAGCTCTTTTTGAACCGGATAAAAATGAGACACAACTGACTGAAATATTGATAAAGCGGAGATACCAGGCTATTGCCGTAGGTCCGGGAATCGGTTGTAACGACGCATCCATAAAGGCCTTGGCCGATTTACTCCGGCAGTTACGTTATCCTGCTGTTTTCGATGCCGATGCCCTTAATTGCATAGCTAAGAAACCCGACTTGCTGGCGCAGCTTCCGGCTTATTCTGTTATAACTCCTCATGTGAAAGAGTTCGACCGTATGTTCGGGATTCATGCGACCGATTATCAGAGGCTGGAAGAAGCCGTAGAGGTAGCGCGCCGCTATAAACTGGTCGTTGTCCTCAAAGGAGCTTATACAGCTACCGTTTTACCGGAAGGAAATGTCTTTTTCAATAGTTCGGGCAATTCCGGTATGGCTACGGCGGGAAGCGGTGACGTCCTTACCGGGGTGATTACCGGATTGATGGCTCAGGGACTTTCTGCTCCTCAGGCGGCTGTTACGGGGGTGTTTTTGCATGGTATGGCCGGAGACCTGGCAGCCGAAAATGAGTCGGAAGAGTTTATTACGGCGAATGATATAATTAATTACTTGGGCAAAGCATACCGGCAGATAAAATAAACCGGAGGTCTGTTTTTGGTTAACTTTTTATATCTTTGTGTATAATGACGGTAAAAGAATTACATTTTTAAAAATATGATTTATGAAAAAGTGGATACTTTCGATATGCGCGTTGGTCGTTTTTTGTGCTTCGGCTCAGGAAACGCAGAAACTGACTGCAGGTAAGCACAATGAATACGGACTGATCTATTCTCTGCCGACAACGGCGCTGGATATTGAAGTCGTCGCTACGAAGACCATCCGGAAAGCCGGACCCTATTATAAATATGCCGAGAAGTATATGGGCGTGAAAGGAGCGATAACGGAAAATAGCGAGAGCTGGGAACTCACTGCCGTGAAAGTTTATCCTTTCGGTATACCTAATAAAGAGGAGCAATATCTTATCCAGTGCAAGGTGGGTACGACACCGTTTATTTTCCTGAGTAAAGAAGGATTGCCCCTCTCGATAAATGCCGATCCGGTACTGGACAGTGTAAATGTGACCAAACCTATGGCCCGTAAATCCTCTCCCTTGGATAATAACCAGTATGCTTCGGTGATGTCCGAAGAACTGCTGATGTCCGGTTCTACTTCCCGAATGGCCGAAGTCGCAGCCAAGCAGATTTATCGTATCCGGGAAAGCCGGGTCAATCTGGTGACAGGGGAAGTGGATAAACTGCCTGCTGACGGTGAATCGTTCAAATTGGTAATGACTCAACTGGACGAGCAGGAGGCAGCCCTTACGGCATTATTTATGGGTACTACCCAGACAGAAACCGTAGTCAAGCATTTCACATACGTTCCTACAGGCGATGTAAAGAACGACGTGATTTTCCGTTTATCCGATTTTTATGGCATTGTGAGTAAAGAAGATGTGAGTGGGGCTCCGGTATATCTTAATGTGGAGATAACGCAGAAAGGTGAATTGCCTGTGGATAATAAAGGCAAAGAGAAAAAGATGCCGAAAGACGGAGTAGCTTATTGTATTCCTGGTAAAGCCGAAGTTTCGGTAACTTATAATAATAAGGTATATTGCAGAACACAGGTACAGGTAGCTCAATTCGGGGTGATATTCGGATTAGACCCCTCTCTTTTCACCGATAAGAAATCTCCTTCTTATGTGATATTTTATCCGGAGACAGGAGCTATCCGTGAGATTGGGAAATAGATTAATAAGACGAAGTAAAATATAAGCGAAAGTAGGTTTCCCGTAACGGAAAACCTGCTTTCGCTTATATGGGAAGGATGAAAGACGTAGAAGATTGTTAGATGCTTAATCAATAAATAATTATTGATATTCAATAAAAATATATCGAAATATATTTGTGTTTTTAAATGATTTTAATATATTGCTATATCTTGTATATTCTTTTCTCGGATCGGGATTTTTTTCACGGCTGCTTTTTCATATTCTAAGGCGGGACTGAAAATCTTCGGTCGTGTTGTGTTATATCCCCGGAGTTCCCATTCCGGTATTTCCCTGTCGATATCCACCTCTTTTATCCGGGGACAGCAATGTTTTGATACGATGTTATATAAGTTACCATATCCCATCACATTTCAAGTTTCTGTAGTGATGCTTATTTCAATTAGTAATAAAACTTAGGGCAGATATTTTATTATCAGTGCGCTGAATTTTTCAGGGATTCCTCAGAATATGGCAAGCTGGCGTTCCAGTAACTGGAATGTCATCCGGTGGTAGGGAGAGGCTCCGGTCTCCTGTATGGCAGTACGGTGCGCTTTTGTAGGATATCCTTTATTCCTGTCCCATCTGTATTGCGGGAATTGCTTATGCAGTTCCTGCATATAGTCGTCGCGGTATGTTTTTGCCAGGACAGAGGCGGCGGCGATGGAGAGGTATTTGCCGTCGCCTTTGATCACACAGGTATGTTTTATACCGGGGTATGGTTTGAACCTGTTGCCGTCGATAAGCAGGTGCTCAGGTTCTGGTGCGAGCTGTTCCACCGCCCGGTGCATGGCGAGGAAAGAGGCGTTGAGGATATTTATTTTGTCGATCTCTTCCGGGGTGACGATACCGATGGCCCAGGCGACCGCCTCTTTTTCTATGACGGGTCTGAGCCGGTAACGTTGTTTTTCGGAAAGTTGTTTGGAATCGTTGAGTAATTCGTTTCGGAAATCCGGCGGCAGAATGACGGCAGACGCAAAAACGGCTCCTGCGAGACATCCTCTTCCGGCCTCGTCACAGCCGGCCTCTATACGGTTCTTTTCTAAATAAGGCAGTAACATAAGCGGTTATAATGAAATGGTCGTGTTCAGTTTGATAAGCCATTGTCCGTTCTCTTTCTCTATGAAACCGAATTTATGCTTTTCACAATCCGCTACTTGTAAACGGGCGTTACGGAAAAGATAATTGTCGAAGGGTTCCGGATCGTCCGCCGAGTAGAAGCGCAATCCGCCTTTCCGGGTAACAAGCAGATGGGAAAGAGGACGGCCGTATCCCCGGTATATCTTGGCCGGTTTCATACCTGCGGTCAGGGCATGCAGGAATTGTTTTACTTTGTATTCGTAAAAACCGTTCTTTATGATGAGTTCTTCCCGTATTTTGTACGGGTTGGTAACTTTTATCTCTTCGACGATTGTTTCCACGGTAGTTAGTTCCGTCGTGAAGAACAACCGTGTGATCTCCGCCAGTAATTTGGGGAAGTGCAGGTCGACGAGGGAAAGGTTGTCTTGGAATATCTTGCTCTCCGGAGCCGTATATTTTAATTTAGCTCCCAGTCTCATAATCTCTATGAGCCCCATTCGTACTTCCTGCGGACCGTCTATCCGGTTGATCCTGTTCGATTCGGGATTGGAGAATTTTACCTGCAGGATGTCGTATTTCAGATTGGCGGCCCGGTGGGCCGGGAGCAGGAAAACTCCCGCCGGAAGGGACTTTACTGTTACCGGAGAGCTTTGTTCGCAGCCGGTTCCGGTATTGAAATAGAAAACGGTGAAGTCACTTCTGTCTTCCGATACGGATTGAAATTCCGAGAACCGAAGTTTCTCCAGCATGTCTTCTGCTTCCGGTATTTCGTTTTCTTCCGGCAGTCCTTTCCGGATATGGCTGAATAATACATTGGCTGCTTGTTCCAATTCTTCCCGGCATATCTCTGTTTCGGCATCGCCGCATTTTACCGTTATTTTTTCAGGCTGTATCCGGTATGTTACGATACCCTGAACATCTTCCCGGTAAACACGGCTTACAGGCATTTCCGTATCTTGTGCCGAAAGGTTCGGCGCGCCGGGGATTAAAGAACCGGTATGTAAAATCTCGACAAGGGCGTAGACACCTGACCAATCATTACTGTTTCCCGATAGTGCCATGAATTGTTTTTTTAGCGTTTGCAGAACAAAAATACAAGTTATTTTGTTTTATAGCAAAAGAGTAACGGTATTTGTCTCCGGTTACTACCTATATGGTGAAAGTGGTTTGTAAAATATATAGGTTATAGTGTTGTTATTTAGTTTGATTTTAAGAAGTAGAAGGGGCGAGTGCCGGTAACGGCATCCGCCCTTTTTATGATTCAGCACAAACGGTTTCCCTTTGTATTTCTTTTCATGATAAAAATATTTGTCAGTGGCATATAAATTATCTTTTTGAGATATATTAAACTATTTTTAGAGTATAATGACTGTAATTATAGTTTTTCTCCGTATGTTTGTAAAAATCATCAAATCTTGTCTAATGAAAGTGCTAAGACTCCTTATTTTATGCTTCGCAATAACGTTTTGTTGCCAGGCTAAGACCGGAAAAGTAATTGTTGGAGCCGAACAGACCAACGTGTATTTGCCTATTTTAAAAAATAAACGTATCGCCGTCCTTTCCAATCATACCGGTATGATCGGGAATGAGCATCTGGTGGATATGTTGCACCGGGAAAAGTATAACGTTACGGCTATATTTTCCCCTGAACATGGATTTCGCGGAACGGCGGATGCCGGCGAACATGTGAAAAGTTCGGTGGATGAAAAGACCGGAATTCCTATTCGTTCCTTGTATGAAGGAGGACTCAACCGCCCGGGAAACGAGGCAATGGGTTCTTTCGATATTTTAATAGTGGACATACAGGATGTCGGCCTTCGTTTCTACACTTATTATGTAACGATGGTTAAGATGATGGATGCTTGCGCCGAGTTCAATAAAAAAGTGCTGATTCTCGACCGGCCCAATCCCAACGGACATTATGTGGACGGCCCGATACTGGATATGCGATATAAATCGGGGGTGGGGTGGCTGCCTGTTCCGGTTGTGCATGGTATGACTCTGGGAGAGATTGCCATGATGGTAAATGGGGAGCGTTGGCTTACGGCGTCGCGTACCTGCGATGTTACGGTTGTTAAATGTAAAAATTACACACATCGCACAATGTATGAGCTGCCTGTCGCTCCGTCGCCTAACTTACCCGACATGAAATCTATTTATTTGTATCCTTCCACCTGTTTGTTCGAAGCTACCCCGGTAAGCTTGGGAAGAGGAACAGATAAGCCGTTCAAGGTGTACGGTCATCCCAATATGACAGGTTACAGTTATTCGTTCACTCCCCGTAGTGTCCCTGGCGCCAAAAATCCGCCTTTGCTGAATAAGCTTTGTCACGGGGTAGACCTAAGCGGCAAAAGCGATGAGGAAATATGGGAGAAAGGTCTTGATCTTTCCTATGTGATAGACGCTTACAGGAACCTTAACCTGGGAGATCATTTCTTCCGTCCGTTCTTCGAGAAACTTATCGGCGTGGATTATGTACGCCGTATGATAAAGGAAGGGAAAAGCGCCGATGAAATAAAAGCCATGTGGAAAGACGACGTGGAGAAATTTAAAAAACAGCGGGCTCCTTATCTCCTTTATGCTGAATAATAATAACCTTTAAATTTAGAAATACCTATGAGTCCGTATTTGGTTCTGGTCACGATTGCCAGTTATTTCATATTGTTGTTCCTAATTTCATATATCGCGGGCCGTAAGGCCGATAATCAGGGCTTTTTCGTCGGAAACCGTGAATCTCCGTGGTATGTGGTGGCTTTTGCCATGATAGGTTCCACGATCTCGGGCGTGACTTTTATATCGGTTCCCGGAATGGTGGAAGGAAGTGCTTACTCTTATCTGCAAATGGTTTTGGGATTTGTCGTAGGGCAGATACTAGTCGCTTTTGTCCTTATTCCCTTGTTTTATAAAATGAACTTGGTCTCGATATACGGTTATCTGGAAGACCGTTTCGGGATGAAGTCCTATAAGACCGGAGCTTGGTTCTTTTTCGTTTCGAAGATGCTGGGAGCGGCCGTGCGTTTTTTCGTGGTATGTGTCGTTTTACAGCCACTGGTATTCGGTCCGTTGGGCTTACCGTTTTCGGTGAATGTTATTTTTACGGTGGGGCTGGTATGGCTTTATACGTTCCAGGGAGGCGTGAAGTCGCTGGTATGGACCGACACGCTTAAGACCTTTTGCCTTATCCTTTCGGTAGGGTTGTGTATTTATTATATCTCGGCTCATTTGCATCTTGATTTCGGAGGGATGGTTCGTTCCATATCCGACAGCGATACGTCGCGTATCTTTTTCTTTGACGATGTGAACGACAAGCGTTATTTCTTCAAGCAGTTCCTCGCCGGAATTTTCATGGTTATTGCTACGACCGGGCTCGACCAGGATATGATGCAGCGTAACTTGAGCTGTAAGAATTTCCGCGATTCCCAGAAGAATATGGTAACGAGCAGTATCCTGCAATTTTTCGTAATTGCTTTATTCCTGTTGCTGGGAACACTGATGTATAATTTTGTAAGAAATACTCCCGATTTGTCTTTACCTGAAAAAGGAGACGAGTTGTTTGCACTGGTCGCCACGCACCATTCTTTTCCTCCCATCGTAGGGATATTGTTCATACTGGGACTGGTTGCTGCTGCATATTCGGCTGCCGGTTCCGCATTGACTGCCCTTACTACATCCTTTACCGTAGATATTTTGGGTAGTACCCGTAAAAAAGAGGAAGCGGAGGTGTCGCGCATCCGTAAGAAAGTGCATGTAGGTATGGCCGTGATCATGGGTTTGGTGATCGTTGCTTTCTATATGTTGAGTAACGACAGCGCCATTAACGCGGTATATGCGCTGGCCAGTTATACTTACGGTCCTATTCTGGGACTCTTCGTATTCGGTATCTTTATGAAGAATAAGGTACGTGACCGCTATATTCCTATTGTTGCTATTTTGTCTCCGGTGTTGTGCTTTATTTTACAAAAAAAATCGGAAGACTGGCTTAACGGTTATCAGTTCGGTTTTGAACTGTTGATATTAAATGCATTCTTTACATTCGTAGGCTTGCTTTTGTTAACGAAAAAAGAAAAGTAATATATTATTTATATCTTTTTGAATCCCTGCAGATAAGTTTCTACAGGGATTTTTTATTGCGATGAAAAGATTGTTGATATTTGTCTATATTGGTCGTCTCCCGAATTTTGGAATAACACGCTTGCAAGTTCCTATATGGACGTTCTATGAAAATATTTTTTTATCAAAAGGATTGTAAATTGATATTTTTAGTGTTATTTTTTTTGTGTATATGAGATTTTATGTATATTAGGGGCCGAAGTGCTGAATGTTTTTACTTTTTGCTTTTATTGTATTGATGTTATGCTAAGTGAAGATCTAATGCTATGTATCTTTATTTTTACCCTTTAAATATAATATTTATGAAAAAAACATTGAAATGCTATTTCGTGTTTCTGTTTTTCTTCCTGACATTTTCTGTATTCGGACTTGAAAACAATGCGCGGAAAGTAACGCCTGAAATGGTGCGTGAATTTATGGAAAGCCCTTTTCAAAACAAAGTTTGGGGAAAACAATTGGGGCTAATATCTAAGGAGCGGACATCAGTTGCTAAAGTTAATCCTATTAGTAAAATCCCGATGCAAGATGGTAAACTCGCATACGGTTTTCTGGTGTATGACGATATTATAGAAGAATCTGGTTTAGCTTCTTTTGATGTTTCGAATCCTGCTAACGTATCGCTGCTTTTCCCAAATGATAAGTCGGCTTGTGCGGGAGCCTATGCAAACGGTAAATACTATGTTTACACGATGACTGTTACAATGTTCGGTTCTCGTCCTGATAAATTCGTTTCAGTCGATCTGAATACGGGAGCTGTCTCGGAGATAGCCGATTATACTTATATGAGTACCCAGTATCAGGATATGAGTTATGATTACAGTACAAATACGATGTTTGTTATTGCTTTGGATAATACTACTCCTGTTTTGGGAAAAGTAGACCTGGTGAGCGGTGCTTATACGAAAGTGGCTAAAATGAGTGAACCGTTGGCAACTTTGGCTGCTGATTATAGTGGTATGTTGTATGGAATCAATGCAGAAGGATATTTGTGTGCCCTTGACAAGAGTTCAGGTGTGGTTGCCAAAATCGGTGACACGGGATTTGTTCCCCGTTATTTACAGTCGATGGAATTTGATCATACCGATGGGACATTATATTGGGCTGCATGCGATATGCAAGGGAAATCGATGTTTATGAGGATAAATGTTTCTAACGGGGAAGCTGCTCAAATAGGAACTTTAGGAGGGAATAGCGAAGTAGTAGGATTGTATATTCCTTTCACATTACCGGATGATGGAAGTCCTGCCGCGCCTACAGAAATGTCAGTCTTGAGCGGAGAGAACGGTTCGACGACTGCGTCTGTCAGCTGGACAAATCCTTCTAAAACACTGAAGGGAGATGTTCTCTCGGATATTTCAAAAATTGAAATATACAGGAACGGATTGTTGGTACACACTGTGAATTCTCCCGTTGCGGGTGCCCGGGAAAATTGGACCGATGCCAATGCCGTAAACGGCTTTAATATCTATAAAGTCTTGGCAATAAACGGCAAAGGTGCAGGAATGCCTGTGTCCTCGATGAAATTTGTGGGACGTGATATCCCTGCTGCCGTGACAGATATTGTATTGACAAAAGATGGAGTCAATACGGGTAAGTTGAGCTGGAAAGCTCCGGCCGTAGGTTTAAACGGAGGATGGATAGATGTTAATTCTCTGAAATATAATATCACCCGTTATCCCGATGAGGTTGCGGTTGCAGTTAATGTTCCCGGAAATGAATATACCGATAATACGATCAGTACGTTAAAACAATATTATTATACGATAGAAGCGGTCAATGAGGACGGGAAAGGCGGTATCGGGATCTCTAACGTCGTAATGCTGGGGCCTTCCTTAAGTGTTCCTTATACATGCTCTTTTGCAAATAACGATGAGATAAGCCTTTGGACCGTGATTGACGCGAATAAAGATACCTATCCCTGGGAATTTAATACAGGAACAAGTTCTATGTTCTATGATATAGTAGTTACCGGTGCGGAATACTGGGCTGCAATATCCGATGCTGATGATTGGCTGATATCTTCTCCCATAGCATTGGAGAAAGGTATTCCTTATAAGTTAACGTTCGATATGATCGCGTATAAAGGTTTTCCTGAGATATTGAATATAACGATGGGAAAAGGGAATACGGTAGATGACCAAACTATAAAACTGGGAACTATTACTACGGCTTCAATTAGCGATCTCGAGCATTTTATATTAATCATTCCCGAAGTTGAATCAGGGGATTATAATATAGGATTTGAGATTGTTACGCCGACGGGAATCGGGCAGTTCTGTCAATTGACCAATGTTGCCGTAACTGTAAATACAGCGGGTGCAGTAAATGGAAAAATAACGGAAAGTGGCAATGCTGTGGAAAGTGCCAGAGTTGTTTTTCTGCAGGGAGATAATATCGTGGCAGAAGCTATGTCCGATGAGGATGGAAACTTCAGTGTTCCGTATATAGAAGCGGGAACATATAATTACCAGGTTGAGAAGTTAGGTTATCACCTGATAAATAAGGAGGTGACCATCGCAGAGAAAGAGGCATTGGATTTGAACATAGAAATGACAAAACTTGCCGTTTATAAAGTATCGGGACAAATAATAGATGTGAGAGGTGAAGCGGTAGACGGCGCAAAGATCGTTTTGAGCGGCTATCATAGTTATATAGGACATAGCTCATCGGATGGTACATTTGAAATTCCTGATGTATATGAGGCTGCAGGTTATACGATGACAGTATCGAAAGCTCGGCTTGAGTCTTTTTCTCATACAATTGATATAACAGGGGATTATTCGTGCGGTACTATTTCTATGAAAGATAAGATTACCGCACCGGTATGGGCTTTGGCCGAAGTTCAGGATCAAAAGGTAAATATTACTTGGGAAGTTCCGTATAGCGATTATGAATTCCGCTATGATGACGGAACTGTTACCGGTCAGGTTGGTTTGTCGAAAGGCGTTACGGTAAATACGATTATCGGGTCTATACACAAGACTCCCGCTGTTTTGTCTGAAGTAAGTTGGTTTACTACCAGCGAAAGGAGAAATAAGTTAGTCAATGTGTTTATTATGGATCTGGACAAAAACGGAAAACCGACTTCCAAGGTTTTATATTCGGCTATGGATGTTCCGAATACTCCTATGGAATGGTGCAATCATGTTTTACCTGATGCGGTCGATGCTCCTAATGGATTTATGATCGCTTTGAGTGTAGCCGGATACCTTTCGATAGGAATAGATACGGGGACCGATGCGGAATATCCTTTTGTAACAAATACTCATTGTTTTTCTATAGATTATACGACGGGTGAGTATGACTATATAGAAAATAGCAATGTTACGGGAAATCTTATGATACGTGCTAAAGGAACTCCCAAAGAAGAGAATGCGGTTCATATGAAATTTGCGAAAGAGATATTACCGGAATACGGGCTGATGCCTAAATCTCAAAATGGCATATCACTGGAAAAAGGTGTTCTGTCCGCACCGGTAATGACTCGCATGCCTTCTGCTAAATCGGATGTTTTATCTTCCGTTGTTTATAATGTCTGGAAACTGAAAGAAGGAGAAGAAGAGAATCCTGAGCTTTGGGAATTACTTACACCGTCACCGATAAAAGAAAGATATTTAGTAGATAATTCATGGGGGACTACCAACCAGGGAGTATATAAATATGCCGTGAGGGCAGTTTATACAGGGAATTTAAGTTCTGAAGCAACCTATTCCAATACAGTTGCGAAAGATATGTTGACCTCCGTTTGTATAAATACTTCGGTAAATACCGGTCTGAGTGCAGAAGGGGCTATAGTAACTCTTGTCCATAAAGATAATAAACATATTTATACAGCATCGGTGAATACTGATAATAAAGTTTTGTTTGATGGAGTATGGAAAGGTATTTATGATATAAAAATAGAATTAGAGGGATATGAGGTATTTATAAAGAATGACGTTGATTTCTCATCGGCCGCTTCATATAACAGCGATGTTTATGAATTGAAGGAGATTATAACACCTCCCTATGACTTGTCAATACAAGAAACAGGCGAACCTTCAGAGCGATTGTTCTCTTGGAATAAAAATGCGGGTCTATTTGAAGATTTTGAAGGACATACGGATTATGCTGTTAATTCTGCGGGCGATTTGGGATGGAGTTATATCGATGGAGATGAAGGAAGAACTTTTGGTTTCGGTGGAATAGAGTTTCCAGGAATGCTTGAACCTATGGCATACATAGTGTTTAATCCGTCCGCTACCCATGAAGAATTGGAACGTACTATGCCGGCGCATAGCGGTGTCAAATTCCTGGCAAGCTTTGTTTCGAGGACCGGAGCTAATGACGATTATTTGATTTCTCCAGAATTGAACTTTAAAAAGGATTTTATTATTTCATTCTATGCGCAGACGTATAGTGATGATGACGGACTGGAAACCTTCCGCGTAGGGTATTCGTTAACAGGGAAAGCGGCTGAAGATTTTATTTGGCTTACGAATGATGTAGAGGTTCCGGTTGGAGCCTGGACCCAGTTCCGTTACGACATACCTGCGGAAGCCAAATATGTAACGATTAACTGTACTTCTAAAAACCGTTTCATATTTATGGTGGATGATATTTATATAGGACTTGATATCCCGGGGCGGAATGCGCCAGCAAGAGTTCCCGCTATTCCTGTTGAATATGAAGTTTACCTGAATGGAAAGATGATAACTACGACTCAGGAGACAGAATATAAATTTACTGAGTTGGTAAACGGTACATATCAGGCTGGTGTCAGATCGGTATATTCGTCTGCTAAATCGGAAATGGAAACTATTGATTTTGTGGTTTCTACTTTGGGCATGGAATCACCCTTGGAAAATAATATCACTTTGTATCCTAATCCGGTAAAGAATAAACTTCATATTGAGGGGATATACGATCAAGCAGAAATTTTGAGCATTACGGGAACATCTCTTGGAGTATATGATATTTCTCAACCGGTTATTAATGTGGAAAATCTGGACGAGGGTGTATATCTGTTAAAAATAACTCATAAAGGAGGGATTGCCTTGCATAAGTTTGTGGTCAGGAAGTAATGGACGTCAGGTGAATATTTTCTAATAAAAGACGGGGATGTCAACTGCATCCCCGTCTTTATATTTGAAATGAGTGCGAAGTAATTGAATTGTATTATTTTTTATTTTTCTCCTCTCTTAATATGGCAGATGCTTTATGGTCAGATACCATTTCTTTTTTATCAGGTTCTTTCTTTTTTATCTCTTTTTCCTCTATTATTTCGGGGGTACTGATAATTCCGCTTTGTATCAGTTGAATGCTGTCCGACGCGGATAACATTTCCGTTTCCTGCTGCAGCAACGTATCCCGGGGAAGGGCTTTGGTAGGTATTGCCTGTTTTAAAGCTGCCGCGGTTCCTCTTCGGAATGCATTCAGGATGCTTTGTTTCAGGTTGATACGAGTCGTGTCGATAAGGGTTACATAGCTGGGTATGTTCTTTTCTTTGTACTTTGCTTTACCTAAACGGAATTTCATTTTGTCCATAGTCCCCGAAATGTTGATTCCCAGTTTGAACGGGATTGGAGATTTAAGTACCGATATGTGGTAGTTGAATGACATATCCAGTTTGTGTACACCTCCTACGGCTACTTTATAGCGGTCCATCTCCAGTATGAATGGGAACATGTCGAGTTCGTTGTCATGTACCATCATTTCTACCGATACTTTGTCGATGAGGTTGCGTTTCTTGTTCTTGAAATGCAGCATTTTGGATATCTCGGTAAAGGTTTCTCCATCGAGCAATACGAGGTTTTCGCCTTTAATGCGGCATACGGCTTGCAGAGTCGGCAGTTTAAGATTCATCAGAGAGTCCACTTCGGTCGTCGCTGCAATTTGGCAGTTTATTTCTCCTTCCATGGATCTTAGCATAGGCATCAGGGAGTCTACCGAAGGAACGAGTTGAATAAGGCGTTCTACCTGTATGTCGTGCATTTCCAAATCAAATCCTGCCGTAATATCGTTCCGACCGCGGTTGGCGTACAAAGCAGTCATGGACATGCGTCCGGCGTCGGTTTCTGCCGTCAGTTCCTTTAATTGCAAACATCGGTCACGTGCCAGAAGGTCTCCTTTTAACCCGAACAGTTTCAGGTTGGCATATTCTCCGTAGTCCACGTTCAGCCCGATATGCAGATTAATATTTTTCGGTATGACCAGCGCTCGGGAAACCGTATCGGTATTGTTTTCTTCGATGAGAGCCTGTAATTCGGTTTCGTCGGCCGCGTCTTTCATTTGCTGCTGTTTCTCTTCCGAGCTTCCGGCAAAGGACATGCCCGAATTTAAAGCCCGGATAAGTTCGTTGGCATCGAGGGTGTCCGATTTAAGGTCGATATCGATATTCAGTGCTCCCCTGTCCAGTAAAACCCTTCTTATGTTGGAGATGTGCCCGTTGAGGGTAAGGTTGGAACGACCGGATTTCAGCGTAGTATTATGGATTCCTACTTCATTCATATCTGCATGGAAATTTACATTTTCCAGTCGGTTCCGTAGTGGAAAATAAGGGGTGACGAATCTTCCCGAGCGGGCTTTTACAGTTGCCTGGATTTGCCATTTCCGGATGAATTCGGCTATCTGCGAGTCGGCTTTCAGGTCCAGATCCGAATCGGCCAGTTCATCCTGTACTATTTTACGTTTGCGGGGATGAGCATGCCGTAATAACGAATCCCGGGGTATCCCCGGGTAGATTTGTTGCAGCGAATCCAGATAATGTGCCAAACGGCTGTTTGTTCCTCTTTTCGGAGTGAGTGTCGCTTCTATGCGAATGCTTCCGTCTGTAAGGGAATAGCGGTCTATCGTACTTCTTGCCATAATTCGTTTAGCCTCTATATCCAGGTCCAGTACCGGAATACGGGCGTTCTCTTTTGACGGTAATATCCGGAGTCCGCAATGTGCTTTCCGGATGCGAATGCGTGTCGAGTCTATTCCTTTCATCTCGAAAGATCCGGCCGATATGGAGCCCGACAGCGGATGTATGCGTGTCGTGTCTTTTTGCAGTCCTTCTGCAGCCGATTGCAACCGTATGCGGGCATCGGAAGTATTTATCATAATTCTTCTTTTATAGAAGAAATAAGCCGTGTCGATACGGGCCGACATACGTAACATCTCAAGTCCTTTTTCGATAGTAGTATCCCGTCTATTTTCGGTTGAACCGAAACGCAGGACACCGTTGTTTACGAAAAGGGCCAGAGAGTCGTTCGGAATCCTGATAAATAGCTTGTTTAAACTTATTTTTCCACGGATGCGTGTATTTCCGATATGTTGTATATTTAGTTGACTTAGAAGAAATTTCCCCCGGGTGTCTAAAGATATCTTTCCTCTGGTTACGATGTTGTCGCGAGGGGGATATAAAGCCGACAGGGTATTCAGGTCTATGTTTCCGGATGCCTGATATTCTACGTCCGGATCTGCCGGAATGTTGTGTACGGAACCATTTGTCTGTAGTGCTATACCTGTTCCTTGTATATCCAGCTTGCGTAGAATAAAATAGGTGGAATCGGGAGATTGCGGAGTGAATTTTAATGAGGCGTCCAGGACGAAATTTTCCAGTTTAAGTTTGGTGTCGCCGTAATATAAGTGTCCTTTCGGGACCCGGCAATCGATAGTAAAGGCAGGGATCGTTCCTTTGTTAAATTCGTAGCTTCCGGTTATAGTCGTTTTCAGATCGACCGACAAGTCGGTATTTATTTTTTGTAGAGCCGGGAGCATTTCTTTGGGGACGAGACGGATGAGACGCGGAACCGATAATTGTCCGGCCCGGCAGACCAGTTGTGATTTTATCTCTTTGCCTCCCATGATAAGTGTACCGTCTAAAGTTACAGGCATGCTGTCTACCGAAAAGGCAAGGTTTCTGAATGTTATTTCTTCGGGCTTTTTCATGCTCCAGTCTATTCCTCCCTGAATTCCCAGGGAAAGGTTCCTGCAGTAAACCAGTTCTCCCATACGTGCAGACAGGGAAGTGAGTATGTCTATCGTATAGGAAGATTTGTTTCCCGTAAAGTCGAATCGTCCCAGGTCTATTTTTGCCCACAAGCTGTCGGGACGGCTTTCATAAATGACTTCTCCCGGTTTCTCTATTATAATTTTTTTAACCTGTATTTCCGGTATAAAAAGAGGAGTGGACGGCGGAACGGTGTCGTTTCCATCCGAAGGAAATATATCCCAGTTGACTTTGCCGCATGAAGAAACAAAGGCATGGATATAGGGCCGGGATATGTGTATGGAATTAATGACCAGTTTATTTTGCAATATTTGGTGCAGATTTACCGAAATATGCAATTTGTCGAACCGAAGTAAAGAATCGCTTCCGTTACTTTCCAGCCGGATGTGATTGCTGTCGTTGTGGAAAGCATGGGAAATGATTTCACCTCCTGCTACGTCCAGCGAGACGGCAGGCCAGTCTTTGAATAAAGATAGTTCTACATGTTCCAGTTTTACCTGTGCATCCAGATATTCATTTGCGCATTTGTTCACTATGGAGGTAAGTCTTGCGGGTGTCAGTATGATATACACGGCAAGTAATACTATGATCAGTAAAGTCAGGATGGCAAAGAGGATTCCAGCCAATATCCTGAGCAAGCGTTTTTTCTTTTTAGGTAATTTGTGTTCTGTCATAATGCGGAAAAATGTATTGGATTACAAAGATAAGTTCCTTTGTTAATATTATCCCGAACCGAAGAAGAAAATTATATATAAGCGAAAAGCGAAGTAATTTTGGTTCTGGCCTCGAATGGAGGGGGTGATAAACTAAAAAACACCTGCGGAAAATCACAAGTGCCATTCGAAAGTGGGCGTTGACGGATTCGAACCGCCGACCCTCTGCTTGTAAGGCAGATGCTCTGAACCAGCTGAGCTAAACGCCCGAAAAGAGGAGTACCGAAATACTCTGAAATATATATAGATTAAAATAAAGAAGTGGGCGTTGACGGATTCGAACCGCCGACCCTCTGCTTGTAAGGCAGATGCTCTGAACCAGCTGAGCTAAACGCCCTCTTTATCAGTTTTCTATGTCCTATATCAATTACCTCGCTCGGTAATTTTTGGAAGTGGGCGTTGACGGATTCGAACCGCCGACCCTCTGCTTGTAAGGCAGATGCTCTGAACCAGCTGAGCTAAACGCCCGAAAGAATCTTTTCGATAAAGCGTTGCAAAGGTAATACTATTTTTTTATCTTCAAAATAAAAAAGCGAAATTTTGTATAAGAATTCCCGTAGGAAACATTATTTTTGTACGAAAATTGAAACGTTTTACAATGGAATTAACCGCATTAACCGCCATTTCTCCTATTGACGGACGTTACCGGAGCAAAGTAGAAGATCTGGCCCCTTATTTTTCCGAATTTGCCTTGATACGCTACCGCGTACGGGTAGAGATCGAATATTTTATCGCATTGTGTGAACTGCCTTTACCCCAGCTGGCAGGAGTGGACGGATCGTTATTTCCTGTATTGCGGGATATCTACAAGAACTTTACCGATGCCGATGCCGAAAAAATCAAGTCGATAGAGTCGATAACCAATCATGATGTGAAGGCTGTCGAATATTTCCTGAAAGAAAAATTTGACGAGTTGCATTTGGAAGCTTATAAAGAGTTCATACACTTCGGGCTTACTTCACAGGATATTAATAATACGGCGGTTCCCCTTTCTATAAAGGAAGCGTTGGAAAATACGTATTATCCTGTATTGGATGAACTTATCGATTTAATAAACCGGTATGCCGAAGAGTGGAAAGATATTCCTATGCTGGCGAAGACACACGGGCAGCCGGCGTCTCCTACGCGCTTGGGGAAGGAGATGAGGGTTTTCGGTTATCGTCTCGAACAGCAGCTGGCACACCTGAAGAGAGTTCCTCTCAGTGGAAAATTCGGTGGGGCTACAGGCAATTTTAATGCGCATCGGTTGGCATATCCTGTTATCGACTGGAGGGAATTTGCCAACAGTTTTTTGAAAAAACGGTTAGGAATCGAGAGGGAAGAGTGGACTACCCAGATATCCAATTATGATAATCTGGCGGATCTTTTCGATGCCCTTCGTCGTATCAATACGATTGTGATGGATCTGGACCGGGATTTCTGGCAATATATTTCTATGGAATATTTTAAGCAGAAGATCAAAGCCGGAGAAATAGGGTCCTCTGCAATGCCTCATAAGGTGAATCCTATAGATTATGAAAATTCCGAAGGAAATCTGGGTATTGCCAATGCGGTTTTCGAGCACCTGTCGGGCAAGTTGCCTATTTCTCGTTTGCAGCGGGATCTTACGGATTCTACGGTACTGCGAAATGTAGGTGTCCCTTTGGCTCATACTCTTATTGCTTTTAAGAGCACGTTGAAAGGTTTGCATAAATTATTATTGAACGAGCCTGCTATTTACAGCGATCTGGATAATATGTGGAATGTGGTAGCCGAAGGTATACAGACTATTTTGCGCCGGGAAGGTTACCCTAAGCCATATGAGACTTTGAAAGAGCTCACTCGTACCAATTCGGTCGTGAATCGCGAATCTATACATGCGTTTATCGAAACATTGAATATATCCGAATCGGTAAAAGAGGAATTGAGAGCTCTGACTCCCCATACTTATACCGGATTTTGAAAGATGCAAATATTAAAGAACGGGTCTGGATGTAAATTCGGGCCCGTTTTTTCTTTATTCCTGAAAATGGAAAGACGGTTATCGACGGGTGCCGGATATTTTATGAGCGATCCGATATTGCTGGGAATTAAACTAATAGCTTTTGCTGAATGAAAAAGTCGGGAAAAAAGGCGGTATGCATTAAACAAATGGGTATTATCTCCGTTTATTTATTGTCAGGATGGCATATTTTTTATTCTTTTTTGCCGGAATTCAAAAAAATATTAGCATCTTTGCAACGAGATAATTATCGAATACTTAGAGTATTAATTTTTTTAAGGTGTAGCCGAGAGGCTATATAAAATAGTAAATTACAATTAAAATTTTTTCCCTATGGAAAGCGAAAAAAAAGTAAGACGACCCCGTATTGGAGAGAACAAGGGTGTCAGCCGTGAAGGTAATACCGGAAGATACGAAAAAATAGAGTATAACAGGAGAGACGACAATGCAGCAGATATGGATGGGAAACCAGATGTGAACTACAATAGCGAACGTCCTTCTTATAACAAGCCCCGCTATAACCAGAATAACTATAACAGTTATAACAACAATAATAACGAAGTTGGGGAACGCAATTATAATACCACCAACCGTCCTTATAACAATAACCGGAATAATAATAGTTATGGTAATAATAACCGTAACGATTATAGCAACAACCGGGGGAATTATAATAAACCACGTTATAATAACGACCGGCCGTACGGTAATACGGAAGGAGGAGAGCGTCCTTATGCCCCCCGTCCTTATAATACTGCCAACCGATCTTCTTATGGAAATAATAATGGCGGTTCCCGTCCTTACAATAACCGGCCGTCCGGAAATAACCGGGGCGGGTATAATAACAACCGCGGAGGATTTAATAACCGTAATGGTTATAATAATAACCGGGGCGGATTTAACAGGAACAATGAACAAACCCGTTTTACTCCGCGTCCCCGCCGCATAGAATATGAACAACCGGAAGTGGATATGAATGCTCCGATCCGTTTGAATAAATATATGGCCAATGCAGGCATATGTTCACGTCGTGAAGCGGACGAATATATACAGCAGGGATTAGTGAAGGTGAACGGCGAGGTCGTTACGGAATTAGGAACCAAGATTACCCGGAATGATATGGTAACTTATCAGGATAAAGTAGTGACGCTGGAAAGTAAAATATATGTTTTATTGAATAAGCCGAAAGACTGTGTGACTACCTCGGACGATCCTCAGGGGCGTCTTACGGTTATGGATATCGTACGGAATGCCTGTACAGAGCGTATATACCCTGTGGGACGCCTTGACAGGAATACGACCGGAGTATTGTTGCTTACTAATGACGGAGACTTGGCTTCCAAGCTTACCCATCCTAAGTTTGTGAAGAAAAAGATATATCATGTATGGACCGATAAGGATGTAAGCGAAGAAGATATGCAGCGTATTGCCGACGGTATAGAGTTGGAAGACGGACCTATACATGCTGATGCGGTAAGTTATGCTACCGACACCGACAAAAATCAGATAGGTATAGAGATCCATTCCGGGCGTAACCGTATCGTCCGCCGTATTTTTGAGGCGATGGGTTATCATGTCGTAAAACTGGATCGTGTGTATTTTGCCGGTCTTACCAAGAAAAATCTGCAACGGGGCCGCTGGCGCTACCTCACGCAACAAGAGGTGAACATGTTGCATATGGGGGCTTTCGAATAATTGAGAAATATTCATCACGCGGTCTCTGCCGGTTCTACGGCAGAGATTGCTGTTATAAAGTGATAAGTAAATTATATAACAATGGAAACAATAAGCAGAACTAAAGTCGTAGATGCGTTTGACGCCGCTCTTTATGGGAAAAAGATTAATGTGAAAGGTTGGGTGCGTACCCGCAGGGGAAATAAACACGTCAATTTCATAGCATTGAACGACGGTTCTACCATTAAGAACATACAGATAGTTGTGGATCTTGAGAAATTCGATGAGGATTTTCTGAGACCTGTTACCACAGGTGCATGCTTAAGCGTGACCGGAACATTGGTTGAATCTCAGGGAAAAGGTCAGCAAGCTGAAATACAGGCCGATGCTATCGAAATATATGGGGGAGCCGATCCTACCGTATATCCTTTGCAGAAAAAAGGTCATACGCTGGAGTTTCTCCGTGAGATCGCTCATTTGCGCCCGCGTACCAATACGTTCGGAGCCGTATTACGTATACGCCACAATATGGCGTATGCTATTCATAAATATTTCAATGACAGGGGATATTTTTATCTGAATACGCCACTGATTACAGCTTCGGATTGTGAAGGAGCCGGAGCAATGTTTCAGGTAACTACTCTGGATATGAACAAATTACCGCGTACCGAGGAAGGTGCTATAGATTATACACAAGATTTCTTCGGAAAACAGGCCAGTCTCACCGTATCGGGCCAGCTCGAAGGCGAACTGGGGGCTATGGCTCTGGGAGCTATTTACACGTTCGGGCCTACTTTCCGTGCGGAAAATTCCAACACTCCCCGTCATTTGGCTGAATTTTGGATGGTCGAACCTGAAGTGGCTTTTAATGAAATAAAAGAAAATATGGATTTGGCGGAGGATTTTCTCAAATACCTTATACAATACGCTTTGGATCATTGTAAGGATGATTTGGAATTCCTTTGCGAAATGTATGATAAAGACCTGATAGACCGTCTTAAATTCATTGTTGAAAACGACTTTGTGCGGTTGCCTTATACCGAGGGTGTGAAGATACTTGAGGAATCCGGCCATAAATTCGAATATCCGGTTTACTGGGGTGCTGATTTGCAGTCGGAACATGAACGTTATCTGGTAGAGGAACATTTCAAAAAACCGGTTATCCTTACCGATTACCCGAAAGAAATTAAAGCTTTCTATATGAAACTTAACGAAGACGGTAAGACTGTAAGGGCCATGGACGTACTTTTTCCGAAGATCGGAGAAATTATAGGCGGTTCCCAGCGTGAGGAAAATTATGATAAGCTGATGGAACGCATTGAAGAGCTTCATATACCTATGAAAGATATGTGGTGGTATTTGGATACACGTCGTTTTGGTTCAGCTCCTCATTCCGGTTTCGGATTGGGCTTCGAACGTCTGGTTCTTTTTGTAACTGGTATGACGAATATCCGCGATGTGATACCTTTCCCGCGTACACCCAAAAATGCCGAGTTCTGATAACCGGCTTATCAGATATAAAAAGACCGGGCTGCATTACTTTTGCAGCCCGGTCTTTTTATTCAGGAATTATAGATTATCATGGCTTGAAGCGGATAAATTTCTTGCCGTCCCAGCTGAATTGTACAGGCTGATCGTTCAGATAGGGTTCCACTTTCTTATACATATCATCCAGCATATATTCATTAGGATGGAAAGAAATACTGAGAGTATCGTTTTCCGGGTCGAATGAATATTGCATCAATATCATGTCGATAACTTCGGCATCGTATTTTTGTTCATCGGAAGATTTTTCCGGTAACGTAATAAAATCGTTAATGTCGGGCAATTCAATGAAATATCTTTGTTCTAAAGCTTTCCAGTTCTGGTCGTAAAAATCGATGCGGCTGTCGCAGGCCGGTCCGCAAACCGTGTTGATGACAGCGATGATATTGGTTGAATCTGCTGCCTGAAATAATTTTATCTGCATGCTGCTGTTATCGGACAGATCGACAGATAGAAAGTTTTCTGTCAGGGCGGTTAGTGTCGCTTTGCCTTTCAGCTTATTTTCTACTTGTGCCTTTTGTCCCGAATGGAACAGGTCTATCATGTCCTTACGGCGGTTTACTTCAACCGACATTAACAGTTCGTCCGGCATAATAGCAAATAGTGTTGCCGCTTTTTCCATCGCTGCCGGCATAACCGGGCAGGCTAACAGGACTGTTATAAATATCAATATATGTCGTTTCATCATTTTTATATACGTTGTATGTTTTTACAAATATACATATTATTGGACCGTACACAAGTGTTGTAGGATATTTTATACTATGTTCGGGTTCCTAAATACAGGAAGAACATTCCCAAAAGCACGAGCAGTAAATCTATCGCTTTATTACGAATATTCTTTTCCCTGAAAATGATAGCTCCACCGATAAAACTGATAATTACATTACTCCGCCGCACCATAGATACGATCGAGATCATGGAATCGGGGAAACTGAGGGCGTAAAAATATATGAAATCTGCAATGACCAGAAAAAAAGAAATAAAGAAAATACTGTATTTCCATCGAAAGGGAGTGCTGTTTTTCCGTTTCGGATACCAGATAAACAGCAGGATAGCACCCATGATAGGTATTTGGTACCAAGTGTACCATACTTGTACGGTCATGCGGTCGATATGCGTCATCAGGTATTTATCATATAGTCCGCTCGCCGCACCGAACAAAGTGGCCAGTACAATAAAGAATATCCATTTGTTGTGTTTGAAATGTATTCCTTCTTTTTTACCGGCAGAAGAAAGAAGAAAGAAAGATATAATGGCGAGAGTTACTCCTATCCATTGATATAGGTTAAGGCGTTCTCCGAATATGAGTAATGCACCCAATAAGGTGAGTATTGGTTGAGATGCCCGTATGGTTCCGGCAATCGTCAGAGGGAGATTTTTGGTGGCAAAATAGGCGAATATCCAGGAGGAAAGGACTATGGCCGATTTGAGGATAATATAGAAATGCGTACTTAAAGGTACATGCGGCACATAAAACATAGTATGTTTTATATATTCAGGGAATCCGTAAGATAATATGATGGCCGGAAGAAATAAAAGGCTGCAAAATACAGTGTTGAGAAACAATACCGGGATTACGGCGTTATTGTTCAGTGCGGTTTTTTTAAATATCTCGTAGATACCCAGCAATAATGCCGATAAAAAAGCAAGCGATAGCCACATGGTGAGGATGAATTGTATAGAGATAAATGAGCATTAAATAAAGTATCCTTTTTTTATTTAGGAGTGCAAAGATACTATTTATCTCTGGAAAAATCTCACGAAAACGGAGAAATGATGATGGCGACACTGCTGTTCAATGACTTATGAAGAAAACCGCAGACAAACTCACCTTGTCAAAAATGCAAGGAAACGCAAGGTTATGAAGCGGAACGGTTGCCAAATTATTACCCGATGATTGGGTGAATTTCTTGGTCGTTAGAGAATGTTTCTATTTTCTGCATTATTTTGCGTAGCGGTGTGTAACTCGTAGATAACTAATTTTGTAACCAAAAATAATTAGATTATGCGAAGTACATTTAAGGTGCTGTTCTACGTGAACGGAAGCAAGGAGAAAAATGGCGTTGTCCCCATTATGGGAAGAGTGACAATCAACGGTTCTGTAGCCCAATTCAGTTGCAAATGTTCTATCCTAAAAGAACTTTGGGATGCAAAGGGCAATCTAGCCAAAGGCAAGAGTAAAGAGGCTCGTGACATTAACCTCTCATTGGATGATATCAAGGCTCAAATCATCAAGCACTATCAGCGCCTGTCGGACAGGAGGCGTATGTTACGGCTGATATGGTCGCAACGCCTATCAGGGCATCGGAACGGAGTATGAAACCCTGCTCGGTGCATTTGATAAGGATAACGAAAGTTTCAAGAAGCGTATCGGTATTGACCGTGCTTTGAGTTCCTATCAGGTCAGAGTAAGGGCAAGAAATCATTTGGCATCCTTCTTCAAGAAGAATCACAAGCGAAATGATATATCTATGCTCGAACTTACTCCCGATTTTATCAAGGAGTATGAAATCTATCTATCAACGGATGCAGGGTTTCATAATGGCAGTATATGGGCTAACTGTATGTGGCTGAAAACGATTGTTTCAAAGGCTCATTACAATGTTCAAACGCCGAGAAACCCATTTGCACAATATAGGGTCAATCAGAATATAAAAGACCGTATATACCTTACGGAAGATGAAATCAAGACTGTAATGACACATGAGTTTGCGAATAGCAAGTTGGCTTATATCCGTGATTTGTTTGTTTTCGCAAGTTTTACTGCCTTGTCGTTTGTGGATATTAAGGAACTGACTACCGATGACATTGTGGATGTGAACGGCGAGAAATGGATATTGTCGAAACGACATAAGACGAAAGTGCCGTTTCAAGTGAAGCTGTTGGATATTCCTATGCAGATTATAAAGCGTTATGAGCCATTCCAGGAGGATAAGTTCATATTCCCCAATCTCAACTATTGGAATATCTGTAAGCCATTGAAAACTATGATAAAAGAGTGCGGAATTACGAAAGACATATCATTCCATTCAAGTCGTCATTCATTCGCTACCCTTGCACAAAGTAAGGGTATGCCGATTGAGAGTGTGAGCAAGATTTTAGGTCATACGAATATTGTTACCACGCAGAAGTATGCTAAAGTAACCACCGAAAAGATTGACAAGGATTTGACGGTATTCGGCAATCAGCTTAATCAATCGTTTAATGGTATTTCAATGGCAATGTAAGAAGAAAATGAGGTAGTAAAAAGATAAAAGTTCATATACTTGAGATAGTAATGAAAATCTTTTATACCTTTTTAGGTATAGAAATAGATTTTGGAGTATAAAGGATGTAACAGCATCAAGGCACTTCAACGAAGATTCAATTACTGTTACAACTGTTGCAATAATTGAATCTTCATAACTATAGTTAACATAAGTTATCCGACAACTACAATACCAGCTTTAAAACTGACAATCAATATCTTGGAGAGGGAATCATATGTTAGTATATATATAATTAATGTAGAGTATCAATGTTCTTCACTATAAGCATTAAATATGTCATCATGGAAGTTATCATTCTTTATAGGCTCTTCCAATATTTCATTTTTAATAATTATTCCCTTCTTTAGAAATATTACATGATTAATATCTCGTAAATTGCTAATTCTATGCGATACAATGATGACTGTTTTGCCATTCTTTGTTTGATTACTTAATAGCTCTTGATATAAATTTCGTTCAGACAATACATCTAAAGCAGAAGATGGTTCATCTAATAATAAAATTGAATGATCCCCATATAGTAATCTCGCAATGGCTATTTTTTGCCATTCACCTCCAGATAGTTGAATGCCATCCTTAAATAGCTTTCCTAGTTGTTGTTGATATTTATTTGGTAAAGAATCTATTAGATTATCGATTCTACTCATATTTGTACAGAATTCAATCTTTGAAAGATCATTAAAATGGTTTAGGTCTCCTAAGCTAATATTTTCTGCAACAGTCATTTCATATTTAATATAGTCTTGAAAAATAGCACCTATTTGTTGAAAATAGTAATTGTTCTCTATGTTCTCTATGTTTTCTCCATTTAAGTATATTTTTCCTTCTGTCGGAGTATACAATTTACAAATAAGCTTGATTATGGTAGTTTTTCCGGACCCATTTAGCCCCATAATAAGCACTCTTTCTCCCTTTTTTATATGAAAACACAAGTCATATACAGCCCAATTATTTTGATTTTCATATTTGTATCCGACATGTGAAAATACAAGTCCATCAGCATTGGTTATACAACAATCCACCTTCGTTGTAATTATTTCTTCCCTTGAATGTAATGAAAAAAAAGAAAAAAAATCATTTAAATATGAAGCACGGTCATTTAGCCATGCAACACTATTAAAGAAAGTATTTATTCTATTCCTTAATGTTAATAATATTCCACTTATATAAGTTAATGTTCCTATTGTAATCAATCCTATTAATACATTATTTATGAATATAAAATAGATATAATAGTAGACAGCGAGATTTATAGTATACAACAATATATTTACTATTAATCGTTTCTTTTGAATACGCAAATTTTCTTCTTGGAATTTCTTTTTCTTTTTGAAGAATAGTTTTGAGAAGAATGAAAGGGATCTCAATAATTTAATTTCTTTATAATATTCATCAGTTGTTAATAAGTCATAATAGTAGTCGGTTTTTCTTCTTTCCGGAATCCATTTTCTTTGAAGTTTATATATATATGAATAGAAATGTGTTTCACTAATAAAAATGATAAACGCTGTTATTATAAAAAATAAAATAGCAATATGATTATATGCGATAATTGCCATAGACAACGAAATTATGGAACACGCACATTCTGTCCCTCCCAATAGTTCATTGATTAATGAACTCCCATCATGAGATTCATTTTTAGCCAAGTAGAGTTTACTTTTTATTTCGGCATTCTCTATTTGCTGTAACGACAACATATTAAATTGCTTAATTATTTTTGTTGATGTATATAGTTCATAATTATAATTTAATTTTTGATTTAGATAAGAAGATATGCGAGATAGTATATTTGAGCATATTACAATTATTGCTTCTATGCCAAGGTATAATATAATTTTATTAAAATCTTTAGAATATACTAACTCGTCAATTATTAATTTACCAACATATAGAGAAATAATAGGAACAAAAATTGATGCTAATCTGATAGCAATATTACCAAGCAAATGATACTTATCAATTCCCCATATATAAGATATAAATCGACAAATATTTTTCCATGACTGGATTTTGAGAAAATGTTTCAATTGTTATAAAATATTTTTGGGATTTATTCTTTCTTCATACAATAGCTCCATTGTCATTGGAATCATTCTATGAAAATATTCACAAAGTGAAGATGGCTGATTCAACGAGCCATTGAAATAAAATGAGTTGCCAGCGCAATGGAATTCACATATATTTCTCCAAACACATTTAGAGCATTTTGATATATTCTCAATTCTATGAGCGTAACACTTTTGTACTACTTTACTATTTTTTAAACTATCTGCTAGATTCGTGATATTAGAAACATGATCAATTACAAATTCTTTATCGTTAGAGATAAATTCATCGCAAGGATACAAATTCCCATCTGCTCCTAAAGCCAACATTCTTCTACCTGCACCACATGGAGATTCTGAACACATATATAGGCTTCGCCAATATACAATCTTCTTCATCAGTTGAATAGACCTCCTTTCTGTTATTAAATTCTTACTATCAGTTTGTTTCGCATTATGATCATTAATGAATAATAATATATCTCTCCTAACCGCAATATTTTCTTCTAAGTTTAATGCAAGATGGTCTTTCCCCTCTTTCCCTCTACCCGCTGGAAAATAATCGAGTACGACAAAGTGGCGTATCCCTATTTCGAATAATCTCTGCATCGTAATTAGGATATCATCCTTATTTTTCTTTGTCATTACAATACTTGCACTTGGTTGATTATTATGTTTAAAAAGGCATTTAATCCCGTCTAATGTTTTATTACATGAAGTCAATCCTCCAGTAAAACATCTAAGGCTATTACTTATCTCATCAATACCATCTATACTGACACCTATACTAATTTTGTGTTTTTTCAAGAATACAGATATTTCATCATTCATTAAAGTTCCGTTTGTCTGTATACTAAATTGAATATCTGGGAATTTATCCAACAATGATATTACATCGTGTTTCATGTCCTTAAAACGTAAAAGTGGCTCTCCCCCATGAAATACAACAGTTATATTTTTCCCATAAGAGTCAGATATCAGTTTTACAGCAGTTTCTATATCTTTATAGTTAAGATTATCATTGAATGTTTCTTCCTTATATGCATAACAATAAGAACATCTTAAATTACAATGATTTGTATATTTTAAGACTAAAAGTCGCGGTGCAACCTCTAAAGATTTATATTTTTCTTCAGCTACAATTTGATCTGTACTACATTTATCATCTAGAAGAATAATTCCAGAATAATACAAAGTTTCTATAATATCTTGAATATTAGCATTAGGAAAAATATTTTTTATATCCATATATGGAATAGGAATTTTACATTTATCAAGAAGCGATAATACTATGTGCCCTCCTATAATCCATGCTCCACTATTAGGTATAACAATTATATTTTTATTATTATATGTTATTATTCTATACGGATTAGATTGAATCAAGGTGTCGTTTCTAAGCAAAGTTGAAAAATCTTCCATTCTTTAATATCTGATAATATAGTTATAAATCTAAAATCAATGTACTTAAAAGAGGCTGCCTCAAATTCAAGACAGCCTTTCTGATACCTTAATCATTGATGATTTTTGGACTTGCATCATGTTTCCGTGACCAATCATCATCAACGGTGTAAACATCATACTGTTCTTCGAGGGTTTCATAAATTCCCTTTCCAACCATTTTACACGAAAATAAATCTTCCATAATAAAATATTGAATAGATTAAGCCCTACTCTGTTTATAGGATTTTCGGGTATCTCCTATCTGTCTCTTTGTAAGAGACGGATTATTCTCAAAAGTTTGTTTATAATCAAGAATTTAGATGTTGCAAATAGGGGATTAAGTAAACATTCTCAAATTATTTTCAGACTATACAAAAGTTTTTTTTGCCAAATATTCTTTGTAATGAAATATTTTTCATAATTTTGCTTTTGTAAGTCCGTCTCTTACAAAGAGATAGCTATAGTCGCTAAACATTTTCTATAGCCCTTTTAATATCAACTCATTTGCTTTATCAATAGCAGAAGTATCCAAAGAAGATAAATAAATCTGAGTTGTTGTTTCTGAATCATGTCCCATTCCCTCACTGATAACCGAAATAGGAATGTTCATGCTTTTGGCTATACTTGCCCATGTATGTCGAGCCACATAGGTTGATAATGGTATCTGCAAGTGAATAATATCTGCTATAAATTTCAGCTTATTATTAACCAAACGAAGAGTATTTTCATACTGCTTTCTTTCATTCACATTGGGGGTTTTTATAATTGGAAGCAGATAGATATTACCCATTGTATCATACTTATCTACAATTTCCTGCATACATTTCTCCCACTTGATGAAAAGTTGCTGTCCTGTCTTTCGGCGACGGTATATGAGTATGCCGTTTGTAAGGTCTTTCTTTTTCAAGTATGCCATATCAATGAACGACATTCCACGAGTGTAGAAAGAAAAGAGAAACATATCTCTTGCAAAGTCGGCTGATTGATTAAGCGACAAATCAATTTCTTTAATCCTTTTGACAACCTTTAACGATACTGCTCTCTTTACAGTCTTGTCAATCCCTGTATATACATGTTTGAACGGAAACTTTTGTTTTGTCAGTTCCTTTTCAACGGCTCTATTATATACGGCTCTCAATATCCGCATATAGAATGAGCTACTATTCTTTGTGATTCCTTTGTTCCGTAAATAAGCCTCGTACATCAACATCATTTCTGAATTGATTTCATCCAACAAAAGGTCTTTATCCTCTCGGAACTGCATGAAACTTTTGAGCGTAGCCCGATAAGTTTCGGATGTGCGATGTTTGCCCATCTGCTTTAACTGGGCTATAATTCCACGCATGAAATTGAATAGGGATTGCTCGTGTGCTTGATTCTGAAAAGAGGAAACAATATCATCAGCCGAATACTTGATTCGCTTATTCTCCAATTGAGATATAATTGATTCCAAACGCTTTATATCCCATTCAATACGTTCTGTGATAGATTGTAGATAGTTATTTCTGTTGTTAGGCAAAACAATAACAATTCCATTTTTCACGTTCCATTCATCCTCAAAGATTCGGTAATCCGTCTTTAACTGACGGATTACATGATTCTGTATGATTTGATAATAGATTACACCTTCCTTGCCTGCGGTTGTAAAAGGTCTAAATTTTACTTTGATACTTGCCATAGGCTCACTTCTTTTGGTTTGTCCGTTTGAATGGGCTTGCCCTTTATGGACTTCGCCTTGTTGTCCAACTCCTTTGCAGCCTGTTCTTTCAGACGTGCCTGCTCTGCAAGGGCTGCTTGCTTCTGAACTGCATCTTCGTATGCTTCTACATTCTCACCCATCTGCTTAATCTTGACATTGTCACGATTCAGTTCAAAGAGGTTTCAAGCTCTCTAATCTATTTTGGCGATGCTTCGCCTTTCATTTTGATGTAGCGGTATTTCAAATCGTTGTCTATGCGGTCATAATCGGGCTGTTTGGCAATATATAATGCTACAGCCAGAACAACAATAAGGGCAAATATTCCACGAAAGCCTTCAAACATGTAAGGAGATTCAATGCTGAAACTATACTTATGATTAACAATATCGGGATTGCTCATTCTGTTCCTTACAGAAGTGGAAAGTGATTCCATCATCTCCGATATTTTCTGCATCGTATCTGTCTCTGCGTTGGCAAATTGCTCCAGCAACTCACTCTGTCTCTTATAATTTTCCTGCTGTTCACTTTTCAAGATGGACAGGGCTTCCATAAACTTGCCCGACATAGAGTTTCTTTCCAACAATTTTGCTGTATCAAACTTAACTGCCGCAAGACCCTCATAAACACGATTGAACGCTGTTTTAACGCTGTTCAAATCCTGTCTTACCTCCTGCAAAGCTGCTTCATTTGCACTGTTATCTACTTCGGTAGTTCCGTTTACCATTTGAGGGGTGGAGAGTCCGTTTACCTTGTCCTCGATTCTCTTCAAGCATCCGAAGATGCTTTCCATGAAATCGTCATTTTTCATATAATTGAATATTTTAAATTGTTATACATTTCAAAATCTGTTGTAGGCAGGGTTATAATCCTCTGCCTTTGCGTTTCTTTTTCTTCATCTGTCTGCGGAGAAGCTCATCATAAGGAATCTGCTCTTCCTGCGGATTGCTCTCAGACGGAGTGAACAAGCCCAAACCTTCTTCAATTAGGTCGTTGCCTGACGGTTTATAGGACTGAATTTGAGATTCCGCTTGCTTTTGTCTTGGCTTTTTAGGCTCAAATTTCGGCTCCATTTCTGGCTTATTCCAACTTAATTGAGCATTGCCCTTACCCATTACATAGCGTATGCAACCGCCGAAAGTCTGCCCCTTCTTAATCTTGCCTATCATCTTGCCCTCCTTTCTTTAGTTTTATAGTCATTCATTATGGACTTGAGTTTCTCAAGCAGTTCCATAATGACATTCTTCGTTCTATAGAATCCCATTTGATGCGACAGTTTGGTAAGCTGATTCAGGTTGTTCGCCATTCCCACAAGGTTACGCATGGTGGTGGCTTCCTCCGTTGAATGCTTGGCTACGACTTGGGCTTCAAATGCGGAATTCCTTATGTACTCGGCAAGTGTTCTGTTGGCTTGCCTGCTTCTGCGGAGAAGTTGCTCATAGTCGGGCTTGGAGAATTTCATCGTTACCGACTTCGTCAGTTTGCGGAGGCTGCTTGCTTTCGGTCTGCCTCTCGCCTTGATTTTTCTTTTATCATCCATGTTGTTTGCTCTTGATAATGATTTTTCTTTTTGCTTTCTGTCCCTCTACAATCTGCGACCATCGGGAGCAGATTGCCTCCACTCTTCGGGAGTGTAGCGAGGTTTTCGGGATGCCCGAAAGATAACCTCGCTACACTGTGAGATAGCTGTTTCTACCATCCCTCCGCATTTGGTGGTTGGGGAGTGATTTTTGCCTGATTGTTAGTAAACATTGTTTTCATACTTTGCTTACATGGTTTCAGAGTTTTCGCCACTGCTCGAAGTCATCGGCATAGATTTCAAGGTGCTGGCGATGTTCTCAATTAGCCCTGACACACTCATCTTCCGTCCTCCGAGCTTGCGGACAAATTCATCCAGCTTATCCCTTACATCGCAACTGACAAAGACGGGTTTTCGGTCATCAATTTTTGGAACTTGCAGGAAGGTATTGCGATACTCTTCCAAAGACATTCTGCGTTGCTTGCTGCTGATGCGGCGTGTAATGCCAGAGGTGTTGCAGCAGGGATATAGGGATGCAAGCCGAATGAAAGGTGGCGGATAAACCAAATCTTTTTTCTGTATGGAGCGCAGTTTACCGTCTGCCCATTTACATTATCCTTCTAAAAATATCCCTCCCATAATAGAAAAGAGAAACAGCATATAAACAGGTTATCCAATCTAAACCTGTCTATATGCTGTTTCTTTTTCGGTTTTTCTCTTTTCCGTCAGTCGCTGGTTTCCGTTGCCGTCTGCATTGTTGAGTACAGACCTGAAAGGGAAAAGGTTTTCGGGTTGAATACTCTTCGCAGAAGGAAGTTTCTGCCCGAAACGGCTTGCCGCTTGACCTTTCAACTTTCAATGAAGGTCTGTACTACCTTCGCAGACGAGCATAGGAAACGAGGGACTGATGCAATCTGGAACAATACCCATTCGGAGAATTGCAACCTAAATAATCCTAATGAGGTAATGAAAACATTGATGGATTTTTGCTCGTTCAGAAAAAAGTTATACCTTTGTGTTCAGATGAGTTATACATCACGCAATTTATGTAAGTATGTAGAAATCAGAATGGTTGACAACTCATTACCTCGTTTTTTTAACAATCCGCACAACTAATTTAATCTCAGTGGATTATTAGATTATTCCAAAGTTAGCATTTTAATCGGTATGAAGAGTTGTTTTAGGAAACGGGAATAGCATATCTATTCAAAGAATATTTCTCGCGGATATTCTATATCGTGCAGGAAAAGTGCATTTCCGGGAACTGAAGTTCCTGCAGAACAACGGTCTTTCTTTTCTATTATTTTACAGAAAGCTTCAATGGAAAGTTTTCCTTTACCAACTTCGATCAATGTTCCCACTATCGCGCGTACCATGTTCCGTAAAAAACGGTCGGCACGAATCGTAAATACATGTCCTTCTCCTTCGGCATCCCAATGTGCTTCCATAATGCGGCAATTGTTGGTTTTAACGTCCGTATGAAGTTTGCTGAAACTGGTAAAGTCTGTGTATAGGAACAGGCACCTGGCTGCTTCGTTCATTTTATCAAAGTCGAGAATACCTTTGTATCTCCAGGCATACGCTTCGGTAAACGGGGACTTGTGCCCAATGACATAATATTTATATGTGCGGGAGATAGCGTCGAAGCGGCTATGGGCATCAGGACGAACTGGTACGATCCGTGATATGGCTATATCCTTCGGCAATATACGGTTCAGCCGGTCTGCAATAATGATTGTGTCGCTTATAGGTTCGTCTATATCGAAATGGGCTACCATTAAACGTGCGTTTACACCAGTGTCGGTTCTTCCTGCTCCGGTTACAGGTACCGGTTTTCGCAGTAAAGTGAAAAGAGCTTTCTCCATACGTTCTTGTACCGATACGGCGTTAGGCTGTATCTGCCATCCGTGATATCCGGCTCCGTCGTATGATAGATATATGAAGTAGCGCATAAGCTTGTATATGATTTTGATGCTTCGTACCAGAATCGATATTCCGGTACGAAGCAACTTATAATATTCAATCAATCTTTTTCCAGATAGGTATACCCGTAAAGTCCTGAACGGTAATTTGACAGGAATTCCCTTCCTTCTTCGGGGGTAATGATCCCGGCTTTCATAGATGATGTTACCCAGGTTTCAACGCTCCTTACCAGCTTCTTGGGGGTGAACTGTACGTAGTCCAGCACTTCGGCAACCGTTTCTCCGTCAATAATCTGGTCTATTTCGTAATGGTCTTTATATACGCTTACGTGTACGGCATTAGTATCACCGAATAGATTGTGCATGTCTCCTAGAATTTCCTGATAAGCTCCTACGAGGAATACTCCTACATAATAAGGCTCCCGGTTGTTCAGTGAGTGCATGGGAAGATGGGAGTTGGCCCCGTGGGATGAAATGAAATTATTGATTTTTCCGTCGGAATCACAGGTAATGTCCTGTATGGTTGCTGTCCGGTCGGGACGGTCTTCCAGATGGCTGATAGGCATGATCGGAAATATCTGGTCTATAGCCCATGAGTCGGGTAAAGACTGGAAAAGTGAGAAATTACAGAAGTATTTGTCCGGGAGCAGTTTGGCAATCTTACGTAACTCTTCCGGTGCATGTTTCATTTCAGCGGCGATATCATTTACCTCCCGGGCTACCGACCAGAACAGACGTTCAATTTGAGCTCTTGTGCGGAGGTCAAGCAGCCCTAACCCGAACAAGTCGAGAGCTTCTTCCCGTATTTGCAGGGCATCGTGCCAGCTTTCCAGTAGCCGGGGCTGGTTTATATTATTCCAAATGTCATAAAGTTCGCGGGTAAGTTCGTGGTCGTCCTCGTGTACTTCGGAAGTCTCGTCCCAAATAGGCAAAGATGTCGTTTCCAGAACTTCGAATATAAGTACGGAATGGTGTGCCGTAAGGGAACGACCGGATTCCGTAATAATATTCGGCTGGGGAAGGTTGTTCTTTTCACAGGCGTCTACCAAGGATGAAACGGAGTCGTTGACATATTCTTGTATGGAATAATTCATACTACTTTCACTGGAAGAAGAACGGGTCCCGTCGTAATCTACACCTAATCCTCCCCCTATATCGACAAATTCTACATTAAATCCCATTTGTTGCAATTGCACGTAGAATTGGGATGCTTCTTTCAAGGCATTTTTAATTCTGCGTATTTTGGTAATCTGACTGCCGATATGGAAATGGATAAGTTTGAGGCAGTCGTTCATTTTATTTTTTTCCAGAAAATCCAGTGCTTCCAGCAGCTCGCTGGAATTCAATCCGAATTTGCTGGCGTCGCCTCCCGATTCTTCCCACTTTCCACTGCCGGAACTGGCGAGCTTGATGCGAATACCTATATTGGGGCGTATCTTAAGACGCTTGGCGATCGTGGCAATCAGACGCAGTTCATTCAGTTTTTCCACTACCAGATAGATGCGTCGTCCCATCTTTTGCGCAAGCAAAGCCAGTTCGATATAGTTCTCGTCTTTATATCCGTTGCAGATGATGAGAGAGTTGTTATCGATATTGATAGCCAGTACCGCATGTAATTCGGGTTTGGAACCTGCTTCCAGTCCGATGTTGTATTTTTTTCCGTGGCTTACGATCTCTTCGACCACGGGACGCATTTGGTTTACTTTTATAGGATATATAATAAAATTCTTCGATGTATATCCGTATTCATCGGCTGCTTGTTTGAAGCATTTGGATATTTTGTCGATGCGGTTATCCAGTATATCGGGAAAACGCACCAAAACCGGAGACGTAACGTCACGGACTTGCAATTCGTCCATCAGTTCTTTTAGATCGACCGATGCGTTGCCTTCTCGCGGCGTTACTTCTACATGTCCATTCTCGTTGATCGAGAAATATTTAAGACCCCAACCGTTGATATTGTACAACTCTGCAGAGTCTTCTATACGCCATCTTCTCATGATTCGTATAACAGATTTTAATTAGTTAGTAAATCCATATTTCCCGGAATAAGGCAATCTGGATATATCAGGTGCCAATACCGCATAATACACAAAACTGCAAAAGTAAATATAATTATTGAATAGTGGAAACCGGAGGCGATTAAAATAAAGCATCGGATGTGAAGAGCTGAAAAAGGTGTGCGGCCTGTTTGTAATCCCGGGATTACAAATGAATCCCGATAAATGTTTTTTAATTAAAAATGGCTGATAAATTCTCTAATTTTTCATCTTCCCGCCGTAAGATTGTATAATAATTTGTACCTTTGCACAGATAATAATTTATTAACGCTAATTTCTATTCAAAAATGGTAAGTTATAAAGAGTTAGGATTAGTAAACACCAGAGAAATGTTTGCTAAAGCTATTAAAGGAGGATATGCAATCCCCGCCTTTAATTTCAATAATATGGAACAATTGCAGGCTATTATACAGGCTGCTGTTGAAACAAAATCTCCGGTTATCCTCCAGGTTTCCAAGGGTGCTCGCCAGTATGCAAACCAAACTTTATTGCGTTATATGGCAGAAGGCGCTGTAGAATATGCAAAAGAATTAGGTTGTGAAAAACCTGAAATAGTTCTTCACCTTGACCACGGTGATTCATTCGAGACTTGCAAATCCTGTATCGACATGGGTTTCTCTTCTGTTATGATCGACGGTTCACATCTTCCTTACGATGAAAATGTCGCATTGACCAAGAAAGTAGTTGACTATGCTCATCAGTTCGATGTAACGGTGGAAGGAGAGCTGGGTGTATTGGCAGGTGTAGAAGATGACGTTGTTGCCGAACATCATACTTATACGAAACCCGAAGAAGTTGTGGACTTTGTAACCAAAACAGGTTGCGACAGTTTAGCTATCTCTATCGGTACTTCTCACGGAGCTAATAAATTCACTCCTGCACAATGTACCCGTGATGCGAACGGTCGTCTGGTTCCTCCTCCTTTGGCATTCGATGTATTGGAAGGCGTAGAAAAAGAACTTCCGGGATTCCCTATCGTTCTTCACGGTTCATCTTCGGTTCCTCAGGAAGAAGTCGAAACTATTAATAAATTCGGTGGTGCGTTGAAAGATGCTATCGGTATTCCTGAAGAAGAGCTTCGTAAAGCCGCTAAATCTGCCGTTTGTAAGATCAATATCGATTCTGACAGCCGTTTGGCCATGACAGCCGCTATTCGTCAGGTGTTCGCTGAAAAACCAGCAGAATTTGACCCGCGTAAATATTTAGGTCCGGCTCGTGACAATATGAAAAAATTGTATAAACACAAAATTGAAAAAGTACTGGGCTCTGCCGGTAAACTTTCTTGCTAATACATATTTTAGTATATAATGAAAAGGGAAACGAGCACACTCGTTTCCCTTTTCATTTTTAATAAATGCCGGATTATCTGGCAGAATATTTCTGAACGACTTCCCGTATAAAAGAACGCTGGGGATGTAACCGTATGTTTTTGGAAAGAGGTCGGTATTTCCGCCCAGTAAAAAGGTACCCGCTAATACCGGAAACCTCGTTCGACGTAGCCGCATAGATAGCTCCCACGGCCCCTTGCCCGGGCGTTTTTATAAGTGGCCGGAATAATATGTCGGCCAAAGGGTCGAACCACTGGTGCATGGTTATCATGTTGCTGTCCACTATACCGGGATCGGTAACGTTCACATTTATTTTTCCGGCCAGTCGCTCCGAAAGTTCTGATGCATAGATAGTAATAGCCAGTTTTGAACTTCCGTATGACTTGAATCGTCTGTACTTTTCGATTTGCGGATTCAACATGTTGTTATCTATCGTTCCTGTTTTGCGGGTGATGGAAGAAGTAAATAATATACGGCTTCCGGGGAGCATCATGGGGATAAGTATTTCTGTAAGAAGGGCGGTCCCTATGAAGTTGACCCCCATTGTCATTTCTATGCCTTCGGCTGTCCGGCAATAATCTTTACACATGATACCCGCGTTGTTAATGAGACAACCGATACTTTCTTTACGGCTGGTTATCAGTTTTCCGAAGTGACGGATTGACTTTTGAGAAGAAAGGTCGAGCGGTAACACTTCCGCGAGACCGCTTTTATTTTTTATCAAGATTTCCTGCTTTGTTTTTTCGGCTTTCTCGATGTTCCTGCATGCCATTATAACAGGGTATCCTTGTTGAACCAAAGCTATGGTAATCGCTTTTCCTATACTCCCGCTCGCCCCTGTAACAATAACCGTGTTTTTACGCATTTTTCAATAACTTGTGTTTTACAATAAGTCGCATACGGGCAGGCATGATGGCTACTAAAGGAATGTACATGCGGTTTATCCATCCCGGTATGATTTGTTGTTTGCCATTGAAAAGAGCTTTCAATGCTTTTTTAACCATCTTTTGCGGTGTCATGAGAATACCCAGCCTGACGCCCAGTTTCAAAAGATTTTCCGGTAAATTGTATAATCCTGTGGCAATACCGCCGGGACAAACGGTGGTTACTGTAATACCTTCTTCTTTCAGTTCGTAATGGAGTGAACGGGAGAATACACGTATATAAGCTTTGCTGGCAGTATAAAGAGCTATTCCCGGCATAGGCATCCAGCAGGACATAGAGGACATGTTCAGGATATATCCTTTTTTTCTTTTTTTCATATCTTCTGCGAATAACCGGCAAAGTTTCGTTACGGTAGAGATATGCAGGTCAATAAGCGTTTGTATGCGTTCGGCAGGAGTATCGGTAACTTCACGAAATATAAATATGCCGGCGTTATTTATGAGTATGTCTACCTGAATTTGCCGTGATATGGTCCACTCGAACAGCTCTTTTGCCGCATCGGGGCGGCCCAGGTCTATATAATAAGGAATTGTTTTGATCTTATATTCTTCGGCTATTTTTCCGGATGTTCTCATGATCTCTTCCGGTTCATTACTAACCATAACCAGATCGAAACCTTTTGCAGCGAGTTGCCGGCTGTATTCCAGCCCGATTCCTGAACTGGCTCCAGTGATGAGCGCCGTACGGTTTGGGGTATTTTTATCGCTTTGCCATTTCATGTTCTATCTCTTTCCTTATGCATTTGGGCAGTTCTCCGGCTATGTGCTTATGGCAGGCCATTTCCCGGGAATACATGCGTGCTATACAGTAATTCATATGGTCGCATCCGCATCTTTGTTCATTTTCGTTTTTCATGCGGTTTACGAAATCCGGTTCGTTGATGAGTGCCCGGGCCATCTGAACGAACTCGAATCCGCTGTCCAGCACCTGGTCGATAACCGGACGGGAGACGAGCCCGCCGACATAGACTAATGGTAATTTTAGTGTTTGCCTGAATTTTAGGGCATCTTCCAGGAAATAGGCTTCTTTGAAAGGTTTATTCGGAATCATGAATCTCCCGGCCATACGTACTCCATATTTCAACCAAAGTTGTTTCATATAATAGGTCATGGAAGTGATCGGCATCTTTCCTCTCATGACATACATGGGCGCTTTACTCACGAATCCGCCGCTTAATATGAGGGCATGTGCTCCGAGGTTCTCCAGCTCCCGGGCAATAGTCAGGGCTTCTTCTATCTCTATGCCGCCTTTAAATCCGTCTCTCATATTGGTTTTTACCAATATACCCATGTCGTTACCTGCGGCTTTCATTACCTCTTCCATTGCCATACGCATGAATCTCATGCGGTTGTCCAGTGATCCCCCGAATTCGTCTTTTCGGTGGTTTGTGTAAGGAGAAAGGAACTGGCTGATAAGATATCCATGTCCGGCATGGATTTCCACCGCATCGAATCCCGAGTCTCTGGCAAGGTTCACTGCGTTACCGAAAGCACGGGCTATATTTTTGATCTCGTCTTTTCTTAAACCTCTGACAAAGGTAGGTGAGTATAGGTTGAATCCTGTCGATGCGGAGACGGGAAGTTGTCCTGCCACACTTTTTTTAGACATGTTACCGCAATGTCCCAATTGTATGGAAGCTTTTGCTCCTTCGTTATGTATCGCATCTGTAATCTCTCTGAGTGGTTTTATTATCTCCTCTCTCATCCAAAGCTGATGTGGAAAGGAAAGCCCGTTTCGTGTTACCGAAGCATAGGCTAGGGTTGTCATTCCTATACCTCCGGCTGCCACGCTTTTATGATAATTATATAATAATTCGGTGGGTGCATTTCCGGCACACATCCCTTCGAAAGCTGCCGCACGTATGGTGCGGTTGCGGAGGGTAACGGGACCTATATTTCCAGGAGTGAAAAGTACTGAAGTTTTGTTTTCCGGTAATTCCATAAGTCGTCAATAAATAAAGGGTATGATTCGTTTTCGTTTTTCTTTTGTGAATTCATTGCCGAATTCATTTTTATAACGGCGGTAAAGAGCTGCCGACCGGGGAGTGAGATTAGCGAATGTCCACCATGCAAATACAGCGCCTGCCCACGACCAGGTGAGCACTGCGAATCCTGTCCATTCCAGTATCTCACCGAAATAGTTGGCAGATGAGACATAACGGAACATTCCGCCCCGGGGAATATAATGGCGTTTATCTCCTGGCTTACGTAAGTCCCTGATAATCTTGTCGGAATGTATATTGATGAACATCCCGCAAAAGAATAGTATAGTTCCTATAATAAATTGGGGGGAATGGAACCAGCTTACAGGGTATCGCTCCGGAGACGAAATATAAAATATCCATCCTCCTTGCATCAGGGCATTCAGTATATTGAAGAAAATTCCCATGGATATAATACCTAAAGGCATACGGCTATTTCCTTTTATCAGGAATGGAAATATGAACGCTCTTTGTAGATAATGCAACTGGAAAAGAAGAAAAAAACACAGACAGACGGGTTCTGTGCGGCGGTCTGAAAAATACCATAGGGCCGCCATGGCTATAAAAACAGGGGCTTCCATAAGCATCCACCCCCAACGATTTGGAATGGACAGTCCCCATTTTTTATTGAACAACATCCCGTATCCTGCTTCTACGAAATATAAAGCTATGAAAACGACGAGGGCTACGAGAGCCATAACCACCAGGAATGTGTTAAATATTTCTGCCATTATATGTGTTTTTTGTATTAACCGGTTATAAAAGTTATCCTTCTATTAAGGATTTTTACAAAGATATTAAAAATAAATGATTGGCTGGGCCAGCTTTAGATAGTTTATTTATTAGAATGAATTTATACAATTTTTATATTTTTCCGGATAAACGTATATTCCGCTTTATCCGGTTAATATATGGCAAATACCCCCATGGACTGAAGGATATAGATTCAGCTTAATACTAAAAAAGACTAATTATGTTTTAAAAAGAATCCTATACCATAACTTTACAACCCAATACAGGTTATCTTGATATTAGAAAAATAAGGATTATGATAATAAAAAAAATTAATTTGTGGTGTCTGTCATTATTTATGGCCGCATCGACGGTTCCTTTTATACAGGCTCAGTCACATACGGAACTTATTCCTTTCGGTGATTTTGAAAACTGGGTGACACGGGATATAAGCGAATCCGCATTATTAGGCGGTAAGAAGAAACAGGTTTATGCTATCGCTCCGAACAAACATATAGAGGGTAATAAGGCGTATAGTAATATGGGTGGTTCACCTTGGGCTTCATCGAATGTTATGGCTAATGTAATGGGAATCGTGAAAACCAGTAATACGGTTTTCCCGGAAGATCGTGAAACGGGAGGACGGTGTGCTTGCATGAAGACTATTATAGAGAATTGTAAGGTAATAGGTATGGTAAACCTGAAAGTGCTGGTGAGCGGTAGTATCTTCCTGGGGAAGGTGCATGAGCCTATACGTTCGACAAATGATCCATATAGTAAAATGGATATGGGAATTCCTTTTACGAAAAGACCGAAATCTCTTATATTTGATTATAAAGTAAAAGCTACCGGAGATAATTACAGAACACTATCTACAGGATTCAGTTCCATGAAAAAAGTTGCCGGAAAAGATAGTGCGGAAGTATATATATTGCTTCAGCATCGTTGGGAAGATGCCGATGGTAATGTATATGCGCATCGCGTGGGTACAGGACGGGAACGATTTGTAAATAGTACGTCAGGATGGGTAAACAATCATGTAATGCCTGTTTATTATGGCGATATTACCAAGCATTCTTTTTATAAACCGTATATGGGGCTGATTCCTGAAGATAAATGTTATTATTGTCAGAACAGCAAAGGAAAAATAGTTCCTGTACATGAAGTCGGCTGGGGAAAGGAAGATGAAGAAGTTACCCATATGCTGGTAATGGCTTCCTCGGCATGCGGTACGGCTTATCTGGGTAGTATCGGTAATATGTTCTGGATAGATAATATCAGGCTGGGTTATTAATATATTCAAATGAAATAAAACAGAGCCTGGGAAAAACGGACTCTGTTTTGTTTATAAAGGGGTATTTTAATTTTGTTTGAAATGATATACAATAACTCCCGATTGGTTTCCTGCACTGTTACCGGTCTCAAAGACTGCTTTCCGGGCTGCATTCTCAGCCGATTTTCTCAGGTTAGGGTTTGAAAATGCCGTTCCTTTACTTCCTTTGACGGTAGCGATAGCACTGATAACGCGTCCTTGCTGATTTACGGTAATGGAAACGGCGATGGTTCCTTCGTCGTTACTGCTATCGTATTGGGGCCGTGGTAGTCCTCCCACAAGTCCTCTTCCTCCGAGATTGTAACCTCCGTATCCTCCTACTCCTGTAAGCTCTCCTGAAGAGGAATTCCCGAAAGGATTACCTTGTACTCCCTCGCCCTGGGAAGATGTACCCCGGCTGCCGTCAGCAGAATTTCCTTTTCCGAAGGCATTCTTTATTTTATCGTCGATGCGGGTATCCTCTTTTGGCTTTTTCTCTTTTTGAGTAGTTTCTTTTTTCTGTTTTTCCTCTTTTTCTTTTGGTTTCGCTGTTACGTCGCTTTCTTCTGTCTCTTGTGATATGATATCCTCGTCTGGTTCCTGAGCCGTTTCATCCTGTGTTTCCTGAGTAATGACATCTTCCGGTTGGAACGGTTCGAACATTCCGCTGGCTTCATCCGTATTTCCTAACTGTACGAGTACTCCGCTACCTGTATCCACAGGAACTACAGGACGTTCGAATGTGATCATCCAAAGTAGCAGCAGCAACAGGGCATGAAATATTATTGTCCCTATGATACCGTATATTTTATTATTTTGTGAAGATTCTTTCACGGGAAACAGATTAGTGTTTTTTATTTATCGGAACGTAATGGGCGTGTCGCTAATACCATTTTTAATTTGTTCTCGTTGGCTATGTTCAGTATTTTAACTATTTCTCTGTACGGGATTATTTCATCGGCGTAAAGGGCTACGTACGTGTCCGGATCTTTTTTCTGCAGGTTTGTCAGAAAATCGCTCAGTTCCTGATAGGAAACTTCCTGCGAACGTTCACTGCCGTAAGCGACGAAATAATTCATATTTTCATCTATCGTAATGCGTGCTACGGGTTTCGCCGCTGTTTGTTGTTTGCTTTGCGGCAGGTTTACTTTTATAGAATTAGGAAAAACGATCGTTGAAGTTACCATGAAAAATATGAGTAACAGAAAAATAACATCGGTCATAGATGCCATACTGAAATTCGATTCTATCTTATGTCTTCGTTTCAGGGCCATGATTATCGGTTTTATTCGGCAGGTTCGTTCAGTAAATCCATAAACTCCATTGTTTTCGCTTCCAACTGGTTCACTACTCCGTTTACCATAGATACCAGATAGTTATAAGCGAACATTGCGATAATACCTACTATAAGACCGGCGACGGTGGTTACCAGTGCTTCATAGATACCGCCCGAAAGAGTGGTAATATCGGCATTGTTGCCGGCTGACGCCATATTATAAAATGCGCGTACCATACCGGTTACGGTTCCCAGGAATCCTATCATGGGTGCTCCTGCAGCAGTCGTTGCCAGTAAAGAAAATCCTTTTTCCAATTTGGCTATCTCGATGTTGCCTACATTCTCAATCGCAACCAATACGTCGTTCATGGGACGTCCCAGGCGGGATATACCTTTGGCGATAAGCCGTGAATAAGGGGTATTCGTCTTTTTGCACAGGTTCATCGCCGTGTCGATCTCTCCGTCATGAATATAATCTTTAATGCGCTCCATGAATGTATTGTCGTTTTTAGCCGCTTTACGTATGACCACCAATCTTTCTATGAAAATATAGATAGCCAGGATCGAAAGCAATAATAAAGGAATCATCATGACCCCGCCTTTCAATGCCAGGTCCCACATATTCAGGTCGGGTATGGCGGATGCGGCAGGGGTGAGATCGGGAGGCGTTAATGCCATGGCTGTATCGGTCTGTGCCGAGATAGAAAGTAAAGGAAACATATTCTTCAATTTTTGTTGTTTATGTGTTTTTAAGGCACTCTTTGTATTGCCGTATGGTTTCTTGCAAGCCCAGGTATAAAGCATCCGAGATGAGGCTGTGGCCTATAGATACTTCGCTTATATAAGGGACTTGCTCATGAAAATATTTCAAGTTGGTCAGGCTCAGATCGTGTCCGGCATTGATTCCTAATCCCAGCTTATGGGCCAAAGCCGCCGCCGAGATAAAAGGGGCCGCGGCAACTTCGGGATTTTCTGCATATCCGGCAGCATAAGGTCCCGTATATAATTCTATCCGGTCCGTACCTGTTCTCGCTGCGCTTTCGATGAATTCCAGTACAGGGTCCACAAAGATAGATGTACGTATCCCCGCATTTTTAAGAGTATCGATTGTCTTGGAAAGAAAATCAAAATGTTCTTTCGTATTCCATCCTTCACTGGAAGTGAGGGCATCGGGAGAATCGGGAACCAAGGTAACCTGTTCCGGTCTCACTTTGAGAACCAGATCCATAAATCTTTCTGACGGATATCCTTCGATGTTGAATTCCGTTTTTATCATAGGTCTGATTTCGTATACGTCGGCATAACGGATATGTCTTTCGTCTGGCCTGGGATGAACGGTAATTCCGTCGGCCCCGAACGCTTCGCAATCCATGGCAACTTTTAATACGTTGGGAAGATTTCCTCCCCTTGAATTCCGAAGAGTTGCTACCTTATTAACGTTTACGCTTAATTTTGTCATTGTCATAATAATATTTATGTGTTATATTAATGTGGTTATCTTTCACTAAAGGATATAACACATAATTTAAATAAAAGTACAACGGTACGCTATTAATATTTTATGTACATTTGTACTATAAACCTTGCAAAAATAATAATATTACAAACAACCCGAAAAGAAATGACGGCAAAAGATATTATTTCAGACCAAATACCTTGCATTTATCCCGAAATGAAAGTTTCGGAGGCAATCGCCCGTATAGAGGAGGCAAAATTAAAATGCCTGCCTGTCGTTTCGGACCGGTTGTATCGTGGTATTATTTGCGAAAAAGAGTTATTGACTTTATCTGCCCCTGATGATAAGATAGGGGATATGGACCTGTATGCTCCGTCGGTAAGAGCCGACAGCCATATTCTGGAGGTTCTGAACCGCATGGCTCAGCTTTCATTGGATATATTGCCTGTCGTTTCGGCCGATAATGAATATCTGGGTTCGGTGAGTATGTGCTCTTTGTTATTCCCGTTCTCTACTTTTTGCCATACCTCCCAGCCCGGCGCTATTATTGAAATAGCCGTTCGTCCTGAAGAATATTCTGCTACGGAGATATGCCGTCTGGTGGAAGATAATAACAGTAAGGTTGTGAGTCTTTTCTCTTTCCCCGACGGAGAATCGGGTATGCTAACGGTGGCTATTAAGATAGACCGGGAGGATGCGTCTTCCGTTCTTCGTTCCCTGGAACGGTTCAATTACCGTATCTTACGTTGTTATCAGCATCAGGATGTTATTGATGAAAGGACAGAGCACCGTTTCCGGGAACTGATGTATTATCTTGAAATGTAACGAGTGTATGAAAATAGCTGTTTTTGGAAGTTTGTATCAGACGGAGAAGGTTTTACAAGCCCGTAGATTATTCCAGACATTGGAGAAGTTCGATGCGGAAGTTTATATCTGTGATGATTTTTATCATTTTCTGGTGCATGAAATGGATCTCGATCCTATTTATACGGGATTAATAAGCGGTAATGATTTTCAGGCTGATATTGCGTTGAGCGTGGGTGGTGACGGAACATTCCTGAAAACAGCCCAGCGGGTTTCGGATAAGGGAGTCCCTATCTTGGGGATCAATACGGGGCGTTTAGGCTTTTTGGCGGATGTTTCGGACCGTGAGATAGAAGATGTGATGCTCGAGGTTTTTAAAAATTATTATAAAGTGGAAGACCGGACATTGCTCGAGGTTTCATCCGACCGGCTCACAGAAGATTTTTATCCGTATGCTTTAAACGAAGTTGCTATCCTTAAGCGGGATGCTTCTTCCATGATATCTATTCATACCACTTTGGGGGAGAATTATCTGAATACTTATTTGGCGGACGGGCTGATTATCTCTACGCCCACAGGTTCTACGGCATATTCTTTAAGTGCAGGAGGGCCGGTCATTATTCCACAGGCAAAAAATTTCGTTTTGTCTCCCGTAGCACCTCATAGCATGACAGTGAGACCGCTTGTCGTGAATGACGATGAAGTGATAACTCTGGAGATTCGCAGCCGCAGCAATAATTTTCTGTTGAGCCTCGACGGTCGTTCCGTCGTCCTGGAAGCAGGCAGCAAAGTTACGATACGTAAGGCTCCTTTTGTTATACGTGTCGTGAAGCGGTACAATCATAACTTTACTGATACTTTACGTAATAAACTGATGTGGGGTGCTGATAAAAGGGAATGATTATTGGTGATATATATGGTATTGGGAAGTATGCAGGTTTGTGGCTATTTCGGGCAATAATTGTGTACTGCATACGATAAGAAAACCTACGCCTAATATCCATAATACGAGCAAAGTAACAGATGTGGTTTTGGATAAGGGTCTCCAATGGAACAGCGCACCCAGGATAGCCCGTAATGCGAAATACAAGGGAATGCCGAATGTCAGTATCATTGAAATGGATAGAGGAATGGGATTGTGAACCGCCTGTAAAATCGCTGCCGTCTCGGGTGTAAGTAATGGCAGGAACGATATTGTATTTAGCCCTGCGACCAGGAATGTGAGAATAAATGCTCCCATGCCGAATGCCAGCATTAGAAGAATGATTCCTATGAAAGAGCCTATTATGACAAAGATCGTTTTAAATATGGCGCCTAATATATTGCTTGACTTGTTTATCAATTTCGAAACTTCGCTTTCCGGTGACTTCTTTTCTTCATAAATTGCTTTTTGTATGTTATCTATATTGGCTGCTTTTCCCTGCATCTGCAGTTTCTGGGCTACGGTTTTAGCTTCGGGTATGCATATCCATAACAAAAGATATATCCAAACAGACGTAAACCAGAACGGGACCAGAAGAACCATAAAGATACGAAGAACGATAGGGCTTATACCGAGATACCATCCCAGGCCCGATGCTACTCCCCCCAATACCTGATTGTCGGGATCCCGAAATAATTTTTTGGGTTCTACTGCCTTTTCCGGTTCTTTACGAGGTTCTTCTTTTTCTATTTCCAGTTCCGGGACTGCTTCGAAATCTTCGGGGTGTCCCATGACAGAAATGATTTCGTTTACATCTGCCAGGGTTATTACTTCGGTTCCGTAGCGGATTCTTTCTTTAAAGAGTTCGGCTATACGGGCTTCAATATCATCTATAATCTCTTTTCCGTCATCTTTCGCAGCAAAATGGGCTTTGATACTGTTCAAATATTTTTCGAGGATGTCACACGCGTCTTCATCAATATGGAAAACGATTTTGTTTAAATTTATCGTGATAGTCTTTTTCATCGGACAAAGAATTTATTGTTGTTCTTTAATATGGTTGATAACATGGTTCAGCTCTTTCCAGGAGCTGTCGAGTACTTGCAGAAATTCATTCCCTTCGGGAGTTATTTCGTAATATTTTCTGGGAGGCCCCTGGGTGGATTCTTCCCAGGAATATGTCAGTAGTCCTGTATTCTTTAACCGGGTCAGGAGCGGGTATAGTGTACCTTCGACGACGATTAATCGGGAATCTTTAAGTGCTTTGATAATATCGGATACATAGGCTCTCTTTTTATTTAGTATCAGGAGAGTACAGTATTCCAGAATACCTTTTCGCATTTGTGATTTTACATTATCGGAATTCATATCGGTTGTTTTTATTGCACAAAACTATGTAATAATTTGGTACTATGTATAACATGATACTGAATTATGCATTGTAATAATAATTTTTAACTAACTTGGTTTATTTCATGTTTAACTGAAATATATATTTTTCAATTCATTGTATATTTACAATCTGAAAAACAAGGGTTGGAAATGAGTGAAATCTTATATGAGGATGAAGAATTCGGCAATGTTATAATAAAGATCGACAACCGTGCCAGAAGAGTGATATTTAGGGTAAAAGACGGGATACTTAAAATGACATGCCCGCCCTGTTTTAACCGTAAAGATATTATTCGTTCAATAGAAGAAAACCGGGAAGGTCTGCGTCGCCTTGTTGAGCGTGTAAATAAAAAAAGTCCGTTGCCTTTCTATGAAGGACAGCGTATCTTATGCGGGAGATATACCTTGAATATAGGGAGGCAAAAACATTTTCCCGGTGAGCTGTTGCTGGGACGGAACGGATATGATTTGTCGGTCCTTTGTTATGAATCGGTTGATATGGGTAATCCAGATATTCAAGACCGTATACGGCGAGGAATCGAAATCCTGGTTCGTAAAGCGGCGGAAGACTTTTTACCGGAACGTGTGCGTGAGAACGCCGCACGTTTGGGATTAAGAGTCGGCCGTGTTACTATCGGTAGGGGACGGAGAAAATTAGGGCATTGTACGGGAAAAGGTGATATCTCATTATCGTTTTACTTAATGTTTCTTCCTTTTCATTTAGTCGATTATATTATTTTTCATGAACTCGCGCATTTGTCGTATATGGATCATAGTGAAGCTTTTCACAGATTATGTGATGTTTATTGTGGCGGAAAAGAGAAAAAATGGAGATCGGAATTGCGTAAATTTGTTTTTCCTATCGATTAATAAAATGTAATAAAATAAAAAATAACGTAAAATAATATATTAAAAGCCCTTGCTTTTACTAAATAAGACAGCGATACTTGTAAACTCCATAATATTATTGTATATTTGCACATGAATAGGAGAAGTAGGAGGGGGCAAGTTGTCCCCTCGTTTTTTTTCGGAATATTGAATCAATAAATGATAGAGCAAGGAACAGTAAAACAATTGGTAGAAGAAGGACTGGGAGGAACCGACTGCTTTTTAGTGGATGTAGTCGTGAAGCCTGGTAATACTATCGTTGTGGAGATTGACAACGAAGAAGGTGTGGACATTGACCGTTGCGTGGCATTACACCGTTATATCGAGTCGAAACTGGACAGGGATGTCGAAGATTATGAATTGGAAGTGGGATCGGCAGGGATTACATCTCCGTTTAAAGTAGTGGCACAATACCGGAAGAATATAGGTAACGAGGTTGAAGTGTTAACTAAGGCGGGTGTAAAGTTGAACGGTATTCTCAAAGAGGCCGGAGAGAACCATTTCGTAGTGACTGTTACTAAAAAAATTAAAACCGAAACGAGTAAGCGTAAGGTGGAAGTTCAGGAAGACCTTTCGTTTGAATATAGTGAAGTAAAATATACAAAATATCTAATCAGATTTAAATAATATGGCTAAGAAAGAGGAAACAATCAGCATGGTTGATACGTTCTCGGAATTCAAAGAACTCAAGAACATCGATATAAAGACAATGATCAGCGTGCTGGAAGAGTCGTTCCGTAACGTCTTATCGAAAATGTTTGGTACCGATGAGAATTTCGACGTAATCGTTAATCCTGAAAAGGGGGATTTCGAAATATGGCGAAATCGCGAGGTAGTGGAAGATGGCCAGGTGACCGACAGCAACCTGCAGATTTCTTTGTCCGAGGCTCAGAAAATCGATAGTGATTATCAGGTGGGCGAGGAAGTGACCGATGAGGTTTTCTTTGAAAAATTCGGACGTAGGGCTATTTTAAATCTCCGTCAGACTTTGGCTTCTAAAATACTTGATTTGCAAAAGGATGCGATCTATAACAAGTATAAAGAAAGAATCGGCGAGTTGGTAAGTGCCGAGGTATATCAGATATGGAAGAAAGAAATGCTTCTCATAGACGATGAGGGCAATGAGTTGTTGCTGCCGAAAACCGAGCAGATACCTTCGGATTTTTATCGCAAAGGAGAAACTGCCCGTGCGGTAGTGTTAAATGTGGATAACAAAAATAATAATCCCAAGATAATAGTTTCGCGTACATCCAATGATTTTCTCCGCCGTTTATTTGAACTTGAAGTTCCTGAGATCCATGACGGTTTAATTCTCATTCGAGCCATTGCACGTATTCCGGGAGAACGTGCCAAGGTTGCGGTGGAGTCTTATGACGACCGTATAGATCCGGTAGGAGCCTGTGTGGGAGTGAAAGGTTCCCGCATTCATGGCATAGTACGGGAGTTGCGTAACGAAAATATCGACGTAATTAATTATACCAGTAATGTCTCTCTTTTTATACAGCGTGCTTTGAGTCCTGCCAAAGTATCTTCCATTCGTTTGAATGAAGAAGAGAAGAAGGCAGAGGTGTTCCTGAAACCGGAGGAAGTTTCTCTGGCTATAGGTAAAGGAGGGCTGAATATAAAACTGGCTTGTATGCTTACCGGCTATAACATCGACGTATACCGTGATTTGGACGAATCGGAAGAAGAGGATATCTATCTGGATGAATTCAAAGATGAAATTGATGCTTGGGTGATCGAAGCTTTAAAAGGTATAGGCTGCGCGACAGCGAAGAGCGTACTGGCTATGCCTCGTGAAGAGCTTATCGAAAAAGCTGATTTGGAAGAGGATACGGTCGATGAACTGATTAATATTTTGAAAGCTGAATTTGAAGAATAAAGATTATATTCTATCTGATTTCTCCCGGAAATTATTCTTCATCAATGTAAAACGATAAAAACAAAGTATGTCAATAAGGTTAAATAAAGTAGCAAGAGATTTAAACGTAGGGATTCAGACGGCAGTCGAGTTTCTGCAAAAGAAAGGATTTTCCGTGGAACCTAATCCTAATACGAAAATCACAGATGAGCAGTATGCTTTGCTCGTGAAAGAATTTAGCAAAGATAAAAACCTGAAACAGGAGTCTGATAATATCAGCCTGGAACGTCACAGCAAAGAAAAGAACAGAGCTACACAACCTGCCGAAGGTCATGTGCCTGCTGACAATACTGTCATATCGGAACCTGATGAGATTAAAATGGAGTTGCCTTCGGAACGTAAACCTAAGATCGTAGGGCAGATTGACTTGGATAAATTAAATAAGCCGCAAGCGGCTCCTGCTCCTGTAAAAGAGGAAAAGACCGTACAAGAGCCTGCTCCCGAAACGCCTGAAGCGGAAGTTCCTAAGACAGTCGAGGCTGAACCTGTTTCTAAGGTGGAACCTGTCGGGAAAGAAAAAGAAGCGGCGGAAGAAACTCCGAAAGTTGTTGAAACCCCTGGGGCGGAAGTTTCAAAGACCGTATATCAAAAACCGGTAATAAAGAAAGTGGAAGAAGTAAAAGAAAAATCGGCTGCTGCTTCGGAGATAAAAGATAACAGCGAAGAGGTGTTTATGATAAATCGTCCTACATTGTCTACCAATATTAATGTGGTAGGTAAAATCGACCTGGACGCTCTTAATCAGCAAACACGTCCGAAGAAGAAAACCAAAGAAGAAAAACGTAAAGAACGGGAGGCGAAGGAGAAACAACGTTCCGATCTGAAAAAGCCTGTAGTTGCCGGAGATGCTTCTGGTCAATCGGAGGGTGAACGTCGTAAACGTAAACGTATAAACAAAGAAAAGGTCGATATAGAAAAAAGCGTTTCCGATCAAAAGAATCAGCCTCGTCCTAATAATGTCGGCAATAACAGGAATAATAATGGCGTAAATAACGGTAATAACAGGAATAACGGCGGCGGTAATAATAAATCCCGCCTTAAACGTCCGGTTATCAAAGCCGAGATAAGTGATGAAGATGTTCAGAAACAGATAAAGGAAACTTTGGCGAGACTGACGACGAAAGGTCAAAAGAAAAGCGCCAAATGGAGGAAAGAAAAACGTGAGGCATTCTCTAACCGTGAAAGAGAAATGGCTGAGCAGGAAATGGCTGAAAGCCATACGCTTAAACTGACCGAATTTGTTACGGCAAATGATTTGGCCGTAATGATGAATGTACCGGTCAATAACGTAATTTCCACCTGTATGAGTATCGGTATGATGGTTTCCATCAACCAGAGATTAGATGCAGAAACAATTAATATAGTTGCAGAAGAATTCGGCTTTAAGACCGAATATGTGAGTGCTGAAGTTGTAGAGGCCATAAGCGAGGAAGAGGATAGGGAAGAAGATCTTACACATCGTCCGCCTATCGTAACCGTGATGGGACATGTCGATCATGGAAAAACTTCGTTGCTCGATTATATACGTAATGCTAATGTAATTGCCGGTGAAGCGGGTGGAATTACCCAGCATATAGGTGCGTATAATGTAAAACTCGAAGACGGCCGTCGCATCACATTCCTCGATACTCCCGGTCACGAGGCGTTTACGGCAATGCGTGCCCGTGGTGCTAAAGTGACCGATATAGCTATTATAATCGTAGCGGCCGATGACAATGTAATGCCTCAGACCGTGGAGGCTATTAATCATGCGTCTGCAGCCGGTGTGCCTATTGTGTTTGCTATAAATAAGATTGATAAGCCGAATGCCAATCCTGAAAAAATAAAAGAGGAACTGGCAGCTATGAATTATCTGGTCGAAGATTGGGGCGGTAAGTACCAGTCTCAGGAGATATCGGCAAAGAAAGGTCAGGGTGTTCACGAACTAATGGAAAAAGTTTTGCTGGAAGCCGAGTTATTAGACCTGAAAGCAAATCCCGACCGTAAAGCGACGGGTTCCATTATTGAATCGACATTGGATAAAGGCCGTGGCTACGTGGCTACGGTACTAGTACATAACGGTACATTGAAAATGGGTGATATTGTACTGGCGGGAACCAATCACGGACGTGTTAAAGCTATGTTCAATGAACGGAATGTGCGTATTGATGAAGCAGGCCCGTCTGCTCCTGTACAGATTCTCGGTCTTAATGGCGCTCCTCAGGCCGGAGATATTTTCCATGTTCTGGATACGGAACAGGAAGCCCGTGAGATCGCCAATAAACGTGAACAGTTACAACGTGAGTTAGGCTTACGTACCCACAAGCTGCTTACACTGGATGATATAGGCCGTCGTATCGCTATAGGTAATTTCCAGGAACTTAATATTATCGTAAAAGGTGACGTGGATGGTTCTGTAGAAGCTTTAGGAGATTCTCTTATCAAATTATCGACAGATGAAATACAGATAAATGTATTGCATAAGGCCGTAGGGCAGATTTCCGAATCGGATATCACACTTGCAGCTGCATCCAATGCTATCATTGTGGGATTCCAGGTTCGTCCTTCTATGGCTGCGCGCCGTTTGGCAGAAAAAGAAGGTGTGGATATACGTCTCTATTCTATTATTTATGATGCAATAGAAGAAGTAAAAGCTGCTATGGAAGGTATGTTATCTCCGGATATTAAGGAAGAAATTACCGGTACGGCCGAAGTTCGCGAGACCTACCACATCAGCAAGGTCGGTACGGTTGCCGGTTGCGCCGTGAAAGAAGGAAAACTGAGACGTAGCAGCAAGATACGTCTTATCCGGGACGGTATAGTCATTTATAGTGGCGACCTGGGCTCTTTGAAGCGTTTTAAGGACGATGTGAAAGAGGTGGCTACCGGCTATGAATGCGGTCTTAATATAACCAATTATAATGATATTAAGGTTGGTGACCTGGTAGAAGCTTATGAAGAAATTGAAGTGAAAAAAACTTTATAAAAGCTTTATGGAGAAAATAGAAAAAGGTGTCTTGTACAAAGGCACCTTTTTTGTTGTGTAAACAACTGAGATTTATATATGAAATTGGAATAAAAAACGTATTTTTGTACGATATTGCGGTTATTGTCCGCTACCGATAATATCCTATAGTTATTGTGGAATGAATTACATAGATATTGCTATTCTAACGATTGTTGTCATTGCCTGTATACAAGGGTATATCAAAGGGATCCTCCGACAGGCAGGAGCTTTAGGCGGTTTCCTCTTAGGAATAGTATGTGCGCGTCTTTTCGGACAAAATGCAATGGATTTTCTCGGTCATATCGTTTCGCTACCTTCTTACGCCTGTAAAGTTCTGGCCTATTTCATTGTCTTCTTACTGGTGTATCTGGCTTGCAATTTTATTATCGGTCTGGTGCGTAAAGTTACTCATAAAATTCAGTTGGGATGGATGGACAGGATTGGAGGAGTGGTGTTCGGTGTAGTCCGTTATTTATTTGTGCTTAGTCTGGTTTTAAATCTGTTGGCTTTGGTCGATCCCCGTTCTCACTTACTGAGAAAAGAGATCTGTACGGAGTCGCAATATTATAAACCTGTTTTCAATATGGCTCCGGCTCTGTTTTCATTTGCCCGGGACAATATGAACGAGGAGTGTCAAACAGAGCAACCGAACAAACTAAATATTAATCGTTTTTGTTTATTTTCTGTGCTTATGGAAGTGCACGAAAACTTAAAAAATGATATGAAATGAAACAAGATAATTCGAATGAGATTTTAGATGATGTCACCTCTGGTGATTATAAATATGGTTTTGTTACCGACATTGAGACCGAAGTTATACCCCGTGGGTTATGTGAGGATGTGATTCGTCTTATTTCTGCCAAGAAAGAGGAACCGGAATGGTTGCTTGATTTTCGTTTAAAGGCATATGAGCACTGGAAAACTTTGTCAATGCCGCATTGGGCTCATCTCCACATTCCCGAGATAGATTACCAGGCTATCAGCTATTATGCGGCTCCGAAGAAAAAAGAGGGTCCTAAAAGCCTGGATGAAGTGGATCCCGAATTAAGAAAGACGTTCAATAAGCTGGGTATATCTCTGGAAGAGCAAATGGCTTTAAGCGGAATAGCCGTAGATGCTGTGATGGACAGTGTTTCCGTCAAGACTACTTTCCGGGAAAAGCTGGCAGAACTGGGTGTTATTTTTTGTTCTTTCAGCGAGGCTGTGAAAGATTATCCCGATTTGGTAAAACGTTATTTGGGATCGGTCGTTTCTTACCGGGACAATTTTTTTGCTGCTTTAAATTCAGCAGTATTCAGTGACGGTTCCTTTGTTTATATACCTAAGGGAGTGCGTTGCCCTATGGAACTTTCTACCTATTTCCGTATAAATGCTGCGAATACCGGTCAGTTTGAGAGAACTCTCATTGTCGCCGATGACGATAGCTATGTAAGCTATCTGGAAGGTTGTACGGCTCCCATGAGAGATGAGAACCAGTTACATGCCGCTATTGTCGAAATCATGGTTCATGACCGTGCGGAAGTGAAGTATTCTACCGTGCAAAACTGGTATCCGGGGGACAAGGATGGTAACGGAGGCATATATAATTTTGTTACAAAACGAGCTATGTGTAAAGGCGATGATTCCAAGGTTTCATGGACGCAAGTGGAAACCGGTTCGGCCATTACCTGGAAGTATCCCAGTTGCATACTGGCGGGAGATAATTCTACGGGAGAGTTCTATTCGGTTGCTGTGACCAATAATTATCAGCAGGCCGATACAGGAACAAAAATGATACATTTGGGAAAGAATACCCGTAGCACTATTGTTTCTAAGGGTATTTCGGCAGGACACAGCCAGAATAGTTACCGTGGACTGGTGAAAGTTACTTCACGTGCCGATAATGCCCGTAATTTCACACAGTGCGACAGTTTATTGCTGAGTTCGCATTGCGGAGCTCATACGTTCCCGTATATGGATATAAATAACGATTCAGCCGTTATCGAGCATGAAGCTACTACTTCGAAGATCAATGAAGACCAGATATTTTATTGCAATCAGCGGGGTATTTCTACCGAAGATGCCATAGGACTGATTGTAAACGGATATGCTAAGGAAGTAATGAATAAACTACCGATGGAATTTGCTGTGGAAGCACAGAAATTATTACAGATATCGTTGGAAGGTTCGGTCGGCTAAAACCATAATTATGAAAAAGAAAATATTCTCGCTTATTTTTTGTGTTTTTTGTGCTGTAATCGTATATGCGCAAAATGGTTTGTGGACCGATGAAGGGAATTACTCTGCCGAGTGGTTCGGTTCCCAATACCCATCAAAAGAATTTCATATTAAGAATGCAGAAGAATTGGCTGCGTTAGCCAGTGTTATAAATAACGGGTATACATTCGAAGATCAGAAGGTCGTTCTGGATGCAGATATCGATTTGTCGCAACATTACTGGATGCCTACGGGAATGTCGGCAGGAAATGTTTCTTTAGCACGATTTTCAGGTATATTTGAAGGAAACGGGCATATTATTAAAGGACTGAAAATTCATATTGCGTCTAAGAATATCGCAGATAGAATTATTTATGTCGGTTTATTCGGTCTTGTAGGACATGGAATTATACAAAACCTGACGATTGACGCTACGTCACGTATAACGATTATATCCGATAAGTATTTGTCGGAAAAGGGTATTAGAGTCGGGAGTTTTTCCGGTAGTTGCCTGGATGGTTCTTATATTAATTGTGTAAACGAAGCGGAGATAACAATAGAAAAAACAGCAGAGTATGCTACGGCCGAAAGCATCTCGTATATTGCCGGCGGGATAATCGGAGATGGTTCGGGAAAAATTGAGAATTGCATTAATAAAGGAAATATAAAAGTCGAAATTTACGATAATAATTATGCTGATAATTTACCGGTGGTTTGTGGAGGAATAGCTGGAACCATAGATGATACAGAGATTATTTCTTGTACCAATTTTGGTAATATTACAGCCATAAGTCCTTCCTCCGGAGCTTATGCCGGAGGTATTTTTGGTGATGACAGAGGTACGATAACGGATTGTATCAATTGGGGTGATATTACGGCTTCCGGAGATTTTGTAACGGTCGGAGGAATTTGTTCGTATGGTGAAGGCAATTTTAATAATTGCACCAATAGTGGTAGAATATCGGCTACATCTGTTTATGAAATGAACGTAGGCGGGATTGTGGGAACGTATTATTGGTCTACCGATGGATTATCGTATGTTTCGATGTGCCGGAATTGTGGGGAAATAATATGCAAGCCAACCTTTATGATGGGAGTGTCCATAGGAGGTATAGCCGGTTTTTCGGGGAACAGGATACTTAATTGTTGGAATCTTGGTAATATCGTAGTGAACGATTCGGAAGATGAAAACCGTTCGGACTGGGCTACTGCAGATATTGGGGGTATAGCCGGAGCGATGGAAAATACTGTAATGAATTGTTATAACAGAGGATCTGTTTCGGCCGAAACCGGACTTTTAGAATGTGACGTGACAATAAATGCCGGCGGAATTGCCGGTAACGTTTATTCAGGTTCGGTAGGTAATAGTTATAATACCGGAAATGTAACTGCGAAGTCTCCTTTCCAATCTTATTCCGGTGGTATTACGGGAGGAACATCTAATTGTTTTTTAAGCTATTATGCCGAAGATATACAAATTAGCGGAAAGAACCTGAACGAAAAGGGAACCCCTTTAACGTCTGAACAAATGAAAGGAAATAATTATAATCTGGCAGAGATACTGAATGATTATGCAAAGGTTCTGACAGATGCAAATCTGTGGGAATATAGGGCAGATGAAAATGACGGATATCCGGTTTTAACTGATAAACCGGCATCGGTTTTGAAAATGACAACAACTTATGAGCGCATATATGGATCGAACGGTAAATTGGTTATTGTCTCTTCAAAACCTGGCCGGTGTGCCGTTTATGATATACAGGGCAAGTTAGTATGTTTATTGTCTGTAGCCGGTGGGGAAAATCATTTTGATCTTCCGCCGGGTATATATATTATCGGGGCACAGCGTGTTAAGTTGTAATAATTTTGATCCCGATTGAAATATTGGCGGAAAGATTTGTTATATAATTTATATAGAACTGAAGATAAAAACGAAATATAATGCTTAAGATTAAAAACCTTCATGCCGGTATTAACGGTAAAGAAATATTGAAAGGAATAAACCTGGAAGTAAAACCGGGTGAGATTCATGCTATTATGGGCCCTAATGGATCGGGTAAAAGTACATTATCATCCGTGCTTACCGGTAACCCTGCATTTGAGGTGACCGATGGTTCGGTGGAGTTTTACGGAAAAGATTTACTGTCACTTTCGCCGGAAGACAGGGCGCATGAAGGAATATTTCTCAGTTTCCAGTACCCGGTGGAAATTCCCGGAGTGAGCATGGTAAACTTTATGCGTGCCGCTATTAACGAGAAGCGTAAATATTTGGGAGAAAGCCCTATCTCCGCTACCGATTTTCTCAAAATGATGCGTGAGAAACGTGCTATTGTAGAATTGGATAATAAACTGGCCAGCCGTTCGGTGAATGAAGGTTTCTCAGGAGGAGAGAAAAAACGGAACGAGATATTCCAGATGGCGATGCTTGAACCCCGTCTTTCAATACTGGACGAAACAGACAGCGGATTGGATATCGATGCACTGAGGATTGTAGCCGGAGGTGTAAATAAATTAAAAAGTAAAAAAAATGCTACTATTGTAATTACTCATTATCAACGATTGTTGGATTATATATCCCCGGATTTCGTACATGTACTTTATAAAGGACGAATTGTGAAATCGGGTGGTCCGGCACTTGCTTTGGAACTCGAAGAAAAAGGCTATGACTGGATTAAGAAAGAGTTGGGAGAATTATAATAAGGAACCTATGAGCGCAGTAAAACAATATATAGACTTATTCAAGGAGAACAGGAGTCTGATAGATTCCCATTCGGCTCCTGTACTCAATGCCCGGCGGGATGAGGCGATGGCCGCACTGGAATTGTCGGGTTTTCCTACGACTGATGAAGAAGATTATAAACGTACTGATATAGAAAAGGCTTACGAACCGGATTACGGTTTGAATATCGGCCGGGTTGACGTTCCGGTCAATCCTTATGAGGTTTTTCGTTGTGATGTCCCGAATCTGAGTACACAGTTGTATTTTTTAGTAAATGATGTTTTCTATGAAAAGCGGATACCTGACGGATTATTGCCTGATGGCGTGATTATAGGAAGTCTTAAGAAGATAGCCCTTACTCATCCTGAACTGGTGGAGCGATACTATGGAAAGTTAGCGGACGTAAATACAGATGGAACGGTTGCCCTGAATACCGCGTTGGCTCAAGATGGCTTTTTCTTTTATGTTCCGGAAGGTGTGGTTATAGATAAAGCCATACAGTTAGTAAATATATTACGTGCCGGTGTGGATTTTATGGTGAACAGACGTTTGCTCATCGTTATAGAGAAAGGGGCTCAGGCGAAGCTTCTGGTGTGCGACCATACCGAAAATCCCGAAATACGTTTTCTGGTTTCGCAGGTAACGGAAATATATGTGGGAGAGGATGCCGTGTTCGATTACTACGATATGGAAGAATCTTCTCTTAATACGACCCGTATCGCCTCTGCTTTTATGAAACAGGAGGCCGGTTCGAATACGTTAATGAACGGGATAACGTTGCATAATGGTATAACCCGTAATAATTACCGTATCACTTTTGCCGGAGAACATTCGGAAGCTAACTTGTACGGTATGGCAATTGCCGACCAAAGAGAATCGGTAGATAACTTTACTTTTATCGATCATGCTGTTCCCAACTGTCATAGTAACGAACTTTTCAAATATGTGCTGAATGACAAATCTCAAGGTTCATTCAGCGGTCGTATCCTGGTCCGTCCCGACGCACAGAAAACGGAGGCTTATCAGAGCAATAAGAACTTGTGTGCATCGTCGGACGCACATATGTACACCAAGCCCCAACTGGAAATTTATGCCGATGATGTAAAATGCAGTCACGGGGCAACGATAGGCCAGTTGGATCAGAATGCTTTGTTCTATATGCGTACGCGCGGTATAAGCGAAGCAGAGGCCCGGCTGCTTCTTATGTTTGCTTTTACCAACGACGTAATAGAGAATATTCGTTTGGAAGCATTAAAAGATCGTTTGCGTCAGCTGGTGGAAAAACGTTTTCGCGGAGAGCTGGCTAAATGCTCGGGCTGTAGTATCTGCCAGTAAAATTTTAAAGAAATGTATTTATGTTCGATATAGAAAAAATACGTGCCGATTTTCCTATCCTTTCCCGGGAAATATGTGGGAAACCGCTGGTTTATCTGGATAATGCCGCAACATCCCAGACTCCGTCTTGTGTCTTTGAAAGAATCTCGGATACGTATTGTCGTATTAATGCCAATGTTCACCGGGGAGTGCATACGTTAAGCCAGGAAGCTACCGATGCTCATGAGAGTGCCCGTGAAAGAGTACGTAAGTTTATCAACGCTCCTAAGAGCGAAGAGGTGATTTTTACTCGTGGAACGACTGAATCGATAAATCTGGTAGCGTCTTCTTTCGGGAAGAAATACTTGAGTGACGGAGATGAGATTATTCTTACCGTCATGGAGCATCATGCTAATATAGTACCCTGGCAATTGCTGCAAAGTGATAAAAAAATCGGTTTGCGTGTGGTTCCGATAGATGAGCATGGGGTACTCGATCAGGAAGTTTATCGGTCATTATTTAATGAGCGTACGCGGTTTGTCAGTTTGTCTCATGTTTCTAATGTACTGGGTACGGTGAATCCGGTAAAAGAAATGATCAGGTATGCCCATGAAAAAGGTGTTCCTGTTCTTATTGACGGAGCTCAGGCCGCACCTCATCTCCGGATAGACGTGCAAGATCTGGATGCCGACTTTTATGTGCTGTCTGCTCATAAAGTATATGGCCCTACCGGAATAGGAGTATTGTACGGTAAGGAGAAATGGCTGAATGAGATGCCTCCGTATCAGGGTGGAGGCGAAATGATCGCTCATGTGGATTTTGAAAAGACTACGTTCGGAAACCTCCCTTTTAAGTTTGAGGCCGGCACTCCGGATTATGTGGGTACTACGGCGTTCGCTTCAGCTCTGGATTATGTCGATCGTATAGGGCTTGAGAACATCGCTTCTCATGAAGCCGGTCTGATGAAATATACGACAGAACGATTAATGAAAATAGAAGGGATGCGTATTTTCGGCACGGCTCCTGAGAAAAGCTCCGTCATATCTTTTCTGGTAGACGGAATTCACCATTACGATATGGGGATGTTGCTGGATAAGCTGGGAATAGCTGTCCGTACCGGACATCATTGTGCGCAGCCTTTGATGACATCTTTAGGTATCGAAGGTACGGTACGGGCTTCGTTTGCTGTTTATAATACCCAGGCGGAAGCCGACGCTTTTATCACTGCGGTGGAAAAAGTGGTGAAGATGTTTAAGTAAAATAGAGTTTTTTGGAAATAAAGTATCCCGTCTTCAATGCAGATGGGATACTTTGTTTTTAACAATAATCAAATATAAAATCTTTGCTTGCTGTTAGATAGCATTCGGAAAAAAATCATGTATATTTGTGATAGATAAAAATAGCTGAAATGAAAAGCAGGTTAGGAAAGTGGATAGGATTTGTCGTATTGTTGTTGATTCTTGTGGGTGGTCCCGTATTTTATATTTTCCGTAATGATATTTTTGTAGGCAGCTATGAGGTTGCCGATGATCTGGACGGAAATTTTTTTCCTTCTCTTATCCTCTCGCTCGCGAATAACGATACATTGTTGATTCAGCCGAGCGATACACTTTATCTTGGAAATCCTAAATCGTATATCGGGATACGTATTACTCCTAAACATTCTAATAGCCGTGTGAAAGTTACGGTTGAAGCGACACCGTTCTTTTCCCGTACCGAAACAGAGTTTTTTCTTCCTCAGGCAAAGAAATCTTATCTTTTATACCCCAATATGGCCTGGAATTTTGAAGAACTGAAAAATAACGTACAGCCTATTCCCGTCAGTGTTACCGTGGGTGTATCGTTGGATGGGAAAGAGTTGCAACAAGAGGTGCATACCATGATGATGAGAAGCATTAACGACTGTATCATAGGGTATAATGACAGGAACGGGAAGTTCAAGGAAACAAGTATTATGTTTGCTGCGTACGTAAATGAAGAAAATCCGCAGATCGATAAAATATTACGCGAAGCTTTAAATACACGTATTGTGAACCGATTTTCGGGATATCAATCCCAGCGCCCGAATGCTGTGCAGAATCAAGTGTACGCTTTGTGGAACGTTCTGCAGAAAAGGGATTTTAAATACAGTTCCATATCGGCCAACAGTTTGGCTTCCAATAAAGTTTTTGCCCAAAGAGTACGTCCGGTCGGAGATGCTATAGAATCTGCCCAGATCAATTGTGTGGACGGTTGTTGTTTGTTCGCCTCGCTGTTGAAAGCGATAAATATAGACCCTATTCTGGTACGCACACCGTCCCATATGTTCATAGGATATTATCTGGACAAGGCTCATACAAAAAAAGAATTTCTCGAACTGACGCTTATAGGAGATGTTAATTTAGATGATTATTTTCCCGAAGAACAGCTTGATTCTACTCTGAATCAGAAATCGCAAAACGAGATATCCCGTATTACGTTCGATAAATCCCGGGAATATGCAGCCGGGCAATATGAAAAGGTGAAAGATAAACTGGAAGCCCGGGAACCTTCTTATGTCATGTTCGAGATTTCGAAAGCGGTTCGCCGGGATATACAGCCGATAGGCCGGTAACAGGTTAAAATGTTTTCTTGCCTTTCAGGAAATAATTCCATGTAAGATTTCTTTTTCCCTCGGGAAAAGAGTTCAGCAAATTCTTTTGTGGCTGATGAACATATCGCTTGCTCATTTTCCTGAAATCGTTATGTGCATCCCATATCGCTTTTGCGTCTCTTGTTTTTCCGGAGAGCAGGAATTTGAATAGTGCGGCCGTGTCATATAATCTGCGAAAGAATAAAATCTTTTTCCCTTCTTTACGGGGAAGGTTCTTATATAACATCAATAAATTATTTCGGAAATTGAGATAGGTTTTTCGCGGGTTTGACGCAGATAGTGTGGCTCCTCCCAGGTGATATACTATGCTTTGCGGAACGACCGCAATGCGTTTTCCCAATAAAAGGACTCTCCAGCAAAGATCTATCTCTTCCATATGGGCGAAAAACTCTTTATCCAGTCCTCCGGCTTTTTTATATATTTCGGTGCGGATAAAAAGACAAGCTCCCGTAGCCCAGAATATATCCGTATTATTATCATATTGGCCGTTATCTTTTTCAATCGTGTTGAATATGCGTCCCCGGCAAAAAGGGAAACCGTATTTATCCAGGTATCCTCCCGATGCACCTGCATATTCGAAATATTCCTTATTCCAGTAGGATCTTATTTTAGGTTGGCAAGCGGCTACATCCGTATGCGTTTCACAGTATTCATAAAGTGGAGGCAACCAGTTTTCAGAGACTTCCACATCGGAATTCAGTAAAACGACGTAGGGATAATCTAATGAGCCGATAGCTCTGTTATATCCTTCGGCAAATCCGTAGTTTTTTCCCAGTTCGAGCAACCTAACCCGGGGAAATTTCTCTTTGAGCAACGGAACGGATGCATCGGTAGAGCCATTATCCGCTACTATGATATCTGCTATGTTCTCCGGCGTGTAGCGGCAAACGGAAGGTAAAAATTCCCGGAGCAGTTTTTCTCCGTTCCAGTTAAGGATGATAACGGCTATAGGTTTCATAGTTATCAGGTATTGGGGAAATCTTGATGATGATATTTCCATCGTTTGTGCGTCCACAGCCAGTATTCCGGTTTTCTCAGGATACATTTTTCCATGAGATTCATGTACCTGTCGGTAATGGTATATTCGGGAACGGACTTTGGATCGGATTCTATGACACGTATGGTAGTTTTATAATATCCTCTTTTGATAACTTCCACATCGAAGAAAAGTACGGAAAATCCTGTTTTCCTGGCTATTTTTTCAAAACCTGTCAGGGCGGCAGTCTCCTGGTTCAGGAACTTTACCCAATGGTGTATATTGGCGGGAGACGGTGTCTGGTCAGCCATAAATCCGGTTATGGAGGGTTTTCCGGAGTTTCTCATTTTGAGTATTTCCCGTAATGTGTCGGCTTTAGGAATGCTTACCGAGCCGAACCGGGAACGAAGTTTAAGAAAAAAACGGTCGAACCATCGGTTCTTTAAAGGACGGTATATCTGAGCGAAAGTAGCTTGTCCCATATCGGTCCACAGCGTGACTGAAGGTACCCATTCCCAGTTGCCGTAATGTCCCAGCAAGATAATGATAGACTGGTTACGCCTGAAACACTCCTCAACGACTTCGGTATTTTCGAAAACCATTCTCCGGCGCATCTCTTTATCAGAGATATGCATTAGCTTTATGGTTTCTACGATATAATTACAAAAATGGCGGTAAAAAGCTTTCTCCATTTTGCGTAACTCATTTGTGTTTTTTTCGGGAAATGAGTTTTTCATATTTTGGAAAACCAGTTTTCGCCGGTATCTTACTATATAGAATAAGGGCAGATAAAGAATATCTGCGAGAATATACAATACAGGCAGAGGAAGCATGGCGTGTATCTTGAAATAAAGATACAGAGGAAAGTAAAAGATGTCCTGCAGAGTCTCTTTGTTCATAGGTTATTGTTTATGATTCTACCGAAGCAACGGTAAGAGCGTCGCCTGTTTCATTGAAACTTCCTAATCTTACGAAATGAGTGGTGTTTACAAAATCTTTTTTGAACGGCATTTCCACCCGGATATAGTTGTCTGTAAATCCATGCATGGGAGCTCCTTTGGCCGGCTGTTCGAACAAGACAGGGCGTGATTCTCCCTGATGGGATTCGTAGAACCTGCGAAGTTTCTCGTCCGATAATTCCAGCATACGCCGGCAACGTTCATGCCGTTCGGCAGGAGGCACGATATGGTCTATTTTCAGGGCCAGAGTATTAGGCCGTTCCGAATATGTAAATACATGTAGTTGCGATATGTCGAGACCTTTTACGAATTGGTATGCATTTTCGAAAAGTTTTTCAGTTTCTCCGCGCACCCCTACGATCAGATCTACTCCTATAAAAGCATCAGGTATGGTTGTTTTTATTTTCTCTATTTTATGAGCGAAAAGCGCGGTATCGTAACGACGGTGCATCAGTTTCAATACTTCATCGCTTCCTGATTGCAGGGGAATATGGAAGTGGGGGGCGAAGCGGCGGGACGATGCGACATATTCGATGATCTCGTCGGTCAGGAGATTCGGTTCTATGGAAGATATACGATACCTTTCAATGCCTTCTACCTGGTCGAGTGCCTGGATAAGCTCAAAAAAAGTCTCTCCTGTATTTTTGCCGAAGTCTCCTATATTGACACCTGTAATAACAATTTCTTTTCCTCCTGCCGAGGCTACTTCTTCGGCTTGTTTTACCATTTGTTCTATCGTACCGCTCCGGCTGCGCCCTCTGGCAAGAGGGATGGTACAATAGGTGCAGAAATAATCACAGCCGTCCTGCACTTTTAGAAAGTAGCGTGTCCGGTCCCCTTTGGAACAAGAAGGGCTGAATTGACGTATATCTTTACTTTGTGTCGTGATAATATGACCGTTTTCTTCTTTATCGAGCGATCCCAGATATTTAATGATATCCAGTTTCTGTTCAGCTCCCAGTACCAAGTCCACGTCGGGTATGTGGGCCACCTCATCGGGTTTTAATTGTGCATAACATCCGGTCACGACAATGAAGGCTCCGGGATGTTTTCTGGCAATCCTGCGAATGGTCTGCCGGCATTTTTTATCTGCCAGTTCTGTCACCGAACATGTATTAATGATGCAAATATCCGCCTTTTCTCCGTTACGGACTTTGCGTATTCCGTTTTCTTCCAGAATACGTCCTATCGTCGAAGTCTCTGCGAAGTTTAGTTTGCATCCCAGTGTAAAGTATGCGGCTGTTTTGTTTTCAAAAGTGCTGGAATCTATCATTATATTCCTGATATTTTAAACTTAAAAAGCGGTTCAAAGTTACTCATTTTATGCGAATTTAGCAGTGGGAGAAACAATCATTATGTGTAATTAGGTGCATTTTAGAAAGATTCATTATATATTTGCATAAGGTGTCTAAAAAAACAGACGTATGATAGAAGAAAATTTTATAAAAATATATGAGCGGAGTTTTAAAGAAAACTGGGAGCTCCCGGCCTTGACCGATTATAATGAACAAAAAACATATACTTATCAGGAAGTCGCAAAAGAGATAGCCCGGTTGCATCTTCTTTTTCGTCATTGTAAGATACGGAGGGGAGACAAAATCGCTCTGGTAGGAAAAAATACTCCCAGGTGGTGTATCGCTTTTTTTGCTGCCGTTACTTATGGAGCCATCATTGTACCTATTTTGCAGGAGTTTAATCCGGGAGACGTACAACATATCGTTAATCATTCCGACTCGGTGTTACTGTTTACAAGCGACCAGATATGGGAAAATATAGAAATGGACAAACTGAAACAACTGAGGGCGGCTATTTCATTGACCGATTTCGGCTGTCTGGCTCAGCGGGACGGTGAAGAGATTGAAAAATGTTTACGCGGTATGACCCGAAGATTCAAGGCTGCATACCCGAGTGGTTTTTCCCGTAAAGATGTAAAATATGCCGAGTTAGAAAACAGCAAGGTTTCTCTCATTAACTATACATCCGGGACTACAGGCTTTAGTAAAGGGGTGATGCTTACCGGTAATAATCTGGCCGGAAATGTTGTTTTCGGTATTCGTTCGAAACTGCATTATCGTGAAAGTAAATGCCTTTCTTTTCTTCCCTTGGCTCATGCGTATGGCTGTGCTTTCGATTTGCTGGTTCCTCTGGCCGTTGGTTCCCATATTACATTATTAGGAAAAATACCTTCACCGAAGATTTTGTTGAAGGCGATGAGCGAGGTTAAACCTAATCTTGTAATTTGTGTACCTCTTATTCTGGAAAAAATATATAAAAAAATGATTCAGCCTATGTTGAGCAAAGGTGCGATGAAACTGGCATTGAGCATTCCTATACTGGATCATCAAATATATAATCAGGTAAGGAAAAAACTGGTCGATGCTTTCGGAGGAAGGTTTGAAGAAGTTATAGTAGGGGGAGCTCCTTTGAACAGGGAGGTGGAAGATTTTTTGAGAAAAATCAAATTCCCGTTTACAGTGGGTTATGGAATGACCGAATGCGCTCCTTTAATCAGTTATACTCCGCATAGAGAATTTCAGGCGGGTTCTTCGGGGCATATCCTGACCGGATATATGGAGGCAAAAATAGATTCTGCCGATCCGGAAAACATACCTGGAGAAATATGTGTACGGGGAGAGCATGTTATGGCAGGATATTATAAGAATGAAGAGGCGACAAAAGCTGTACTTGATGCAGATGGCTGGTTACATACGGGAGATATGGGTACGATGGGTAAAGACGGTACTATATTTATCAAAGGACGCTATAAGACCATGATATTGAATGCATCGGGTCAGAATATATACCCCGAGGAAATAGAAGCGAAGCTGAATAATATGCCATTTGTAGCCGAAAGTCTTGTGGTAGAAAGGGATGGAAAACTGGTGGCTCTTGTTTATCCGGATTACGAGGCAATGGATAGTTACGGGCTGAGTAATGCCGATTTGCCTGTTACTATGGAGGAAGTCAGAAAAAATTTGAATAAATCTGTGGCACCATACGAGAATATATCACGTATCCAACTTTATCCTACTGAGTTTGAAAAGACTCCGAAAAGAAGTATAAAGCGGTATTTATATACTAATTAGTGAGGATTTTCCTTCTTTTTGGGAGAAAAAAACATTTTTTTGAAAAAAAAGAGGGATGAAGTGTACAATATATAAAAATAATGTCTACCTTTGAACTGTTTTTGAAGCAGAAAATTATTGTTTTATCTTTAATTTAAAGAAAATGAAAAAGTTAGTCTTGTTCTTTGCTGTTGCTTTCGCAATGTCTTTCGCTTCTTGCGGTTCTAAAACTGCTGAATCTACTGAAGCTGCTACTGATACTGCAGCTGTTGTTGTAGAAGAAGCAACTGAGGTTGTAGTTGATTCTACTGCTGCCGATACTGCAGTTGCTGTTGAAGCTGCTGCTACTGAAGTTGTAGCTGAATAATCCAAGCAACCAGAACAAAAAGAAAGTTGATAGAGCTGCCTCGGCATGAGGTGGCTCTATTTTTTTTGTGAATATGAGATGCTGCGTAATGGATGGATACTATATATATTGAAAAAGGAGACAAAACTTTGTCTCCTTTTTTTATGGCGAAAAGAAATTTTTCTTATTTCAAAATCCGAATTGTTAAATGCAGATTAATTGTCGAAATATAGTAATTTTCCTTTGCACTTGTCGTTTACAACGCCGTCTTGGTAGGCTGTTATGCCGTTTACAAAAGTCTGTTCGATGGTACAAGGGAATGTATGCCCTTCGAATGGAGACCAGCCGCATTTTGACAATATGTTTCCATGGCTTACAGTATATTTTTTATCCGGGTTGATAAGTACCAGATCTGCATAATATCCCGGGCGTATATATCCTCGTTTTCTTATTTTGAAAAGAGTAGCTGGGGCATGACACATTTTTTCTACTATTTTTTCCAGAGAAAATATATTTTGTTTGTGTTTTTCCAGCATGACCTGTAAAGAATGCTGAATTAAAGGTCCTCCCGATGCGGCTTTAAGGCATGAGCCTTGTTTTTCGGAGAGCAAATGGGGGGCGTGGTCTGTTGCAATGATATCGATTCGGTTATCTTGTACGCCATCGGTAAGGGCAATCCGGTCTCCAAATGTTTTTATAGCCGGGTTCCATTTTATGAGGTTGCCATAATCGGCATAATCATTATCGTCAAACCACAAATGATGTACGCATACTTCTGCGGTAATTTTCTTTTCAGATAAGGGTTTGCTTTCCAATAATGATAATTCTTTTCCAGTAGATAAATGAAGTAAATGAAGTCTGGCACCCGTTTTGACAGCCAGTTCTACAGCTTCGGATGAAGAAGCGTAACAAGCTTCGGTACTGCGGATAAGAGGGTGAAAGAAGATCGGAAGTTCTTCTCCGAAACGCTGTGTATAATAAATCCGGTTTCGTGTAATGATTTCTTCTTTTTCGCAATGTACGGCGATAAGCGCTTGATTTTCGGAGAAAATGCGTTTTAAGGTTTCTTTTTTATTTACCAGCATATTTCCGGTAGAAGAACCCAGGAAAATTTTTATTCCGCAAACTTTACTGAAATCTGCCTGTCTCAATACATTTGCATTATCGTTAGTGGCACCGATGTAAAATGAATAATTGGCTACGGAGGTTTCTGCAGCCCTGTCCCATTTCCATTTGAGTGCGTCTAAAGATGTCGTTTGTGGCAGGGTATTTGGCATATCCATAAATGAAGTTACACCACCGGCCACAGCAGCTCTGGATTCGGTTGCAAGATCGGCCTTGTGGGTGAGTCCCGGTTCTCTGAAATGTACCTGATCGTCAATAACTCCCGGTATGAGCCATTTTCCTCTTGCATCTATGATACGCATGGCTTCCTTCTCTATGTATTCAGGTAATTTTCCGTTTATGACGGAACTTATATATTCTCCGTCGATAAGCACATGACCGGTGAAACGACTTCCCTCGTTGATGATGGTCGCATTCTTGATAATCGTTTTATTCATGAGGAAAATAATTTGTAAAGACGGAATATTAATCTGCTTTTTTTCGGGGGTATTTTTTAAACCAGCTTCCTATTTTCAATTTTATAACGCCAAAAATGGCTTCTCCGAAAATACTGGAATTCATTTTGCTTTCTCCCAGTACCCGGTTAATGAATATGATAGGAACTTCTGTTATCTTGAATCCGCATTTATATGCGGTAAATTTCATTTCTATCTGAAATGCGTATCCTTTGAACCTGATCTTGTCGATTTCTATGGTTTCCAGGACAGGACGATGGTAACAAACAAATCCGGCGGTAGTGTCGGCTATTTTCAAACCGGTTATAAAACGTACGTATTTTGAGGCAAAATAAGACATGATAACTCTTCCCATAGGCCAGTTTACCACATTTACTCCGCTTATATATCTCGAACCCACGGCAACATCTGCTCCTTGCTCTGCACAGGCAATCCAGAGCTTTAATAAATCTTTGGGATTATGGGAGAAATCGGCATCCATTTCAAAGATATAGTCATATTTGTTTTCGACAGACCATTTGAATCCCGCTATGTATGCTGTCCCCAGTCCTTGTTTCCCTTTTCGTTCCACGAGGAACAAATTGCCAGGAAATTCATTTTGCAGTTTTTTTACGATATCGGCTGTTCCGTCGGGAGAATTGTCGTCGATGATGAGGATGTCAAACGTTTTCGGAAGCCCGAAAACCGCACGTATTATATTTTCCACATTTTCTTTTTCGTTGTATGTGGGAATGATTACAATGCTGTCTGAGCCTTTTTCTACCATGAAACTGTATATAATTATTTGTTTCCTGATACAAAGATATACTTTTTTCCTAAGTATAGTCGGGCCTCTTTAAAAATAGTGTGAATGAATAACATTCTTTTTCTTAATATAAAGCTAATTTATGCTTTTGGAATTGTTCGATGTCTTCTTTATTCAATCCTAATTTGCTTAACTTTACGGGAAGGTTGTGTTCACCCAGATATAGACGTTCGCGAGTAACGAATTTGCTGTTTACCAAGGAAAGCGAATCGTTTTTATAAGGAGTGTCTATTCCGGCCATATCCAGCAATGTATGAAATACGACTCTGGAATTGAATGGGGTGTGATGCCGGCTACAGGCAGCTTTTACTTTTTCGGGAAACGTCTCTTTATATTGTTTAGATGTCCACATGATAAAGGGTATATGGAGTTGGTAATAGGAGGGAATAGGAGACGCGTGCAGAAACTTTTGATGTTTGTCGTCCAGTAAGTCTTCTCCATGGTCCGACAGATAAATAAGAGCCGCCGGTTTTCCCGTTTTCTGCAGCCGCATAATCAACCGTGTCAGGAATTTATCGGTTGCGCGTATGGAGTTATCGTAAGAATTGACCATTTGGGTCTTATTTTTCATTTTAATTCCTGTTACATGGTCCGGCATATAGATACGGCTGGAATTTCCATATCTTTCACAGTAATTGAAATGAGAACCGTAAGTGTGTAATACTATTAACTGCTTGGAATGTGAACCGGCCAGTAAAGAGTCCACTACCGGCAATAGTTCTTTATCGCGAGTATTCTCATTGGGGCGTTCTCCTTTAAGATTCCGGTTCAGATGAGCTTCATCTGCGAAGAAATCGGTGAACGAACCGTTATATAGTTGGTTAGATAAGAAAGCCGTTTGATATCCGGCCTCGTTGAATGCTGTGATCAGGCTTTTTTGTGAATAGATGAGATCGAAATTTTCGGCCGAGGCCGCACACATCATTAACGGGACACTCTTATGTGTCGCATTCACTTGTGTTATGACATCATCGAAATGCAATACGCCGGGCGTTTTTTCCAGCAGTGGCGTAGTATTTCTGCTATATCCGTATAATCCCCAGTTTTCGGCTCTTGAGGTTTCCCCGATAACTAACACATATATTTCCGGCATATCGGCCGGATGACGGGAAGCAGCGTGAAAAGTAAAGTTTTGGGATGTTACGGGATATTTTTTACTTTTTTCCCAGCTGCGTACGGCGAATCTCATATTGTTTACTGCATTTACCGGATATATATGGCAAATCGTATTTTCTGCGGGAGATTGTTTATGAGCCCGGCCGTAAAATATAGTTCCTATGCTCATGACAATCAGAGAGATGATGAAGGCTCTTTGCCTGAATCGTTTGCCGAGTTTGTCTTTTTCCCGGATAGAATAAACAGCCAGCAGTAATGCCGGTACATATAATAATATAACACCGATAATTGCAGGAATCAGGTTATCGAGTAATTCGGACGCTTCGTTACTATTGGTTGTAAATACGTTAATGAACATGTCCGATGCGATGATAGAGTTCCCGAAAAGATATAATAATACCAGCTGGAATGCTCCGATGAAATGTACGGGAAATAATATCCAGAAAGGTATTCCCGGTTTTTTGCAGGTTAACAATAATATCATGTATACCGAAAGCGGAAGTAACAGATATGCGACTGTGAAAGCAGGAGACAGCGGTTCGGTAACACTCAGGAATATGTTGGGTGTCACCATAACCAGGACAAAAATGATGAAAATGACAGGTTGTGTAAAAACCGAATGAAATATATCTTTAAAATGCCTCATTTATATTGAAAATAAAGCTCGACTGAC
>NZ_JAOQJK010000002.1:300000-537900 GCF_025567045.1 Barnesiella propionica | reverse complement strand
CCCACCTCTTCCCATACCGAACAGAGAAGTTAAGCCTCGTCACGCCGATGGTACTGCGCAAAGTGGGAGAGTAGGTAGCCGCCACATAAAGGAGCCTTGTCGGAAGGGGGAGATGACCCCCGGAAGATCAGGCTCCTGTTTTATATGTACAGACCAAGAACATCAGATCAATACCCAATACCCACACCCATACCACACTCACACCCATACCACTACCATACTATTATCCATACCACTTCATCCCTGAAGAATTACCTCTCCCCACAATCCCGTACAGCCCCTTCCCAGTCAACCCGGTTACGTTACCGTCAGTCCCTCGAAGCCCCGGGAATCCCCGATGTTTGAATATAAACATGCGGTAAGGGAAATAATCGTTATTATTTCAAGTGGGTAGTAAAAATAAGCCGGAATTGTAAGTAATTCCGGCTTATTTTATAGTGTATGCTGTATTAATCTCTTAATTCTCGTAATTGGTGATTTAATTTCTTACGAATAAGGAATATTTGGCTTTTTACAGATCCTAAAGGCATATTCATGGTTATGGCGATATCCTCGTATTTGGAACCTGTGATCAATAATTTACAAATGGAACGTTGTTTTAGAGGTAAATTTTTAATAGCATTATTAATGATTTGAATATCTAAGTTTTCTCCGGGTCCTGAGTCGGTAGATGCAACTTGTAAGGAATCAGCTTCACATATAACAGCTCTTCTGACAGCTTTTTTTCTATAGTCATTTACAAATATGTTATGCATGATCTTAGATGTCCATGCTTTAAAATTTGTTCCGTTTTCAAATTTTTCCTGATTGCTGACAGCGTTAAGAGCGGTATCTTGTACCAAATCTTCTGCTGCTTCTTTGTTTTGTGTCAAATATAGGGCATAATGGTATAAGTAAGTAGTGATTTTTCCGAATTCGGTATTTATATTGTTCATAGTTAGTGAGTTTGTAGTGATTTGTAATTTAAAAATAACCAAAGTATACCCTTCTTAAAGGGATGGTTTTATTTGTTAAAGAATATTATTTTGCCTTGTAAGGCAACTAAATTATAGAACAAACTTATGGAAAAAAGTTTAATAATCAAAATCTTATAAGGTGTTCTTTTAAATTCTTTTTAAAGTTATGAATTTTTTACTATTAGTTGGTATTTTCGGTTCCGTTTCTTATTGAACTGGGACTGCCTCCTAAATGCCTGACACAGAAATTATACAAGTGTTTTTGTGAGGGGAAGCCGTATCTTTCGGATATTTCTTGAAAGTTTGTGGTGTGGTTTTTTAAATCTTCTTTTATTGCACTGGATTTACGTATTTGTAACCAACGATGTGCGGGCATTCCGAAACTCTCGGAGAATCTTCTTTTAAAGGTAGAAAGGCTGCATCCTGTTTTTTCTGCAAAATCACGTAAGTTTTTAACATGTGAGTAATTTTTTAAGACCAACAGTTTGAAATATTCTTCTTTGGCATTAATGGGATAAAATAATTGTAATAATTCATCATGGGTATAGAATGAAAAAAAGATGCTTCCGATAACTTTTTTATGTGTGTTATTAAAATATTGGCAGAATTCGTTTTTGGTTATATAAGAGAGGTAATCAATATATTTTGAAAGTGGTTCTTTCATTTCTAATGTCTTGAACATCCATAAGAAATCGGGGTCCTGAATTATATCTTTTATGTTAAATTTATCACAAAAGCCATTTAATTCGGTAAAACGCATGTAAAATATTAATGAGTCCGTTTTTTCACTTACCTTTATTTTTATTGTAGATCTCTTCGGCACTACGAATACTTGGGGAGAATAAGCTTCTACAGATGGTTGTTTTTCGTAGGTTATTGTCATTTCTCCTTTAAGAACAAAGGCCATAATGTGTTGTGTTTTATCGGAGGGGAATATAACTTCTCTTCCTTTTTCATATTGCAAATAATTAAATTCTTTTTCCAAAATGTTTTTATATTCGCAATGATAAAGTTCGCATTCTTTCCGATTCATAAATATGATTTTTAAAATATTCAATCTGTCATGATTCTTTTTATTAGAGGTATGTTGTGTTGAGCTGAATTGTTCAATGGAGTTTATTTATTTAACGTATATTATATCATTTGTTTGTTTATTTGTTTTTATAATATATTTATTATCAGTGTATTATTTTGTTTTTAGGTTATGTGCTGATATTTTGTATTAACTTTAATAAATCATTTAATGTGAATTTTATAGTGAACTTTGGACCAATTGGTGTATATTTTGAGCTAAAAAGTGGTAGTAAAAAACAGAATTCTAATATAATTTTGTGATATAAAATAATTTATTAATAATCAGTGCTAAAATCGAATAAATGACAAACTCGATTTGTTTATATCAAAAAGGAATAAAATCGGAAAAGTATAGAATCTCTATTTCTGATGCATTAATGCCATATAAATATCTGCATCATTTCGAATTTAAAAAAAATGGTTTTACTTTTATTTCGACTTCTTCTTTTAGTAAAAGATATATTCCTTATGCTTTTGTTGATTCTATTGCTCGGTCTGATAATTTTTTGTTTTTGGAATTATCGCCTAAAATTCGTTTAGTCTTTTCTACTACTTCAAATAATAATGAGGTGCAGCTTTTTACGATAATAAATAAAACGCATGAAAATATATATACTTATTTATATAGAGAGATATATTTTTTACGCGATATAACATTTCGGGATAAGTTAAGTGATTGGATGATAAAATATTTTGTAAAACATGCATCGCCGATAAGTAAATTTAAGATTATGGAGAAGCTCCGTCCTTATAAAATGCAGCATCATATTACATATTTGGATGATTATATGGAGTTTGAAGATGGCTCAGGAGATCGTATTGCTTATGATGATATCATTTATTTGAATGCGGAGAGAAAGAACGGATGTTTTAAGATATTTCTTAAAAACGGACGTGTATTTCTTCTTTGTCTGAAGAAAGATAGGCACATGGTTTATTTGCCGGAGGTTAATCCCGGGGTTATTCGTAGGATATATATGTTCTTTAATGATATCAGATTGCTGACTAAATGGACGTTGAGTTATTGATATTTTCTGTTGCGATGAATAATTTTTCTGAAAGTATCTATTTTATCATTGATAATAAGTTTGTCTGGAAACTCTGACATTTGTAGCAGTTCGGGTATAAAGTCATATCGGGCTATATCAAAAGATATATGTGCGTCACTGCCTAGTATAACAGGAACTTCATATTTTTACATAGATGTAATATTTGCAAATTGTTATATTTCGCGCATTCTTTATGTCGTAAGGGATTTAGCGAACTGTTATTTATTTCAAGAAGAGTTCCGTATTTTTTTGCAGCAAGTACGATAGGTTCATATAGTAATGGAACTGTTCCATTGCCTGGGTGACTTATTATATCTATATAAGAATTACTTATTGCTCCAATGATTGCTTGTGTGTTTTGTTCTATGCTACCCGGAGTATAACATAAAGAATGAATTCCTGCAATTCTTACATCAAGCATTTTTAAATGATTTTCATCCATATCTATGGATCCTTTATAATCTGTAATATTCAATTCAGAACCTAGTAAAAGCTCTATTCCGTACATTTTTCGAGGGACAACGTGTAAATTTCTGAAGTAGATTAGACTGCAAGTACCCGGTATACTTGGAGCGTGTTCGGTGACACCTAATAGTTCCAGTCCTTTTTCCGATGCTGTTTTAGCCATTTCCTGCAGGGTACTGAATGCATGTCCGCTTACTATGCTATGCGTATGAATATCTAATTTGGGTGTTATCATATTTATGTATTTTGATGTGCAAATTTACTAATAATTTCTTTATGGGATTGATTTGAGCGTTTTCGATAAGGAAGAACAGAACTTTCCTTCCATGCAGATGTTTTTAATTAATAACAATAAAATATTGTAGTGTTATGAAATCTATTATAGATAAGGCTGAAAGCCGGGGACATGCTAATCACGGATGGCTTGATACGCATCATACATTTAGTTTTGCCAATTATTATAATCCTCATCGGATGAGTTTTGGCGCATTACGCGTACTTAATGATGACAAAGTAGCTCCGGGTACGGGATTCGATACTCATCCTCACGAGAATATGGAAATAGTGTCGATACCTTTAAAGGGACATTTAAGGCATGGCGATAGTGAAAGTAATCAAAAGGTAATAACAGTGGGGGAGATTCAGGTTATGAGTGCCGGAACAGGCATACTTCATAGTGAAAAAAATCATAGTCAGACGGAGCCTGTAGAGTTTTTACAGATATGGGTAATACCGAAACACAAAAATAATCGGCCCAAATATAATGATTATGATATACGGGAACTTTTGCTTCCTAATCAGTGGGCTTTGTTTATATCTCCTGATGGTGATGCACCAGCCTCGATAGACCAGGATGCCTGGTTCTCTATGGGAGATTTTGATGCCGGTAAAATTATAGATTATACGTTACATAAAGATAATACGGGTATATATTTATTTGTTTTGGAAGGTGAAATAGCGATAGGGGATGCGATTCTTTCCCGGCGGGATGGTATCGGTCTTTATGAAACAAAGCAAATACAGATTAAAGTATTGAAGAAAGCTAAACTTTTGCTGATGGAAGTACCTATTTTGTGATTAAAATGTTTATATAGAGAAAAAAGACATCGTTATATTATTATAACCGGTGTCTTTTTAATATCAGACCGTAAATAATATGATTTGTTAAACGGCTTTATTTTGTGTTAATGTTATGGCTTGTATGGTAATAGTAAGTCATACCTATAAATTATTAATTGTATATTGCTTAAAAATTTATTGAATATTAGAATCTACCCTGATAAGTTGTAAAATAAATAATAGTGCATATAGTAAATACATAATGAAAAAAATCACATTTGCTATTCAGAGGATTTTAGGAATTATAATAGACTTATCTTTTAGTCTTTATCTTTTCTGTATATTGAGTTTTTGTATATCCGGATTTTTTTATCTTCCGTTCTTGTGGGGGTGGTTGTCTGTTTGGATGATCTATGAGGTTATATGCCATTTCTTTTGGATGTGTACATTAGGTCAAAAATTTTTGGGTATTAGATTAAAATCCTCGATAGAAAATAAAAATAAATTTGTAAGGTTTGCTTTGAGAGATGTTTTTACTAGTATTCCAGGTTTTTTATTGGTTATCAGTTTATTCCTATATAATTTATTGCCATATGTGTTAAATGCGAACAATATATTTCATTCATATTCTCTTTTTTATATTATTTTATTTTTTATATTTCTTATAATTTTATTTTTACTTTTGTTTTTTCGTAAAAAGATATTTAAAATTAAAATCATTAGATCTGTTTCTTTTATTAGTAAAAAAGAACGTTATAAGTTATTGATTTTATATATGATAATATTGGTTCTTGGTTTCTTTTCCAGAATAGCTAATACCTATTTAACTAATCCGGATTTAGCCAAATCTGCTGAAATAGAATATTATGCTCCTCGTCCTTCTTCGTCCGCTGTAACTAAATATACCCAATATTTACAACATAACCGGCAGGATATTAATGATTATATATTTGACTTGTTCAAAAAATATGATCATGTCATTCTTTGCGAGAGATTTCATAATGAATATACGCAATGGGATATGATTTATAATATTATAAAAGACGAACGTTTTTCTGATATAGGAACTATTTTTACAGAACAAGGACGTGCAGATCGAATAAAAGATTACCAAGCTTATACTTCTACAACATATTCTAATGATTCACTTATGGAAAAAGCATTGTCCGGCTTTTTAATGAAAAATCAGACTCTGCATCCTCTTTGGAATCGTACAAGTTGGTTTGACTTTTTAAAAAGGGTTTATTATTTAAATCAAAAGGACAGTGTTCGTATAAATGTGTGTTTTACCAGTTCGGATATTTTGGTAAATCCATATGCTGAAAAAATGTATGATAGTATAATGGCCACGAATATTATAAATACTATCAAATCCAAAAAGGCAAATAAGTCTTTGATTATTATGAATTTCAGACATGCTTTCCTGCTTGATGACTATTTGAATGATAATTGTGGAGCTTATTTAAATAGAACTTTCCCTGGTAAAATAGCGAATGTCTTAATTAATAATATAACCTTGAATTATTTTTCTATAGAGGTTGCTCCTCCTATACAAAATGGGAAATGGGATGTTGCATTCGAACAAATGGGTGATTCTGCATATGCTTTCGGTTTTCGTGACTCCCCCTTCGGTGAAGATAAATTTGATTTATATCCATTTATTAGTATGTTAAGTAAGAAAAAATATGAAGACATGTTTACAGGAATGATATATTATCTTCCTTTACGTAAACATGTTTTTAGTGAAGGCTATCCTTATATGTTGGACGGAGAGAACGAAAGCTTATTTTTAGAGCGTTATAAACTTATCAATGAAGAATATTATGAATTTATAAAAAAATATGAGTTACCGAGGTATAAGACTTTCGGAAGAGGGAAGATCCTGTATACAGAGCCTAGATATTTTAAAATAAATAAGCTGGAAAATAGAATAGTGTATTCTATTTTCGGCATTGGTTTTTTTGTTGGAATACTATTGTTAGCTATGATACTGTTGAGTCCTATGAAGACAAGGAAAAAACAGCGTTAGGTTATCTGATTTTTAGTAGTATATTTATTTGTATATGCCGAGGATATGTTATATGTGTTTTTGAATATATGATTAGGGAATGTTTACATTTGAAGCAATTAGATTCTATGATAAACTTCACTGAATGGAACTCTCCCCCGTTCGCCCCAGATTCCTTTATTTCCGTCTCGGATGCCACAGGCTATTACCATATTCACTCCGGAACGATGAGGTAGTTTTAATAGCTTTTTAATTTGTTTACTGTCAAAACCTTCCAGAGGACAAGTATCATATCCTTCGTTTGCCATAGCAATCATAAATGTTTGTGCGGCAAGTGCGCAAGACTTATGTACTACGACACGCATATCATTTTCGGATACTTCCCGAATAATAGGGCGGAAAAGTCCGATAATTTTTGCCAATATAATTCTTAAAAAGCCTAGTAAACCGAAAAATCTGGCATAAATAAACGGCATCAACTTTCCATAGTAGAGCTCTCTGTCTTTAATACGTTTTTCTTGGCGTTCTTTCGGACTGTTTCGTTTAATATTCTCTCTTTCAAATTCAAGTACAAACTTTGCTCTTTTTTTATATAAATCCTGACGTGTAACAAAAACGACGATTTCTGAGGCTGTAGCTGTAGCAGTTTGGTCGAGGCAGGCCTTTGATATCTTTGCTAATAATTCGGGTTTTATAATTTGATAAAATTCCCATAATTGCATATTTGAACTATTGGGAGCTAATGTTGCCAGTTCCAGGCAATGTTTTACTTTTTCCGGATCTATTTGTTTTTCTTTATCAAACACTCGTACTGAACGGCGGTAATTTAAAACTTCTTCTAAATTCATATTAATATCTGATATAGTTATTATTTTTTGTTCAATTGTGCATTACGACTTTCTACGTTTCTTTCGAGCTAAACGGGTTTTCTCCTGGGGGCTAATGCTTTTTTTGTATTCGGTCTTTTTGCTTTTCAATGCTATTTCGAGGTTAAAAGGTATTTCTTTCATTTGGCAATACCATTTTCAAACCAGGAAAATCCGTTGATCTTTTTGTTATTTACAAAATATTTTATTGTTTACCGGATATCCACGAATCAACGAGTTCTCTGTTTTCGTCTATCCATTTATTTGCGGCTTCCGTTTCATCAGAGATGGTATTGAAATAGTTGAGTAATGAGCTTAATTGCTCGTCGTTTAGTTTTAGGTTAGAAAAGAAATTACCGGCGAAAGGATCATCTGCAAAAAATCCTTTTCTTGAGATAGTAAATATACTTTCGGCCTCTCCGAATGATTTTTTAGGATCGTCCAAGAATTTTAGATCGAATACGGAGAACATCCAATGAGGCTGCCATCCGGTAATTACAATCCATTTTTTTGCATCAGTTGCTTTTTTCAGCAAAGCTGTCATGGCGGTTCCGCTGGAAGATCTCAGTTCAATATCCAGAGGATAATCGGCAATAGCTTGAATGGTCGATTTCATGATACCGGCTCCAGCATCAATGCCGATAATTTCTCCTGAAAACTGATTATGATTTTTGTTAAGTTCTTCGATAGAATTTATGCTAACATAGGTGGGTACGACCAAACCGATGCGTGCATTATTATATGATTTTCCTATTATGTCCAATTTTTCTCCATATTGATTCATATAATCTTTATGGGTTACCGGTAACCAAGTGTCCATAAAAACGTCGGTTTTTCCACGAGCCATGGAAACGAAAATAGGAGCAATGTCTGCATTTTGCATGGTTACTTTATATCCTTGTTCTTCTAAAATATTTTTTGCCAGGTAACTTAAGGCGATCCCTTCGGACCAGTTAGGGTATGCAATGGATATTTCTTTAGAATTTTTTTCTTTTGCGGAACAACCAGCTGTTACTGTTATAATTAAAAGAATGTTTATGTATATCAAGTATTTCATGTTTTTTTATTTACGTGATACAAAGCCTTGTGTAATACGGTCGAGAATGATAGCCAGGATAACGACAGCCAGCCCTCCTTCAAATCCCAGGCCTATTTTCATCTGCGTAATTCCTTTTAAAACTATTTCACCTAATCCTCCGGCAGAAATCATTGCTGCGATTACTACCATTGATAAGGACATCATGATAGTTTGGTTTATGCCTGTCATAATAGTTGGCAAAGCCAGTGGCAGTTGTACCTTAAATAACATTTGTCTTTTTGTTGCTCCGAATGACCGACTTGCTTCGATTATGTCTTGGGGTACTTGCTTAACACCTAAAGTCGTTAGCCGTACGACAGGAGGCATTGCAAATATAACAGTCGCAAATGCACCGGGTACATTTCCCAGTCCGAAAAACAGTACGGCCGGTATAAGATATACGAAGGCAGGCATTGTTTGCATCAGGTCCAGTATGGGATGAACTATTTTTTCGGTTTTTTTATTTTCAGCACACCATATTCCCAAGGGAATGCCTAATATAAGTGCTATGATGGTAGATGAGAGTACGAGGGCTAAAGTTACCATTGTAGAATCCCAGAATCCCATGGCATAGATAAGCAGTAATCCTAATAAAGTAAATATGCCTATTCCTTTACCGGCTTTGAACCATGCTAGTGCAGCAATGGCAATAATAATTATGTAAAACGGGATCCAGGCTAAACCTTGTTGCAAAGCATCTATAAAGTTTCCTACACCGTTGTCGATGGCATCGAAGAATGGAGTCCAATGGTCTGTGAGCCAGTTTATAGCTATTTCAATATATTTTCCTATATCTATTTTTATCATAAGTCTATAGCATTTTGTACGATTTGTTTGATCTCTCCTTTATCTTTACCTGTCATTTCAATAATGACGGAAGATGGTGATACTACACCCAGTAATTGATTGTTCTCACTGACAACCGGAATAACCTGCCGTATTTGAGGTAATAAGGGTAGCATGTCTTCTACGGTAGCGCATTCGAGTACCGATGGTATGTTGCATATAATAATGGACTTGAGGTCTTTTTTTCCTTCTTTTCTCAGTTTCATCACATCTTTTAATCTTATTTCTCCCAGAAGTTGGTGGTTAGAGTCTATAACTGGTAATACGAACAGATTCTTCTCTCTCATTTTTCGTATTACAGCTTCAGGCCCTTCGCGATCAGCTCTTATGGTTACCGGTTTTTTTATCATGATAGAGCCGGCAGTCACCACTCTGCTTCGGTCGACATTTTCGGTAAATTTAGTTACGTAATTATTAGCCGGATTTGTCAGTATTTCTTCGGGAGTTCCAATTTGTACTACTTCACCGTCTTTCATTATGGCTATTCTGTCTCCCAGTTTAATTGCTTCATCGAGATCGTGTGTAATGAATACTATTGTTTTCTTCATTTTGTTTTGCAAGGCCAGAAGTTCATCCTGCATCTGCTCTCTGATGAGCGGGTCAAGAGCAGAAAAAGCTTCATCCATCAATAAAACTTCGGGATTATTAGCAAGTGCTCTTGCCAATCCTACCCGTTGTTGCATACCCCCCGATAGTTCACTTACCTTTTGTTCTTCATAACCTTTCAGTCCTACCAGCTCTATGCTTTCTTGTGCTTTTTTCATTCGTTTCTTTGAAGAAATGCCTTGTAGCTCGAGTCCAAAAGCCACATTGCTAAGTACACTGCGATGGGGAAGTAAACCGAAATGCTGAAATACCATGGAAAGTTTTTTTCGCCGTATTTCGAGTAATTCTTTATCTTTTAATCGTGTTATATTCTTACCGTCTATCAGTACTTCTCCGTAGGTAGGACGTATGAGCCGGTTGATACATCTTAAGAGAGTAGATTTTCCGCTGCCTGATAATCCCATAATAACAAAAAATTCACCTTCGTTTATTTCAAGATTAGCTCTATTCACTGCCACAGTGCAGCCTGTTTTTTCAAGTATTTCGGCTTTGCTTATATTTTCGTCTATGAGTTTGCGGGCTTTTTTGTACTCTTCGCCAAAAATTATAAATACATCCTTTATTTTTATTTTGCTCATATAGTCCGGGGATTTTAATTTCACTTGTCTTCATTAAGACATTTTTTTCTTTTGCAGTCAGAATCCTACTTTATGATAACAGAATGAAAAAAGATATGTTCATATTATTTATGTAAAAAGATGTCCGGTTTTTTCTAAAAAAGAGAAGATAAGTGTTATTTTTAGGTATATTTATGAGTATTCCAAATTTAGTCGGAACCTTTTTTTATGTAGATTTGTATAATTGATTAATGTTTAAATATAAGCTTATGTTACAGAAGATTTATATCCAACAGGCTCCTGAATCTATAGGTCCGTATTCGCAGGCTATTTTGTGCGGTAATATGTTATATACATCAGGACAAATTCCTATAGATCCTGTTACCGGGAATGTTGATGCGACAAATATAAAGGGGCAGACAATTCAAGTTATGCAGAATTTATCTGCCATATTACAAGCTGCTGGGATGTCATTCGGCCATGTGATAAAAACGACTTGTTTCTTGAAGAATATGGAAGATTTTGCTGCTTTCAATACGATTTATTCTGAGTATTTTACCAATCATCCGGCCCGTTCATGCATAGCAGTCAGGCAATTGCCTAAGGATGTCTTGGTTGAAATTGAATTAATAGCGTGTAAAGACTGAATATGTCATAACAATAAAGGAGGCCTTACGGGTCTCCTTTATTGTTGATTATGAGATTATAATTTATTTGTTTTCTGTATTTTTCTCAAATTTATATAGATAAATAATGTCTTTTACATCGTTCCCTTTCCGGTTGCTTTTCAATATTTGTTTAAATTGATAATCCGGATACGTTGAAGTAATGTGGCCGTTATAATCATTTTCGCCTACGACAAGGTAACCTTTTTGGGGTTTTTCATGTTCGAACGATGCAACCCGGTTGTCATTATAGAAGTTGATAATATAAAAACGCAGCATTGGTGTAGAAACATAAGCATAAATTTTACCTTCGGGAATTATATTTTTAATTTCCTGAGCAAAAGGTCTCATGGATTTTGCATTCAGAGCCGAAGGTAGTATTGTAGAATCTAATGTTAATTGTATACCGAAAAATAATGCAACTGTCGCATAAAGATACCGGTTGTTAAGAGACAAGTCTCTTTTACTTTTATACATTTCATATAGTAACATAATCATGATGATTATGGCAGAAATGCTTAGAAAATCCCACGGAGTATTAAATGCCTGTATGTAGTATGATAAAGATGTTCCTGCAAATAACGGTGTAAGCCATCCGAATTTTAAAGAAATAAATAAGAACAGTAATAAGGCGGTTAAACTTACCAGAATAATGCTGAAAATACGCCATACTTTTTGTTTATTCTTTAGAAGGAAAATCATGTATTCTGCAAGAAAATATGCCAGGAAAGGATAAACGGGCATAATATAAACCGTGCGTTTACTTTTGGGTATGCAATAGAATAAAAGAATCAATATGAAAGAAAGTAAACTGAATAACCTCACATTATTCATTCCAGTGATTTTATTTTTTACTTTTGTCCACCAGCCGGATATTTTTCCGTGAGGCAAATGATATTTATAAGTAAAGAGAGAAATGATTACCAGTAAAGACCAGGGAAGGAAACCGGCTAATGTTGTGTATATATAGTAAATTACAGGTTCTTCATGAGATTCGTATGACATTTTACCCATAAAACGTCCGAAATTTTCTTCCATTACCAAATTCATAAATGTTTGGCCTCCCTGTTGATAGGCTGCATAGTACCATAAAAATGGTAGTATAAATGAGATTATCGCTGTTAATATTAATTTATATGTGATTTTCCAGAAAGGAAATTTGCGTATCAATAAATAAACACCAATTACAAGACAGGGTAATATTATTCCTACGGGGCCTTTTGTCAGGGTGGCTAGTCCCATGAAAACGGTCGCCCAGAGCGGAAAACCACGTAGTCCTTTTTCTGTCCATTTATATAATTGGAAAAGCGCAAGTACTATAAATAGTGTCAACACCATATCTACCCGGCTGGCCATTGCAGCACGGTGTATTTCGAACGAAGACATCAACAGTAGCGAAGAAAGGAATGCCAGATCGTTCCGTGTACGTTTGGAGAAAAAAAGAAAGCATGCTAATGTCATTATAATTGCAGCAAGAGCAGATGGAAGCCGAGATGTATATTCTGTTACTTCTCCCCAAGGAAGTGATAATGCGGCGATGCACCAGTGAAAAAAAGGAGGCTTGTAAGCTATGTCTTCACCATTATTTATGGGTAGTATCCAGTTGTCGGTTTGTAGCATCGATACGGCTACAATAGCTTCTCGGGGTTCTCCTTTTGTGTGGAAGTCCGTCAGCCCGAGAAATGGGATAAGGGTTAAAATGCAAATAAACGCTAACAGAAGAAAAAGCAAGGCTTTAGAACTAATCTTCATAGTTTTACTTTTTAATCAGATCCGAAATAATAATTAATCTGCTGGTATTATATCAACTTATATATTTTTTTCTTCACTGCCAGTTTTGAAATTACTTATCTGTATCGAAATTTATCATTTTATCAATAATATATTCGGGTCTGTTTTTGGTTTCATCAAATATGTTTCCTATATATTCACCTAATATTCCTATGGTAAATAACTGGATACCTCCCAAAAATAATATTGTGATTATGGTCGAAGCCCAACCGGGTACTACAGAACCGGCACAGAAAAATATATTATAGAATATCCATAATGCTATGATGATAGCTATAAATATGGATAAGGTTCCCAAAGAAATGGCTAGTTTTAACGGTTTCTTTGAAAATCCGAATATTCCTATTGAAGCCAAAGCAAACATTTTGCGAATGGAATATTTTGTCTTTCCTGCGGCTCTTTCATGACGATCATAATAGAATGGGGTCTGCTTAAATCCCATCCAGCTGAAAAGCCCTCTCAGGTATTTATGTTTTTCTGGAAACCGTTTGAATGTATCTAGAACTTTCCGGTCAATCAACCTGAAATCTCCGGTATCTACAGGAAAAGTATAATCTGATAGATAGTTGAGCATCCGGTAATATACTTTAGCTGTTAACAGTTTGCCGAAAGATTCGCCTTCTCTTTTATTACGTACGGCGTACACGACGTTGCTTTTTTCTCTCAGATATGTTTCTATCATTTGCGGAATTACTTCGGGAGGATCTTGCAGATCCGCGTCGATAATCACGGTAATGTCTCCCGAACAATGTTGAAGTCCGGCAGTTACCGCATTCTGGTGTCCGAAATTTCTGGAGAATGAAAGAACTTTTACATGCTTATCCTGTTCGGCAAACGAGAGTAAGAGAGATTCTGTACGGTCTTTGCTCCCGTCGTTTACGAATAAAAGCTCGTATTCATAGGAAGTAGAACTCATTACCTGGGTAAAACGCCGATAAGATTCAGGAAGGACATCTTCTTCATTATAGCAGGGAATGACAACGCTTACGTTCATGCTGATAATTATTTTTTAAATGTAATGCATCTGTTTAATATAAAATTGGCAACGGTATATACAATCATACCCAATAGCTGAGCCACCAGTTTATTCAATTCCAATTTTTCTACCATGATCAATAAGCAGATATATTGTATGGTATAACATATAACAAATGCTATAAAGAAAAATAATACTTCGCGCATAAAGTTACCATTATTTTTCTTAAAAACCCACAGTTTGCTCCAAAAGAAGCTATTGACAACGCCGGCTATATAACCTACGAAATTAGCTGTAGTGTATGGTATATGCAATAATTCTTGTAGGATAAAGATAACGACCAGTGTAACCGAAGTGTTAATAAGGCCCACTATTGCAAAACGAATGAATTGAAAAACGGTTTTTTTATCTATTTTTTGTGATAAATTTTCTTTCATATTCAGGAAATGATTAACGTTCATTGTCGTCCACCTTGAGTGATGGCAGAGACCAATGATATTTGACTGCCAGTAAACGCACGATAATAACACTGCAGCCGCATAATGATTGTGTGATAATATTGTCCATTCCCAATGCTTCCGACAACCAGAAAACAAGTCCGCCGGCGACACAAGCCAGGGCATATATATCTTTTCTGAAAAGCAATGGCTCTTCATTTATAAGAATATCTCTGATGATACTACCTACCGATCCTGTTATGGTTCCCATAACAATGGCTACCCAATAAGGAAAACCGAACATAATAGTTTTTTGTACTCCGACTACGACAAAAAGTGCCAAACCTATGGTGTCGAATATAAAGAATGTATTTTCCAGGTGTACGAGATAACGCCGGAATACAGCAACAAATACAAGAGCTATTGCCGTAACAGCCAGATAACTGCCATTAATCATCCAGAACGGAGTGGCATTAAGGAGTAAATCTCTCGTTGTTCCACCTCCGATAGCAGTAACCAATCCTACAGCGTAAGCTCCGAACCAGTCGAACCGTTTGGCGGATGCCAAGCGTATTCCGCTGATCGCGAAAGCTAATGTACCCACTATCTCAAGTATGGTTGCAAAAGTGCTGTTCATATTTTCAATTTATGGCACAAAGGTACTATTTTTTGTAAATAAAAGGGGGTTGAATTATTATTTTTCAGGGTCTCTGAAAGATTGCCTTGATATGTGGAGTTTTAAGCTTAAAATATATTCGTTTTCCGAATAATTGAAGTATCTTCGTCAATAATTTTTTGGATAACATATGATTAAATGATTAAGCGTTTACTGTTTTTATATATCTTAATCTTTTCTGTATTTATATTACAAGCTTCTCCTAAATATGAGGTAAGGGCTGTATGGCTGACTACTAACTGGGGACTCGACTGGCCTTCCCGTGTAGCACGGAATAAAGTAGAGGTAGAGAAGCAAAAGAAAGAGTTGTGCGGAATGCTGGACTTTATACGTTCTATGAACTTCAATATGGTTTTTTTCCAGGTCCGGCTCAGGGGAGAAGTTATTTATCCGTCATCAATAGAACCATGTGCTTCTGTAATTACTGGGGAAGCCGGCGGTCTATTGCCTTATGATCCGGTTGATTTTGCAGTTAAAGCTTGCCATGAAAGAGGACTGGAGTTTCATGCCTGGATGGTATGTATTCCAGTGGGTACGGTTAAACAGGTCCGTTTATTGAAAGGTGCTTCCGTCGCTTCCGTTTATCCGGATTTATGTAAACGGATGGGGAATAATTATTTTCTTGACCCGGGTAATCCGCAAACTGCAGTGTATTTGTCGTCTATCGCCAAAGAGATTGTGACAAAATATGATGTAGATGGTATTCATCTGGATTATATCAGATATCCTGAAAATGCGTCAAAGTTCCCTGATAAAGATTCCTATCATAAATGGGCAGATGAAGGGCAATCTTTAATCAAGTGGCGTACTGAAAATATAAATCGTATTGTATCATCGGTTTATGATACAATCAAAGCGATTTCTCCCGCTGTAAGAGTAAGTAGTTCGCCTTTGGGACGTGCCCGGTCGTTACCGGGATTTCCAGCAAACGGATGGAATTGTGAATATGTATATCAAGATCCACAATGCTGGTTACGTGAGGGTAAACAGGATTTTATAGTACCTATGATGTATAGTGCCGACCATAATTTTTATCCGTTCCTTTATGATTGGGCGGCAAATTGTTATAAGGGAGGAATAATACCCGGGTTGGGTACGTATCGTTTGGACAAGAGGGAAGGAAACTGGCCTTTATCCCAAATAGATAATCAGATACGTTTTTCCCGAATAGCTGGTACGAAAGGGCAGGCTCATTTCCGCCTGAAACATATTATGCAAAATATCAAGCAAATACAATCTTTACTGAAGTATGATTTATATGATATGCCTGCTTTGGTTCCGCCGATGGGAATATTGCCTTCGGCTTCGGATGTATTTCCTTTTCATCTTAATGCCATTGAAAGTGCCGGAGGGATTGAATTGGAGTGGGAGCGTGTGAAATCGGCGAGAAAGTATGTGGTTTATGCTTCATGTAATGATTCGGTAGATATTCGTAAACCGGAGAACATTGTGGCGATTAGAAATTCTCATGAGACGTTTTTGTATATTCCGTCGTTAATTTACCGGAGCTTTGCTGTCACTGCAATAAATAATTATAACCAGGAAAGTGCTCCTGTATATTATTATCTTGCCGGTTTAAATAAAGGAATTGAAAAAGTGCTTTTGATATATGATAAAACCCAAAATTAATATTATGAACATGTACCCATTAAAATTTAAAGATATCTTTAAGAGTGTTATTTGGGGAGGTAACCAAATAGGAAAATTTAAAAATAAAGTTGTTAACCAAGAAAATGTGGGTGAAAGCTGGGAAATTTCACAGGTAAAAAATCACGTATCGGTTGTTGCGAACGGTATAGAAAAAGGTAAGACGCTTACTGAACTAATAGAAGAAGGAGGGAGCGGTTTTATGGGGCGTCACGTGTATGACCGTTTTGGGAAAAACTTTCCTTTGCTTATCAAGTTTATTGATGCGAAGGATGATTTATCCATACAGGTACATCCCGATGATAAATTGGCCAAAGTAAGACATGATTCGTTTGGTAAGACCGAAATGTGGTATGTTATAAATGCAGAACCGGGTTCAGGGTTATATTCGGGTTTTTCGACTCGAATTACTCCTGAAGAGTATGTGAAAAGGGTAGAGGATAATACGATAATGGATGTATTACAGTTTCATCCGGTGAAAAGCGGTGATGTATTTTTCCTGCCAGCAGGACGTATTCATGCCATAGGAAAGGGATTATTGATTGCAGAAATACAACAAACGTCTGATATTACCTATCGTATTTACGATTATGGTCGTAAAGATAACAACGGTAATACACGCGAATTACATACCCAACTGGCTAAGGATGCCATAGATTATAATTTGTATGATGATTTGAGAACTGTTTACCAACCTAAAGAAAATATTCCGGTCAAATTAGTAGTTTGTCCCTATTTTTCTACTAATTTGCTGGATATTACAGGAGAAATGAAATGCGATATTGCCTCGAAAGATTCTTTTGTCATTTATATTTGTATGGAAGGAAGAGCCGAAATAGAAGATAATAACGGATATAAGCTCAGCATCTCACAGGGGGAAACTGTTTTGATTCCGGCTTCTCTTGACTGGTTGGTGATAAAGACCGATTCTTCGGTTAAATTGCTGGAGTGTTTTATTCCTCGGAATTGATATACTGTTTGTTGTAAAATTTACAAAATTCCCGAATGCCGCATTCAAGACAGTTCGGTTTGCGTGCCGTACACACATAGCGCCCATGTAAGATGAGCCAATGGTGTGCAATGGGGAGTAAAGGCCCGGGGATATTTTTTACCAGAGTTTTTTCCGTTTCCAATGGTGTCTTTGAATTATTGGTAAGTCCTATGCGGTTGGATACTCTGAAAACATGCGTATCTACGGCCATAGCTTCTTTATTATATACGACAGAAGCTATGACATTGGCTGTCTTCCGTCCCACTCCGGGTAATTTCTGTAATTCATTAACGTCCGAAGGTACTATACCTCCGAATTCTTCAAGTAAGCAGCGAGCCATACCTACCAAGTGTTTTGCTTTATTATTGGGATAGGAAACGCTTTTTATGTATTTAAAAACTTCTTCCGGAGTACTTGCCGCTAAAGCTTCCGGAGTAGGAAATGCTTCAAACAAAGCCGGTGTGATCATATTTATTCTCTTATCCGTACATTGAGCCGATAAGATGACAGCGATCAACAGTTGGAACGGGTCTTTATATTGAAGTTCTGTTTCTGCAACAGGCATATTTTTTTCGAACCATTCTATTATCCCTTTGTAACGCTCACTTGTTTTCATGCTTTTATTAAGTTTATACCGTATTTCCCGATGAAAAATCCGCAAAATACGGCGATAATTCCTAAAATATTGTTGGCTAATATGTTTATAAGAGCCATTTTATAATCTCCCGCTTTTATGATCAGTAATGTGTCCAGCGTATATGTGGAAAATGTTGTAAACCCACCGAAAATTCCTGTAAATAAAAATAGTTTTACATATAACGGGACATGGAATATCTCTGTTATGGCCCCACACAGTCCTATGAAAAAGGAACCGGTAACATTTACAGTGAGAATAGCGAATGGAAAAGATATGGAGAACGATTGCATCCATACAGATACTCCATATCTGAATCCCGATCCTATAGCCCCTCCTAATATCACATATAATAGTTTGTCCATTCTTGTTTTTATAAAAAAGGAGCTTATTTTTTAAGCTCCTTAAATATCTTGTAAAATGTTTCCGAGCTTATTAGCGAGCCGATTCGAATTCTTCGAGGAATCTTACGTCGTTCTCAGAGAACATTCTCAGGTCTTTTACCTGATATTTCAGGTTAGTAACACGTTCTATACCCATACCTAAAGCATATCCGCTATATATTTTACTATCTATGCCGCAAGCCTCCAGTACGTTAGGATCTACCATTCCACATCCCAGAATTTCCACCCATCCCGTATGTTTACAAAATGCACAGCCTTTTCCGCCACACAAATTACATGAAATATCCATTTCTGCCGAAGGTTCGGTAAACGGGAAATATGATGGACGGAGGCGTATCTTGGTATCGTTGCCGAACATCTCTTTTGCAAAGTAGAGTAATGCTTGTTTCAGGTCGGCAAATGATACGTTTTTGTCAATATAAAGGGCTTCTACCTGATGGAAAAAGCAGTGAGCCCGGTAAGATATAGCCTCGTTGCGATATACTCTTCCCGGGCATATAATACGGATAGGAGGTTGTGCGTGCTCCATAACCCGTGTTTGTACCGACGAAGTGTGTGTTCTTAATAAAATATCCGGATTTCGCTGGATAAAGAACGTATCCTGCATATCCCGAGCCGGATGATCTTCTGCAAAATTAAGAGCCGAAAATACATGCCAGTCATCTTCTATCTCAGGACCTTCTGCGATGGAAAATCCTAAACGTGCGAATATTTCGCAAATTTCATTTTTAACCAGTGAAATAGGGTGGCGTGTTCCTAATTTGATGGGATATGATGTACGTGTCAAATCTATATTTACAACGTCCTGATTTTTATTTTCAAATTCATTTTTCAATTCGTTGATGCGGGCCGTTGCTTTTTCTTTTAATTCGTTTAAAAGTTTTCCAACTTCTTTTTTTTGGTCGGCTGCAACATTTCTAAAATCATTGAAAAGTCGGGAAACCTCTCCTTTTTTACTGAGATATTTGATGCGGAGAGCTTCTAAATCTTCTGATTTTGAAACTTTTAATTCTTCTATCTCGGTTTTGAGCTGGTTTATTTTTTCTATCATTGCGCTTACGTTTAGTAAATTCAGATGCAAATTTAATAAATATGACGGCTTTATCTTCTCATTTGCATAAATATTTTTATGTGATCGTATTCCTTTTGCCCTCTTCGCATTTTTTCTTTAAATTTGTAAAGTTGAAAGAAAAGCAGATGGACATTGACAGTATTGAAAAACGTGTAGGAGAATTTATCCGGAAAAATTTACAATTGAATATGGATATCCCTGTTGTCGTAGGATTGAGCGGGGGAGCCGATTCGGTTGCATTGTTGCATATTTTAAACAAGCTTGGATATACTTGTATTGCGTGCCATTGCAATTTTCAATTGAGAGGAGAGGAGTCGGTCAGGGACAGAAATTTTGCGTTGGAGCGTTCTATAGCTGAGAATGTGGTATTTGATGAGATAGCTTTTGATACCGAAAGATATGTGAAGGAACATAAAATATCGGTCGAAATGGCGTGCAGGGAATTACGTTATGACTGGTTTGAGAAAATCCGGGAAAAATACAAGGCGCAAGCTATTGCCGTTGCCCATCACAAAGATGACTCTATAGAGACCTTGTTTCTTAATCTTATCAGAGGAACGGGGATTGCAGGTATTACGGGGATTAATGCCCGGAACGGAAATATAGTAAGACCGTTGTTAGGTCTTTCCAGGAATGAAATAGAAGTATATTTGAAAAAATACGGGATCGATTACGTGACCGATAGTACGAATAGAGAAGATACTTATCTGCGAAATAGAATCAGATTGCATTTAATTCCTTTTTTGCAGGAAATAAATCCGGCTGTAAAGGACGTTTTAAGCAGGACGATGGAAAATCTGGAGGAGGTTTCTAAAGTGTATCGCTCAGCTATAGACGAACAAAAAGATGAGGTGGTAACTGTGGATAAAGGTTTATGTTTTATAGATACCGAAAAATTAATGTCTCAGCCTTCGCCTCGTACCTTATTGTTCGAGATCCTTAAAAATTATGGTTTTAACATCAGTCAGGTAGATTCTATTCTGGAAAACGTATCTGGTATATCAGGCAGGATTTTTTTATCAGATTCATATCGTCTGGTAACAGACCGGAATCGTTTGATTATTGCTCCGCACGGACAAGAGAAGAGATGTAATGATGGGCAATCTATAACCAGGGATATGGCCGAATGGAATGGTCCGGTGAAGTTATACATGAAGTATATAACTAACAAGGACTTCATTATTAAGAAAAATAAAAACTATGCTTATTTCGATGCGGATTTATTATCTTATCCATTGACCGTAAGAAAATGGGAGACAGGAGATTCTTTTATGCCGTTCGGTATGAATGGACGCAGGAAAAAGATAAGTGATTTTTTTACAGACCGTAAGTTCTCTTTATTAGAAAAAGAATCTGCATTATTACTTTGTTCTGGCGAAAATATTCTATGGCTGATAGGGGAAAGAAGTTCCGATGTTTTTAGGATAACGGATAAAACAAAACTAATTTTGGAAGTAGAATGTAAAAAATAGTTAATAGATAAACATAATTTTAATAGTTATTGTTCTACTAACTAAAACAAGTGTATATTTGCAACGTAAACGATAGCACAGATACATGTGTACGAATACCTATTTTCAGAATAATCCAATTGATTTACTTTTTCAATATCCGTCTCTACAGTGAATTTGTACAGACAGTGTATTGCAAATAGTTTAATAGCATTATTTACATATCAAAATTCATGTATAATATTTTAGAATTAAATGCTAAACTTTTATCCGACTTGAAAGTTATAGCGGAAGAAATGGGCCTTAAGAAAACAGATTCTTTAGAAAAAGAAGATTTGGTATATAAGATACTCGATCAGCAAGCAATAAATCTGGCTAGTCTTCAGGTAGCTTCACAATCCGGTGAGGGAAAGAAAAAGAAGACAACTTCTAAAACTGCGAAAAAGAAGGATGAAAAACAACAGGAAATAAAGAATGAAAATGTTCCGGTTACAGATGAAATTCCGGAAAAGATTGCCGGTAAGAAAAAAACGGTAACATCTAAAAAGCAGAACGAAACATCAGAGAGTGACGACGGTGAAAAATCCGTAAAGGAAAATGAAAAAGAGATTAAGAAACCGCGTATTTCTCATCCTGCGTTAAAAGAACCTGTGGAAGAATTATTTGAAGCACTCGAGATTTCAGTTAAGGAGGATGGGGAAGAACCGAAAGCTACGGAAGAAATAGTAGCGGAGGATCAAGACACGAAAAAACGGAAACGTATTGCGAAGAATAATATACCTGTTAAAACGCAGGTACAACCTCAAACTCCTATTAAAGAACCTGTTCAAATCACTGTGGAAAATGAAAAGAAGGTAACGGAGATGAAGCCTCAGGAAGAAAACCTTCAGTCGGCTCCGAAAGCACAGATTTCTAATCCTTCTGCCCAACCACCGAGTACAGCACCATCGCTTAGTTTACAGTCTTTTTTCCCAAGGAGCGAGCGTCAGCGTTTCGTGCCCAGAGACAGAAACCAAAAAAATAATCCTTCTGTAAACTCAGAACGTCCACAACCCCAGGTTCAATCTTCGTCTCAAACAGTTGAAAAAATACAGCAGCCTGAACCCAAGCAAGTCGAGAAGCCTTTTGAGTTCGAGGGTATACTTACCGGAATGGGGGTATTGGAAATGATGCCCGATGGATACGGTTTCTTACGATCATCAGATTATAATTATCTCACTTCACCGGATGATATTTATGTGTCACAATCACAAATAAAATTATTCGGTCTTAAAACCGGTGATGTTGTAGAAGGACCTATACGTCCTCCCAAAGAGGGAGAAAAATATTTTCCTCTGGTAAAAGTAGAAAAAATAAACGGGCGTACGCCTGAATATGTCCGTGACCGGGTACCTTTCGATCATTTGACTCCTCTTTTCCCCGATTCGAAATTTGATTTGACAAGCGGAAAATATTGTAACCTTTCTACTCGTGTGGTGGATATGTTCTCGCCAATAGGGAAAGGGCAGCGTGGGCTTATCGTTGCGCCTCCTAAGACTGGTAAGACTGTCTTATTGAAGGATATAGCCAATGCTATATCGGAAAATCATCCTGAAGTCTTTATGATTATACTCCTTATCGATGAACGACCGGAGGAAGTTACAGATATGGCTCGCAGTGTGAAAGCCGAAGTTATATCTTCTACTTTTGACGAGCCTGCCGAGCGTCATGTAAAAGTGGCCAGTATCGTTCTTGAAAAGGCGAAAAGGATGGTGGAATGCGGACATGATGTTGTAATTTTATTAGACTCCATTACTCGTCTGGCGCGTGCGTATAATACGGTATCTCCGGCATCGGGTAAGGTATTATCCGGTGGGGTGGACGCAAATGCCCTTCATAAGCCGAAACGTTTTTTTGGTGCTGCCCGAAATATTGAAGGAGGAGGTAGCCTGACTATTATTGCAACCGCATTGACCGAAACAGGTTCTAAAATGGATGATGTGATCTTTGAAGAATTTAAAGGAACCGGTAATATGGAACTTCAACTGGATCGTAAGTTATCAAATAAACGTATTTTTCCTGCTGTGGATATTACAGCTTCCAGTACGCGTCGTGATGATCTCTTGCTTGATAAAGACACTCTGAACCGCATGTGGATATTACGCCGTTATTTGTCCGATATGAACTCTATCGAAGCAATGGAATTTATGAGAGACAGAATGGAACGTACATCTTCCAATGAAGAGTTTTTATTGTCGATGAATGATTAAACTCCAGATATATTAAGAAAACAGGCTGTTTCGATTATTATCAAACAGCCTGTTTTTTGTTTTTGAAAGCTTTAATATCCAATTATTTATTGAATAACAATATATTATTTAATAATAAACTGTTTACTGACCCATTTATTATTCAGGTTCATTTGCAGAATATAACTCCCTTCCTGTAATTTTTCTATATCCAGTACTATGGAAGATTCTGCAGTCTGAATACCCTCGGACAGTCTTAATTGTCCCTGCATGTCATAAATATTCAATTGTGATCTTTGGTTTAGGACAGGGAAAGAAACCAGTAATTGCTTAGCTAATGATTGTGCGATAGTAATTTCTCCTGCATCATCTCTTTGAGATCCCACACTATTAAACCGTGAGATGAGTGGATCGGTATAATCAGGAGTATTGCTGATATAAAGTAAATTGCCTTCTTTGGAAACAACACCGTTTAACTCCATCTTTAGATCCATTTCATCGCAGATACAGGTACAATAAGGAGTTATCGGCTTAAAAAACCAAATCTTCGTTTTACCAATACCGGATAAAAAATCATCATTATAAAAATCATTAATAAATAACCGGTAATTTATATTTGAATTGGATGTTTCTTTTATTTCATTGATTCTTGAATACATAATATTATGGGGAATCGTATCTCCTACATTAAGTCCGAAATCATACAAAAGATACTCTCCGTTACAAATATCTTCTTCATTATAATTATAATAATAATCTTGGAACATAGGAATATCAGGTGCTCCTCCCGGGTTATCCGATATATTATCCCAAGGATCGCCTAATACATAAACTTTATCTCCTTCCTGGCGAATGGCGTAACAGGGAGTACCTTTTTCAATATTGGAAGGAGATTGGCGCTTGTAATAGACTTTGTGATACCGCAGGTTATTGACTCCGATACTATCTTCTTCTGAAGACAAATACATGTAATGATACATGTAACGATTAAATTCACCATAACAGGTAAATTGGATATAACTATAGGTTGCTCCCCACGGAAGCTGTGTTTGTACTTCCTCTCCATAAACAAATACCATACAGGAAAGGAACATTAAAAGAGTAATTTTTTTCATAATAAGCAAAGTATTAAAATGTAATTAATATTTTACGAAGCTATATATATTATAATTAAAAAACAAATTATAACTCCAAAAATTGTATATATAAAATATATAAATTCCATGTAAATTTTGTGATAAATAAAAAATCAGAAATAGATACCAGATATAAAGTTTAATAATAGGAGCAGGAATACGATCATATTTGTATAGTATCCGGTTTTTCGATTTATGGTTATGGAATGATTGTAAATTTTCAAATAAAGTACGTGTGATGCCGGAGAAAAATGGTTTTATACAGATAATAATAATTTATGTAGTAGAATAGGACAAACCGTTTATCGTCTTATTATGATTTTTGATTTGCAAACAATTGGCTTGTAGAAGTGTTTTTGTGTATAAAGACGATTATATGGAAAAAGTATCGATGCAATTACGGTTGGATAATATACATGAATTGGAATATAGATACCGGGCTACCCCCCGCAAAATGATGAAGTACAAAGGAGAACCGGTACACGTAAATCTATCGGTGAGCGTATATCCCGATTTACATGAGAATTTGCTTGAGTTAGTAACGGGAGTTCAATATGTTGTTTTGGAAGATGGTTTCCCTGAAGAATTGCTAAATTATAAAATAGCCTTGTTATATTGGGTCTGTAATTTAAGCCAATATGTCCAGGCTCAACATCAGAAAGTTTCTGTTTCTTCGGAACTATTAAGTATTATGTTGGGAGTTGGAGTGGGATCTTTAAGGGGAATGCTTACGTTACGTACCGATAAAACTGTATTTAGCCATTTTCCGTTGCCTATTATTAATATTAGTCATGTTATTGCCACGATGAAAGGAGATGTTTTGCAGAATAATGCGGTTTCTCCTATTTTCCGGTTTAAATATGAATAGATAATAAAGTAAAGAATATGAATAAATTGATTTTATTGAGACATGGACAAAGTCTGTGGAATCAGGAAAATAGATTTACCGGTTGGACCGATGTTGAATTATCTGAACAAGGACGGGAAGAGGCGAGAAGAGCGGGTGAGTTATTGAGAAGTTTTAATATCATACCCGATATAAGTTTTACTTCATTATTGAAGCGTGCTATTGTAACTCGCTTTCTTGTCGCGGATGAAATGGATATTTTGTGGACTCCTACTATAAAGGATTGGCGTTTGAACGAACGGCATTATGGCGCTTTGCAAGGTCTTAATAAAACGGATGTAGCGAACCAGTATGGCTTGGATCAGGTAAAAACATGGAGACGGAGTTATGATGTACGGCCGCCTTTGGTTACAGATGATGATCCTCGCTTTCCGGCTCATGATCCTATGTATGCGAATGTACCTATTGATAAGCTTCCCCATGGAGAGTCTCTCGAAGATACGGTGAAAAGAGTATTGCCTTGCTGGCAAACTCTTATTTTGCCTGAAATTAAAAAAAAGAAAACTATTCTTATCGCTGCACATGGCAATAGTTTGAGAGCGCTGGTTATGCAGTTGAGAAAACTAAGCCCGGAAGAAATAATAAATGAAGAAATCCCTACCGGCAAACCTCTTATTTATGAACTTAATGATGATGAGGAAGTTGTAAAACAATATTATTTAGGATAAGGTAAACGTATTTTATTTATAAATTTGTAACGAAAAAGAGATTCGTTATGAAGATAAATAAAACGAATGCGGCCAGGTTGCTGGATAAACAGAAAATTTCTTATGCGCTTATCCCTTATGAAGTGGATGAGAATAATTTGGCCGCAACACATGTGGCTGAACAGTTGGGAGAAAATATAGCACAGGTTTTTAAGACTTTGGTATTAAGAGGAGACAAGCATGGTATTTTTGTTTGTGTAATCCCGGGTGACAAAGAAGTTGATCTGAAAAAGGCAGCTAAGTTGTCTTTGAATAAGAATGCCGAAATGATCGCGATGAAAGAATTGCTGCCCGTTACAGGCTATATCAGGGGAGGTTGTTCTCCTATAGCTATGAAAAAGTCTTATCCGGTATATATTCAGGAGACGTGTTTAGCATTTGATTATATATATATTAGCGCAGGAGTGAGAGGATTGCAAATAAAAATCGCTCCGAATGACCTTATTCTCTTTGTCGGTGCGCAAACAGGAGATATTATCGAATAATATAAAAACAAGCGGTCCGGAAATTCCGGACCGCTTGTTTTTATAATCTGGTTAGTTGTAGTTATTTATATTCATCCCAGCTTTTTATTTGTATGTCTTCTATATCCATACTGCAAAAAGCACCAATAAATGCCGAAGCAAGGCGTGCGTTGGTCAGTAACGGTATATTAAAATCGATAGCAGCCCGTCGTATCTTATAACCGTTGCTTAATTCCATTTGCGTTAGATTTTTCGGAATATTTACTACCAGATCTATTTGTTTATTGTGAAGCATTTCCAGAGCCTGTGGCGTTTTATCCTCCTCGTTGGGCCAATATACTTTAGTAGCGGGTATTCCGTTATCGTTGAGGAATTGGTGAGTACCGCCTGTAGCAAAGAGATTGTAGCCTTTTTTATGCAACATCATGGCAGCATCCAACATATCGGCTTTTTGTTTTGCCGTACCTGTCGAAAGAAGTATATTTTTTTCCGGTATTTTATAACCTACCGATAACATAGCTTTCAGAATGGCCTCGTAAGTATCATAACCCAAACAACCGACTTCTCCGGTAGAAGCCATATCGACACCTAATACGGGGTCTGCTTTTTGCAGGCGGGAGAATGAGAATTGAGACGCTTTAATACCTACATAGTCAAGGTCGAACTCATTCTTATGCGGTTTTTCCACCGGCAATCCCATCATGACTTTAGTTGCCAGCTCTATAAAGTTAATTTTTAAAACTTTGGAAACGAACGGGAAACTTCTGGATGCTCGGAGATTACATTCGATAACCTTTATATCGTTGTTTTTTGCCAGAAATTGTATGTTGAACGGACCGGAAATATTAAGCTCTTGGGCTATCTGTCCGGCCACCTTCTTTATCCTACGCATAGTTTCGACATAAAGTTTTTGCGGGGGGAATTGGATAGTAGCATCTCCTGAATGGACTCCGGCGAATTCGATATGTTCCGATATGGCATATAATAACACTTCCCCGTCTTTGGCGACTGCATCCATTTCTATTTCTTTGGCATTCTGGATAAACTCGCTAACTACTACAGGATGTTTTTTTGACACATTCGCTGCCAGTTGCAGGAATTGTTCCAGTTCCGTGTTATTGGAACATACGTTCATGGCGGCTCCCGATAGAACATACGAAGGTCTTACTAAGACAGGATATCCTACTTCTTCGACAAACTCATATATATCCGATAAAGAAGTCAGTTCTCTCCAGCGCGGCTGATCGATACCCAGCCGGTCCAGCATGGATGAGAATTTATGTCTGTCTTCTGCATTGTCGATACTTGTCGCGGTAGTTCCCAGAATACTTACTTTTTGTTCGTCTAGGCGTGTCGCCAGGTTATTAGGTATTTGCCCTCCGGTAGATAATATAACTCCGTGCGGGTTTTCCAGTTCCAGTATGTCCATTACTCTTTCGAACGTAAGTTCGTCGAAGTAAAGTCGGTCGCACATGTCATAATCGGTAGAAACGGTTTCGGGGTTATAGTTAATCATGACCGAACGCCAGCCTTCTTTCCGTATGGTATTCAGGGCGTTTACGCTACACCAGTCGAATTCTACCGAACTTCCTATCCGGTAGGCGCCGGAACCTAATACGACGACGGAACGGCGGTCTCCCAGATATTTTACGTCATTGGATTTACCGTTATATGTAAGATACAGGTAATTGGTTTGAGCCGGATATTCGGCCGCCAAAGTATCTATCTGTTTTACACAGGGAACAATGCCGTATTTTTTGCGTATATTTCGTAATTTAAGTATGGAGTTTTCCGTATCATTATCCATTCTTTCTTTGAGAACCGAACGTGCTATCTGAAAATCCGAGAATCCCTGTTTCTTGGCCTGAATCAACAAGTCCGACGGAATTTTATCCAGATCGGAGTATTCTTCCAGTTGATTGACAGTAACGATGATATTATGTAACCGTTGCAGGAACCACTTGTCGATTTTTGTAAGTTCATGGATCTGGTCTACCGTATATCCTTTTCTGAACGCTTTGGAAATTACGAAAATGCGCTTGTCGGTCGGTTCCCTTAGTGCTTTATCTATGTCGTTTATCACGAGTTCTTTGTTGGCTACGAATCCGTGCATGCCTTGCCCTATCATGCGGAGGCCTTTCTGGATTGCCTCTTCAAAAGTCCGGCCTATTGCCATTACTTCCCCTACGGATTTCATGCTTGAACCCAATTCGCGGTCTACACCTTGGAATTTACCCAGATCCCAGCGAGGTATTTTACAAACAATATAGTCAAGTGCCGGTTCGAAAAATGCGGATGTATCTTTCGTTACGGAATTCTTAAGGTCGAACAGCCCATATCCCAATCCCAGCTTAGCCGCTACGAAAGCAAGAGGATATCCTGTTGCTTTGGAAGCAAGAGCGGAGGAACGGCTTAATCGTGCATTTACTTCTATAACCCGGTAATCTTCCGATTTGGGATCAAAAGCGTATTGTACGTTACATTCTCCTATGATACCGATGTGGCGGATAATTCGTATTGCGAGCTCGCGCAATTTATGATATTCGCTGTTGGTCAAAGTCTGGGAAGGTGCTACGACAATACTTTCTCCGGTATGGATACCGAGAGGGTCAAAGTTCTCCATATTACATACGGTAATACAATTGTCGAAACGGTCTCTTACGACTTCGTACTCGATTTCTTTCCAACCCTTTAATGATTTTTCTACCAGTATCTGGGGGGAGAAAGATAATGCTTTCTCGGCCATTGTGACCAGTTCTTCTTCGTTATCACAGAATCCGCTGCCTAATCCCCCTAATGCATAAGCTGCCCGGATAATGATAGGATAACCCAGTTCGGCTGCTGCTTTTTTAGCGTCGGGAATAGAATTTACCGCTACACTTTTAATGGTTTTAACATCTATCTCGTCCAGTTTTTTAACGAATAGTTCCCGGTCTTCAGTGTCCATAATGGCTTGTACCGGAGTTCCGAGTACTTTTAGGTTATATTTTTCTAAGATTCCGGACTGGTAGAGACTTACACCGCAATTCAGTGCGGTTTGTCCACCGAAAGCCAGTAAAATTCCGTCCGGTTTTTCTTTCTGTATAACACGTTCTACAAAATATGGAGTAACAGGCAGAAAGTATATTTTGTCCGCAACGCCTTCCGATGTTTGTACCGTAGCGATATTCGGATTGATTAAAACCGTAAAGATGCCCTCTTCTTTAAGAGCTTTAAGAGCTTGGGAACCGGAGTAATCAAATTCACCGGCTTCTCCGATTTTTAGAGCACCGGAGCCTAACAATAATACTTTTTTTATTGTTTTGTCTGACTGATTCATTTCTTACTTATATTTTACGGTTTATAGTAATTTGATAAAATCTTCGAACAAAAATTCCGTATCCGTAGGTCCGCTGGCGGCTTCCGGATGAAATTGTGCGGAAAAATAAGGTTTGGTTTTATGCCGTATCCCTTCGTTAGTACCATCGTTCATGTTAATGAATAGAGGCTCCCAGTCTGTTCCTAATGTGCTGTTATCTACAGCATATCCATGATTCTGAGAGGTAATAAAACAACGGTTCGTTCCGACTTGGCGTACAGGCTGGTTATGGCTTCGATGTCCGTATTTAAGCTTATAGGTTTTTGCTCCTCCTGCTTTAGCCAGAAGTTGATTACCCATACATATTCCGAATATGGGTTTGTTTCCGTTCATAGTTTCGCGTATATGATTGACTGTGACGGTACACATGTCTGGATTGCCGGGACCATTGGATATAAATAAACCGTCATATTCCAGCGTATTGAAATTGTAATCCCAAGGAACGCGTATGACTGTCGTATCATGTTTTAACAGGCATCGGATGATATTGTGCTTGACTCCGCAATCTACCAATACCACTTGTTTCTTGCCGTTTCCGTACCGGATTACTTCTTTACAGCTTACTTTCTCTACCAGGTTAATAAGATTAGGATCTACAAAATCAATATCTTCTCCGTCTTCGATAGTTATTTTTCCTTTCATGGAACCATGTTCCCGTAAAATTTTGGTAAGTTCCCGGGTGTCGATATCGTATATACCCACTATTTTTTCTTCTTTCAGCCAGTCAGCCAGACTGCGGTCTGCGTTCCAGTGACTGTATTCAAAAGAATAATCGGAAACGATAATGGCTTCGGCATGTATCTTTTCCGATTCGTAAAAGTTTGATAACGACTCTTTTTCTTGTCGGGGAGGCACACCGTAATTCCCGATAATGGGATAGGTTGTTACGAGTAATTGTCCTGAATAGGAAGGGTCGGTGAGGCTTTCCGGATAGCCCATCATGGCAGTGTTGAAAACAACTTCTCCCGCTACTGATTTTTCATAGCCGAAAGATTTTCCGAGCAATACGGTACCATCGTCCAGAATTAAAGAAGCCTTTTTGATTCTTTGCATATACGATAGAATTATATGTTGTGAGTTTGTAAAATTGACTATTTGGGTGGTTTCTATCGTAAAAACCATGCAAAGTTAATAAAAAATATACCTTATTACCTCATATTGTACGATAATCTTTTCAAAAAAAGTTTTTCATGAAAGGTTCTGCATGTACTGTGCATATATATACTGTATCTGAATTGTTTTTTATTTATATAAAAATATAATTTTATAGATTAATTAAACAAGAAAACAGTTTTAATAAATATCGTATTGTTTATATTTGCGGTAAAAATAAAACAAAAAGACGCTTTATTGAAATTAAGAAGAGCAAAAAGATATTTTATTATGAAGTTCACTAAAATGCAGGGTGCAGGTAATGATTATGTCTATATAAATGGACTGGAGTTTGTTCCGGAGTGTCCGGAGGAGCTGGCAAAAAAAATAAGTAATCGTCATTTTGGAGTAGGATCGGATGGGCTTGTTGTCATATTGCCGTCTGAAGGGTGTGATTTTCGTATGAGGATATTTAATGCTGATGGCTCCGAGGCAGAAATGTGCGGGAATGCATCCCGTTGTATAGGCAAATATGTATATGACAAAGGGCTTACCGACAAAACTTATATTTCTCTGGAAACAAAGGCTGGAATAAAATATTTGACATTATATGTAAAAGATAATCATGTAGAACGTGTAAGAGTCGATATGGGAGTTCCTGTGTTTTCACCGGAAAATATTCCGGTAAGATATTCCGCTAAAACAGTTTTGTCAGAACCGGTAAATATAGAAGGAATGCTTGTTAAAATGTCTTGTATATCTATGGGAAATCCACATGCCGTAATATTCTTGGATGATTTGGAACGATATGATCTGCATAAGTTAGGAAATGTGCTGGAACATCATCCATTGTTTCCGGAGCGGACAAATGTCGAGTTTGTGAAAGTTATCGCTCGGGATTGTTTGCGTATGAGAGTTTGGGAAAGAGGGAGCGGAGAAACATTAGCATGTGGTACGGGAGCGTGTGCCAGTCTTGTCGCCGCTGTTATGAACGGCTATACGGATAGAAAAGCCGTTTTAAAATTATCGGGCGGAGATCTTGAAGTGGAATGGAACGACGATAATAATCATGTTTATATGACGGGAGATGCTGTAACTGTATTTGAAGGCGAGTATTATTTAGAATAAAGAGGAAACGAATGGCATTAATTAATGAGAACTTTTTGAATTTATCGGAGGATTACCTTTTTTCGGATATCGCGAAAAAGGTGAATGCTTTTAATCTTCTTCATCCCGGATCGAAAATTATCAGACTCGGTGTAGGGGATGTGTCTCTGCCGTTGCCTACATCAGTTATATCAGCGTTACATACGTCTGTGGATGAAATGGCAGATATATCAACGTTTCGGGGCTACGGACCTGAACAGGGATATAATTTTCTCAGGGAGACAATTGTTAAAAATGACTATGAACCCAGAGGGGTTATTTTAGATCCGGGTGAAATATTTATTAGTGACGGAGCTAAAAGTGATATAGGAAATATAGGAGATATTTTGAGTCGGGACAACCGTATTGCTGTGACCGATCCTGTATATCCGGTTTATATTGATACGAATATAATGGGAGGAAGGGCAGGTTCTTTTTCTTCTACGGGACATTGGAGCAATATCATTTATATACCTTGCACCGCCGAGAATCGGTTTGTTCCCGAATTACCGGAAGAAAGACCTGATGTGATATATTTATGCTATCCGAATAATCCCACGGGTATGGCGTTATCCCGTAAAGAACTGAAAAAATGGGTGAATTATGCATTGGAAAATGAAATCCTTATTTTGTTCGATGCAGCATATGAGGCTTATATTTCCGATGATGATGTACCTCATAGCATATATGAAATAAAAGGTGCGAAAGAAATCGCAATAGAATTTCGCAGTTTCTCTAAAACAGCGGGTTTTACCGGATTAAGATGTGGTTTTACGGTTATTCCCGAAGAGCTGAAGTGCCGGAGTTTAAAGGGTGAGCTTGTTTCACTTAATCATCTATGGAATCGCCGGCAGTGTACAAAGTTCAACGGGACGGCTTATATGGTGCAACGAGCTGCCGAATCGGTTTATTCTCCGATAGGTAAAATACAGGTTCGCAATATGATAAAATATTATATGAGAAATGCCCGTGTGCTAACCGAAAATCTTCGGGAGATAGGTCTGGAAGTATTTGGAGGTGTTAATGCACCATATATTTGGATAAAATCGCCCGATGGATTATCTTCGTGGAAGTTTTTTGACAGACTACTTTTTGAACGTCACATTGTAGGTACTCCGGGAGTTGGTTTCGGCCCCTCGGGAGAAGGATATTTGAGATTGACAGCCTTCGGAAAATATGAAGATTCGTTAGAAGCAGTAGAGCGTTTTAAGGATTGGATGATATGAGAATCTGTCTGGCTTGGGTCCCGAATTTTAAAATGATAAAAGAAGATAATTAACAACATACAATTAACAACTAATTATTAGGTATTATGTCAACTTTGAGATTTAAAGCTGTAAAAGAGGCTTACAACCGGAAAGCTGTAATTGTGGATGAACCTCTGGAAAGGCCGTCCGAATATTATAGCAGGAATGTTTTCAACCGGGAGAAAATGTTTAAATATCTACCTAAGAAAACGTATGACGCTCTTGTAAATGCTATCGATAACGGCACGCCTTTAAGTCGGGATCTGGCAGACAGCGTAGCTGCCGGAATGAAAAAATGGGCGTTGGAAATGGGAGCGACTCATTATACTCATTGGTTTCATCCGTTGACCGATGGTACGGCTGAGAAACATGATACCTTTATTGAACACGATGGAAAGGGAGGAATTGTGGAAACCTTTAGCGGAAAATTGCTCATCCAGCAGGAACCTGATGCATCCAGTTTTCCGAATGGGGGTATACGCAATACTTTTGAAGCCAGAGGATATTCGGCTTGGGATATTTCTTCCCCTGCTTTTATTGTGGATAAGACATTATGTATACCTACAATATTTATATCTTATACAGGAGAGTCGCTCGATTATAAAACTCCTTTACTGAAAGCACTGAACAGCGTAGGCAAGGCCGCGGCTGCAGTTTGCAGATATTTTGATCCTGATGTAAAAAAGGTGTTCGCTTATCTGGGCTGGGAACAAGAATATTTTTTGGTAGATGAATCATTATATGCAGCCCGTCCTGATTTGTTATTGACCGGACGTACGCTTATGGGACACGACAGTGCGAAGAACCAGCAGTTGGAGGACCATTATTTCGGGGCAATTCCTTCCCGTGTGGAAGCTTTTATGCGTGATCTTGAAATCGAATGCCATAAATTGGGAATCCCGGCTAAAACTAGACATAACGAAGTTGCACCTAATCAATTCGAGCTGGCGCCGATTTTTGAAGAAGCGAATCTGGCGAATGATCATAATTTGTTGTTAATGTCTGTTATGAAAGAAGTAGCACGTCGTCATAACTTCCGGGTATTATTGCATGAAAAACCGTTTAAAGGAGTGAACGGTTCGGGAAAGCATAATAACTGGTCTTTAGGTACGGATACAGGTGTTTTGTTATTTGCACCGGGAAAAACTCCGGAGGAGAATCTTCAGTTCATTACTTTTGTCGTTAATGTCATGGCAGCCGTCCATAAACATAACGGTTTATTAAAAGCCAGCATCTCTTCGGCTACGAATGCTCATCGTTTGGGAGCGAATGAAGCTCCTCCCGCCATTATATCTATTTTTATGGGAAAACAGATAAGCGAGATATTAAGTAAACTGGCTGAGAGCTTTTCCGAAGATGCACTGAATATGGCAGGTAAACTCGGTCTCAAGCTCGATGTAGCACAGATACCGGAAATTTTGATAGATAATACGGACCGCAATCGCACATCTCCATTTGCGTTTACCGGAAATCGCTTTGAATTCAGGGCTGTAGGTTCTTCTGCTAATTGTGCATCGGCTATGATCGCATTGAACGCTGCAGTAGCCAGCCAGTTACAGGATTTTAAAAAAGAAGTGGACGATAGAATCAAGTCAGGACATAAGCAGGTTGATGCTATTCTAATGGTACTGAAGGACCTGATCAATGGTTCTAAAAATATTTGCTTCGACGGGAACGGCTATAGTGAAGAATGGAAAGAAGAAGCTGCAAAAAGAGGTCTTGATTGTGAGACGAGCGTTCCTTTGATTTTTGACCGTTATCTGAGTGACGACAGTGTGAAAATGTTTGCCGATGTGAATGTCTTTACCCGTTTGGAACTGGAAGCCCGTAATGAGGTAAAATGGGAAATATATACGAAAAAGATACAAATAGAGGCCCGGGTACTGGGTGACCTGGCTATTAATCATATTGTTCCTGTTGCTACCCGTTATCAATCCCTTTTGCTGGACAATGTATTTAAAATTAAAAGTTTGTTTCCGGCCGAGAAGAGTGAAATTATCGCAAATCAGGATATGGAAGTAATAGAAAAAATAGCCAAACATCTAATTGCGATAAAAGAAAAGGTTCAAAAAATGGTGGATGCCCGTAAAGTTGCCAATAAGATAGAATCGGAACGCGAAAAAGCTATAGCCTATCATGATACAGTCGCTCCTTTAATGGACGAAATAAGGTATCATATCGACAAACTGGAATTGATGGTTGATAATGAAATGTGGCCATTACCAAAATACCGGGAATTGTTGTTTATCAGATAAAGTATATAAATAAGAAAGTGGAAGGACAAGAGCGTAACGAATAAATTCAACTGATTTCGTTACGCTTTGGTATTTTATAGTATATATAGATAATGAGAATGCATACGTCTTTTGTATAAATTTATATTGATACGAATGAATGGTTATTAGGTGTTTATTAATATATCTTTGTGAAGTGCCTTTTATAAAAGGGAGCTTTTAATGCTGTGAACATATATGAAATTCTGCATCAGATAAAGTGAATATATGTAAAGAGAGCTGTTGTATGTATAAACGATTTCTGCAGTTGAGTTTTCTAAACTTTGTATAGCAAAGAAAAAAGAAAAACATTATGAATTATGATATAAAAATATCCGTTATTTTTGTAGAGTTTTAAGATTATAAAAACCCAGCGTATGACAGAGATTCTTAAGCACGAATGTGGTATCGCAATGATAAGGTTGTTAAAACCGCTTTCGTATTATCAGGAGAAGTACGGTTCTTGCCTGTACGGTTTAAATAAACTTTATCTTTTAATGGAAAAGCAGCATAATCGGGGGCAGGAGGGAGCGGGACTTGCTTGCGTAAAATTGAATGCAGAACCGGCCGGGGAATATATTTATAGGGAAAGAGCCATAGGAACCGGTGCCATACAGGAGATATTCGGTAATGTAAAAAAACAGATAGAGAATGTTCTTCATGCAGAAGAAGATTGTGAATGGATAGCAAGATTTCTGCCGTTTGCCGGAGAAGTATATATGGGACATTTGAGATACAGTACGACCGGAAAATCCGGTCTTTCTTATGTACACCCGTTTCTTCGCAGAAATAACTGGCGTTCCCGTAATTTATTGTTGTGCGGAAATTTCAATATGACTAATGTTGATGAAATTTTTAACAATATAATCAGTGAGGGACAGCATCCCCGTAATTATGCCGATACCTTTATCATATTGGAACAGATCGGTCATGCTCTGGATATGGAAAACCAGCGTTTATATGATCAATATAAATCAGACGGATATCGAAGCGTGGAACTGACAAAGAAAATAGAAGACAATATAGATATTGCCAGGATGCTGAAGAAACCCTCTTCGATATGGGACGGCGGATATGTGATTTGTGGTATTACGGGGAGCGGAGATGCTTTTTCTTACCGGGATCCGAGAGGAATAAGGCCGGCGTTTTATTATACCGATGAGGAAATTGTTGTCGTAGCATCGGAGCGTCCTGTCATTCAAACGACTATGAATGTTCCTATAGAGAGTGTGAATGAATTGAAGCCCGGTGAAAGCCTTATCGTGACGAAACAGGGCGAAATAAAATTGTCGCAGATACAATCACCTCTTAATTATAGTGCATGTTCTTTCGAGCGTATCTATTTTTCCAGAGGAAGTGATGCCGATATTTATAAAGAGCGGAAGGAATTGGGGCGTCTTTTAGTTCCGGCTATATTGAAAAGCATAGGTTATGATCTGGAGCACACGGTATTTTCTTTTATACCAAATACGGCCGAGGTGGCTTTCTATGGTATGCTGGAAGGGTTGGACGAGTATCTTGTACAGGAAAAAAAGAAAATGCTGAAAGAACTGGGCGATTCTGTTACGGATGAACAGTTGGAACGGATTTTGAACATGAAGGTGCGGTCGGAAAAGGTGGCTATAAAGGACATCAAATTGCGGACATTCATTGCTGAAGGTGATACACGGGATGATCTGGCTGCTCATGTATATGATATTACTTATGGGACGGTAAGGCCGGGAATAGACAATCTGGTGGTCATTGATGATAGTATTGTAAGAGGAACGACATTAAGACAGAGTATTATCAAGATATTGGACCGATTACATCCTAAAAAGATAATTATAGTATCATCTTCTCCTCAGGTGCGGTTTCCTGATTGTTACGGTATTGACATGTCCCGTATGGGGGAATTCATCGCTTTCCGGGCTATAGTGGAATTACTGCAGGAGAAAGATATGGCATCGTTATTGAATGAAGTTTATCGGAAGTCTAAAGCACAGGAGTGTAAGCCGAAAGAAGATATTGTTAATTATGTTAAAGATTTATATGCGCCTTTTACACAGGAAGAAATTTCTTTGAAAATAGCACAAATGCTGAAACCGGCCGGGACGAAAGCCCGGGTGGATATAATATATCAAACATTAGAGGGATTACATAAAGCTATACCGCGACATCCTGGCGACTGGTATTTTTCCGGGGATTATCCTACTCCGGGAGGAAACAGACTGGTCAATCAGGCGTTTGTGAATTACATGGAAGGTGCGGTAAACCAAAGATGATAAAAAACTGATAATCATATAAAGGCGTTTCAGAACGAAACGCCTTTATTATTAATATTTAATATGTTAATAAATATTATTATTTATATCCAGTATAAATAATAATAGTGGCTGTTTTATGTTGAATCAGAATAAATAACCATCTTTGCAAAAAAATACATTACTATAAGAGTTAGATTATGCGTTTATCCGATTTGCAGACAGGCGACAGAGCGGTTATAATAAAGGTGCTGGGACATGGTGCTTTTCGTAAGCGGGTAATTGAGATGGGATTTGTAAAAGGCAAGACCGTTACGGTCGAACTTAATGCTCCGCTGAAAGACCCTATAAAATATAAAATTATGGATTATGAAGTTTCGCTTCGCAGGAGTGAAGCCTCCATGATCGAAGTAATGACTGCTGAAGAAGCTGAAGAAACATTGCCGGAGAACCGGCCTTATTCTGTAGATGAAAACGATCTGATAGAAAAGGCTGTTACTTCACGCAGCAGGACGATTAATATAGCATTGGTGGGGAATCCCAATTGTGGTAAAACTTCGTTGTTTAATGTGGCTTCGGGTGCTCATGAGCATGTTGGTAATTATAGTGGAGTGACAGTTGATGCCAAGAAAGGATATTTTTATTATAAAGATTATAAATTCAATATATTTGATCTGCCTGGAACTTATTCGTTGTCGGCTTATTCACCTGAAGAGTTGTATGTACGCCGGTATTTGAAAGATGAAACTCCCGATGTCATTGTGAATGTGGTCGTTGCATCCAATCTGGAACGGAACTTATATCTGACAACGGAACTCATAGACATGGATTACCGTATGGTGATAGCATTGAATATGTATGATGAGTTGGAACAAAGCGGAAGTAAGCTGGATTATAAACATCTGGGAAGCATGATCGGTATTCCTATCATACCTACGGTGTCACGAACGGGTAAAGGGGTGGATAACCTTTTCGATACGATTATAAATGTTTATGAAGGCCGGGATGCCACGGTACGCCATGTACACGTTAATTTGGGTAATACGATAGAATCCGGTATAAGTGTGTTGAAAGAAAGCCTTAAATCCGATGCCAGGATATCAAAACAATTCTCTCCTCGTTATCTGGCAATAAAGCTGATGGAAGGTGATAGTGAGGTAAAAGAAATGCTTAAACCGTCGGAAGATTATGAGAATTGGAAATTCATACGGGATAAAGAAGTAAAACGAATAGAATCGACTTTGAAAGAGGATATCGAGACGGCGATAGCAAATGAGAAATACGGATTCGTTTCCGGCGCATTGCGTGAGACTTTCGAGCCGGGTGATAAGGAAGAAGCGAAAACTACCCGTATTATAGATGCTTTCGTTACCAACCGGTTGTTCGGCTTTCCTATTTTTATATTTTTGATGTGGTTGATGTTCGAAGCGACATTTAAACTGGGAGCATATCCGATGGACTGGATAGAATCGGGGGTGTCCTGGTTATCAGGTCTTGTGCAGACTTTTATGCCTGATGGTTCGCTTAAGGACTTGCTGGTAGATGGCGTTTTAGGTGGAGTAGGAGGTGTAATCGTTTTTTTGCCCAATATTCTTATTCTCTATTTTTTTATATCGTTTATGGAAGATTCTGGCTATATGGCACGTGCCGCTTTTATTATGGACAGGATTATGCACCGCATCGGTTTGCACGGAAAATCCTTCATACCTTTAATCATGGGATTCGGATGTAATGTTCCTGCTATCATGGCGACCCGTACGATTGAAAGCCGCAGCAGCCGCTTGATTACGATGCTTATCAATCCGTTCATGTCCTGTAGTGCACGTCTGCCTATTTATATATTATTGGTAGGCACATTTTTCCCGAAACGAGCCAGCGTTGTATTTTTGGGATTGTATCTTTTAGGTATTCTTATAGCTGTTGTCTCGGCTAAATTATTGCGTAAGTTTCATTTTAAACGTGATGAAACACCATTTGTAATGGAATTGCCCCCTTACCGTATGCCTACGGTAAAAGCGACATTAAGGCATATGTGGGGAAAAGCAGAACAATATCTGAGAAAGATGGGAGGACTTATATTGGTTGCATCCATTATCGTTTGGTTCCTGAGCTATTATCCGCGCCATGAAGCTGCCGGAGAACGGGAACTGACAGAAAAAGAAATTGCAACACAACAACAGGAATCTTATCTGGGACGTGTGGGAAGCTTTATCGCTCCGGTGGTTGAGCCGCTCGGGTTTAACTGGAAGGTAAGTATAGCCCTCGTTTCGGGAACCGCTGCTAAAGAACTTATCGTAAGTACTATTGGTGTATTGTATTCCGAAAACGATCCGGATAATACGGCTAATTTATCACAGAAACTTACAGCACCTAATCCTCATACGGGAAAACCGGATTTTACTCCTGCTATTGCATTAAGCTTTATGGTATTTGTGTTATTGTATTTCCCTTGTCTGGCCACAGTTGCTGCAATTATACAGGAATCCGGCAGTTGGAAATGGGGTGCCTTTTCGGTATTATATAATACAGGAATAGCCTGGGGTGCTGCATTTATCGTTTATAGATTGTGTTTGTTATTTATATAAATAAAGGAAATGGAAAATAAAAGTATTGGCGGTAAATATAAGGAAGTAGGGTATGAAATAATAGAAGAGCTTCCTTTTGATAACATCAAAGAATTTATGATGAATTATACAATGAGAGATAAGCCTTATAAGGTATTTAATATATTCTTTTCTTTTTTATTGATAATAATTTCAGCAGCAGCTTTGGGGTATATGCTGGGACTATCAATAAATAATCCTTCTGTGTGGATAGACTTTGCTTTGTTTTTGTTAGTTATTGTGTGCGGCATTATTTTTCTTATACCCACACATGAGATTGTGCATTGGATCGTTTATAAGAATGAAGGTGCTGCCGATGTAAGATTTGGAGCTCAATGGAAACGATTTGTGTTCTATGCGGCTGCGCATGATTTTCCGGCAGATTATGTTAAATTTCGTCGGGTAGCATTAGCTCCTTTGTATATGTTGGGTATAATGTTAGGTTTGTTGATTTTATTTCCGCTGCCTTTATGGTTAAGGCTGTCTTGTATTGTACTGCTGATGTTTCATATTCTTTCCTGTACTGGGGATATTACCTTGCTGAGATACTTCAAACAATATAGAGGACGTGACGTTATAACTGTTGATGACATAGATAATAAAACCACTTATTTTATGGAGAAGTTAAGATGACGCCTTATATACAGAATATAATAATTATAATTATAGGTGTTTTGGTCGCCGCCTATGTGGTTCGGCGCGTTATCTTATTGATACGCAAACCTAAGTCACATAAAGGTCTTTGTTCTTGTTGTTCGGGTTGTAATATTCCCTGCAAAGAAAGGAAACAGGAATATATAATTCCAAAAGAAAAAAGTACGAAATAGTATTGCGGAATTAAAAAAATACATTACCTTTGCACTCGCAATCACAACCAAAGAATGGTTCCTTGGCCGAGTGGTTAGGCACCGGTCTGCAAAACCGTCTACAGCAGTTCGAATCTGCTAGGAACCTCGATTTATTAAAAGGCGTCAGTTAAAAGCTGACGCCTTTATTTTATAGCTTTTATTGACTTTTGTTTCAGGGACCTAAGGAAAAACTATTTCAAAAGCTGTAGTTTGGTTCTGATTTTGTAGAGGAATCAGAACCAAACTACAATTTCAATAATTCTTGCGGGGTATACGAATTTTAATATTATAAAATGTTATTACGCCTATTTTGATTTTTGCGGGCGATATTTATTCTTAAATTGCTTATGAATTCTGTAAAGTTTAAATTGAATAATGTGGTTGGGAAGTTTCAACAAATCAGCTATATCTTCAGTAATATATCCATTGAGAAAAAGTATGATTATTTTTTGCTCTTCTTCAGGTAGTGATGAAATTACTTGATGAATAAATTCTGTTTCATATATTATACAGGAATGATGATCGAAATGAATAAGAGAATGCATTTTTTCCTCATTATAAAATTCAATCATATGAATTATAGACTTGTCTGCAAATGTATTTTTTAAAATTCCGGGATATCGTTTCCTATAATGATGGTTATGGATAAACTTTCGTATATGGTGTAATGTTATACTAAACGACGAATAATGACATAAATGTCTCATGTGTGAATTTAATCTCATCACATAGTTTTTAATCAAATAAATATATAGAGCCTCCGCCGTTCTTTAGGGTGTAAAACATTTGAACGAGATACACAAATAAAATGTGCATCGGCGGAGGCTAACTGTTTTTACCTCTCACTCGACACATTTAATTGCGCATCTCAAATGTTTTACGATGCAAAAATACGTAATTTATTTCTATATGCAATTGTTTTTCATAGGAAAAACAATTTTAGCGAATGGTTTAACCTAAAGAATAGTATATCTACAAACCAATTACAGGCTCTAAAATAAGTGTATAGAAAAATGGCTCCAAAATATTTTACCTTTATTATTTTGATATTTTAAAATCTATAGATTATATAAATTTTATATATAATAATTTTATTAATTTAAATATTGATTGATAAATTAATTAAGTCATATTTTTTGTATTTATTAAAATATTGGTTATGTTTACAAAAAATAATTTATCACATATTACTATGAAATCACACTATGCTTCAATGATGAATAGATCAGTATTCTATTTATTAATTTTATTTATTTGTCTTTTGCCGGGTCATATAATGGCTCAAGTTAGTTATGGCGGAAAACCTTATTCATTTTTCGCTTCATTATCGCTTAAAGGCATTAAGTCCGAGAAAAAATATGTTGAGTCTTATAAGATAAAAGATCTTGATCTTAATGACATTAAAAAAGAATTAGACGATATAAAAAACTCGTGTAGCGGTTGTTATAATCAGTTTTATTATGGAAAAGAAGTAGTTGTTGATATTGACTTTTTTGATTTAGCGCAAGAATATGAAATTAATGACGGAAAAAAATTATGGTTGTTAAAACTTGAATCTGAAAAAGCAAAGGGTTATCAATTGATCTTCAGTAAATTTTGTATTCCCAAGGGAGGGAGCTTATTTATATATAATGAAGATAGATCTATGGTTTTAGGATCGTTTACTGATGAGAATAATAGAATAGATAGTACCTTTTTAACTCAAAATATAAATGGTAATAGTGTATATGTTGAATATACGGCTCCGGTCAATATGGAAAAAGCACAGTTATATATTAATAAAGTAGTCTATATATTTAGTGATTGTTTTATTGAATATAAAGGCCCTTTTAGTTCCGAAGGTTCTGCACAATGCCATATTAATACATCGTGCTTGAAAGATAATAAATTTGATATTGAAGTTAAATCGACGGTATTGATATTAGAAAGAGATCATTCCTATTCCGATTATTGGGGAGTATGTTCCGGAGTATTGGTGAATGATGGGAATAATTACGTATTTAATAAAAAACCGTTTCTTTTTACGGCAAATCATTGTTATGAGCATGAAAACGGAACATTATCGGATGTAAAGAATTGGCTTTTTCTTTTCAGGCATGAAGCGACCTCTTGCAACAGTGACGGTTCGGATATTAGCAAAAGTACGACAAAATCGGCATTAGGAGCAAGTATTTTATCAAGAAAAGATAATTTATCTTACAGCAATAATGATATTCTTCTTTTGGAATTAAATAATACGGTGAAAGATATATCTAAGTACGATGTAGCTTTTGCCGGATACGATTTTACCGAACTGTTTATCGAACCAGGCAATTCTTTGCGCCCTTTAGTAGGGATTCATCATCCTAAAGGTGATGTTAAGAAGGTATTTTTGAGTGAAAAAGCAGCCAAATCAGTTGGATGGAATGATGGAAACTTTATAAGTGGAAATGATCATTGGGAAGTGCTTTCTACTGCAGGCTTTAAAGCAGAAGAGGGATCATCAGGTTCACCTTTATTTAATTATAATCATAAAGTAATAGGGATATGTCGTGGCGGATATAAAACTCCTGTAAATTGTAATTCCAATAAAGACTTATTTCAGACTTTGTATAGTAAACTTTCTACAGCTAAAGATCTGCCTTTTATGACTAATTATTTATTTATAAATGATAGTGAGTCATATGTATATACTGATCCTGTAGATCCTTCAATTCCTGATGATAGAATGCAGTTAACGTTTACAATCTCTGGCAGGAACTTTGGTGATTATGATAGCGGAGATGATTACAGATTGAGGACTTATGATAATTTAACAATATCAGCTGCAGTTTCTAATTTACCTGTTGCAGGAGAGAATATAATGTGGAAATTTAAAGTAAATAAATTTCCTGACGATTGGATTAGAGGGCATTATTATTTTGAAGATGATACTGCTTCTGTTTATTGTTATACAAAGTATTCGAAAGTTTTGGATAGTCGTACAGCTTCTGTTTCATTTTTTAATTTGCTCGATCAGAGGTTTTCACTTACGCAAGAGGGATCGTATTTATTTACATTAGAAGTTTATATGGAATCCAATGGATATGAAAATCCGGTAATTAAAAAAACACAAAATTGGACTGTTCTTGATATTGATTATAAAATACCGTCTGAGTGTTTTAAAGTTACGAGCGAATTATACCAAAATAGAAAAAAATTTGCTCTTGGAGATACAGTCTGGATTAAAGAAAAAATAGATATGGTGACTGAAGATCATTCATATATTAAGCAGGGCTGTTATGATTACTATGTATATTGTTCTCCAGCATATAATTATAATTATTATCCACAAGAAGGTGTAGGGGCTTTACAATTTATGATGGATAAAATACTCTTAAAAGAAGAGAAATATAAGACTACATTTAAATATTCTGATATAGTTCCGGGCACATATTATACACCTAAAGGTTTTCGTGGATTTAAGCTAACTACTCCAGGAGTTCATACGATAAAAATAAAAGCTTACCCGGGTAGATATAATAGATGGGACTATGGTAAAAATTGTGTACGGATTGCTCCAACTTCTGGTACTGGTTTTAATGTAAATGGTGAAGGGAAAGTCGATTCTGAAGTAATAATTGTTGCAGATTGTGATGGTTCTTATAAAGGTTCTTCTTTATCTCCTTGTTATTTGGTGGAAAAAGATAATCTAAAGAATAATGTATTAAAAGAGGTAGGACTGGGGACGATTGATGTCGATTCCCTTATATTGAATTCTGGAGATTATCATCTGGAAGCCTATAAACAAATCATTTTAGGCCCAGGTACACATATTAAAAAAGGAGTGTCATTTCGTGCGGAAATTGTACCGTGTTCCGATAAATCTTTAGCTCCTCCGGCAAGTTTATTTAGCCTTGCGAGTTTAACACCGAAAATAGAAATGGATCCTGATATAAAAATTTATCCTAATCCAACGAATTCAATTGTGTATATTGCGGTTAAAAATGATATGATTGTAAGCGATGTTGAAGTCTTTAATATGGAAGGGCATTTAATGATGAGAAAACATATATTAGAACCTTATGAGATTGATATGTCTGGTTTTATCGATGGCTTATATTTTATAAAGATTTATTCGTCTTCCGGAATTTTTGGATATAGGGTTATACTGAAAAAGTAGAACTATATGAAAAAGGTTGTGTTTTTTTGATAATTTATTTTCTGGCTATTTTATCCACGATAACTGCGATAGCTCCGTCACCGGTAACGTTGCAGGCTGTTCCGAAACTATCCATCGCAATATATAATGCGATCATAAGTGCTTGTGTCGTTTCTCCGAAACCCAGCATGCTTTCTAAGAGCCCCAATGCCGCCATGATAGCTCCTCCCGGCACACCCGGGGCAGCTATCATGGTTATTCCCAGCATCATAATAAAACCACTGTAATTGAATATATCTATGGGCATTCCGCTCATAATCATGATGGCCATGGAACAGGCTACTATTTTCATCGTACTGCCTGATAAATGGATTGTAGCACATAACGGTATGACAAATGTTGCAATGTTCTCACTGACTCCGTTCTTTCTTGTTTGTGCCAAGGTGACAGGAATAGTTGCAGCGGATGATTGTGTACCCAGCGCGGTGGCGTATGCGGGCAGCATATTTTTTAGTAACCCGAACGGATTCTTTTTTCCTATAAGGCCCGCCATGAGGAATTGTATAAAAAGTAAAGCTATATGGAGTATAAAGATAACTATTATAACCCGCAGGAATAACAAGATAATGGGTAATACCGAACTGCTGACCGTCATATTCAGGAAAATGCCGAATATATGTAAAGGCAATAGGGGAATAATCACTTTGGCAATAAGGATAGTGATTATATCCCTGAAATCAAAACAGGCTTGTCTCAGTGTATTTCCTTTTATAAGCGATAGCCCCAGGCCGATACAAAAAGATAATAGCAATGCTGTCATAACCGGAACGGCAGCCGGCATATCTATGGAAAAGAATGGAGTTAATAATGTGTCTCCTGTTCCCCACGATGAATTGAGGTCTGTGTTTTCCGGTAATATTTTGGGAAATATAAAATCGCAGTTGAAATAAGTGAAGAAACCGGAGAACAGGGTAGAACCATATGCTATGACAGCGGTTATTAAAAGAAGTCGTCCGGCTCCTTTTCCCAGTTCCGCTATAGCCGGAGTAACTAATCCGATAATAATAAGAGGAATGATAAAGGTCAGGAAATTACCGAAAAGACTATTAAATGTAACGAAGATACGAGCCAAAGAAACAGGAATAAATTGTCCGAAAAAAATTCCGGCTAAAATGGCAATAATGACTTGAGCTAACAAGGGAAGTTTAAATTTTTTCATATAGATAGTTATTATCTTGTTTACAAATTTATTGAGAATCTTTTATTCAGATAAAAAATTATCAGGAAGTTTTATTTTTGCTTATAAAATTTATAGCCAGTTCGAAAGATATTTATTGTATTCGACCTGAATAAAGTGTAATTTTATCGGGTAGTTAAAGATTATTCCGTATTTAAAAAAAAATAAAAGGCCGGAATTAAACCGGGTCTTACTGATACTTGTTATTTTCTTAAATAAAGATTATATGTGCTTTCATAATTCTATGAATAAAAAAGCCAGAGAACTGGCTGAACGATATAAACGTTCCTTTGCTATGCCCGATTCGGATGAGGAGCAAATAACGGAGAATTACCATGTCACTGCTTTTACCAATCCAGATTATCCTGTCGTTACCGGAGATAAAAATATACAAGTGTTTAAATGGGGATTAATCCCTTTCTGGACAAAAACGAGGAATGATGCCGAAGAAATACGGAAGATGACTTATAATGCCAAAGCGGAGACATTATATGAAAAACCTTCTTTTCGTGAACCTGTGAAACGCCATCGTTGCCTGATTCCTTCTACCGGATATTTTGAGTGGCGTCATGAAGGGAATAGTAAAATTCCTTATTATATATTTCTCAAGGACGAGGATATATTTTCAATGGCTGGAATATATGATATTTGGGAAGATCCGAAGACCGGAGATCTCTTGCATACGTTTTCTATTATAACTACGACTGCCAATTCTTTAACGTCATATATACATAATACACAGGAACGAATGCCTGTAATTATTCCGGTTGGTGAAGAAGAACGGTGGTTGTCGGATTCTCTTTCAAAAGACGAAATAAATGCTTTTTTAAAACCGTATGATGCCGGTAAAATGGATGCGTATGTTATAGTCCGTAATTTTTTTAAAATGGACTCTCATGACAAGCATATCATAGATAAATATTTATGATTGCCGTATTTCTGGCTGGAATTTAGATTATGTTTTAGTTCTCTAAGTGAATTTTAGAATGGTATTCCTTAAGTGTCTGTGAACCGGATATATGAATGAAAAAAATTCCGGAATGACAACCGGAATTTTTTTAGTAATATGGATAATATCAGTCTAATTCCACAATTGTTATTCCGGCCCCGCCGAATTGTACATGTTCGTCGCGGAAAGATCTTATTCCAGGGAGAGTGTGCAGATACTGGCGTATTGCCTGCCTTAAAGCTCCTGTTCCTGTTCCGTGTAAAATACGTACACGGGAGCTATTCACCTGGATAGCATCGTCAATAAAGTAAGTAACGGCTTGCAATGCTTCGTCCGCCCTCATTCCTCTTACATCCAGTTCTTGCCTGAAATTAAGTTGTTTTTCTCTCATGTGTTCGGTAGTTTGAGAACTAACAAAAGTCGCTTTGGTATTATTTTCCCGTTTTATCTGGTTGCGGCTTACTTTTTCAAGTCTCTCTGCTTTTACGGTGGATTTGATCATTCCGAAAGCAACCTGCACCTCTTTGTCATCGACGGCTATAACTTCACCAACGGATGTTTGTCCTTTTAACCTTACGGCATCACCAATTTCAATAACTTCGGGTTTGAATATTTTTTTCTCTTTGTGTTTACTCTGCTGTTTCTTTTTTTCTTCCCGCTCCTTTATTTTTTGTATTTTACGCGTTATTTTATCATCAGTAGTAATGATCTGTTCACTCCCCACCGAGTTTTTGAATTCGTCCAGTTGACGGCGTATTTCCCGTGTTTTTTCTTTTTCGGCCTGTGCTTCTTTTATCTGCCGGATGGTATTTTCTATGCGGGCGTTCGCTTCGGACAAAATATGTTCTGCCTGAGATTTAGCTTGCAATATCCACTCTTTTCTTTGTTTTTCCAGAGCTTTTATATCATTTTCGTAACGTTCTGTTATCTCCTCCAGCTTCTTTTCTTTTTGCCGTATACCCTGCCGTTTACTTTCCCAGTAGCGTTTATCCCTTACAATATCCTGTAAATATTTGTCCATGTCGATATAATCGGAACCTACTTTTTGAGAGGCATCCGATATTACATCTTCCGGAAGCCCTATTTTCCGGGCAATCTCTATGGCGAAAGAACTACCTGGATTTCCGATAGATAGTTTGAATAATGGTTGCATTAAATGCCGGTCATATAACATTGCACCGTTAATGATACCGTCCGTATCTTCCGCGAAATGTTTCAGGTTATGATAATGCGTAGTGATTACGCCGTACGATTTTCGCCTGTTGAACCGGTCGAGCAGGGCTTCTGCTATAGCTCCTCCTATCTGTGGTTCCGTTCCTCCTCCGAATTCGTCGATAAGCAGAATGGAGGAATCATTACAATTACGAACGAAATATTTCATGTTCGTAAGATGAGAACTATAAGTACTCAGATCGTTTTCAATGGACTGTTCGTCCCCGATATCAATAAATATATCTCTGAAAATACCGGTGCGTGAATTATCATATACAGGGATAAGAAGTCCGCTTTGTAGCATGTATTGGAGTAACCCGACTGTTTTTAGACATACAGATTTGCCTCCGGCATTAGGCCCTGATATCAGTAAAATGCGGTTCTTGTCATCCAGTGATATATCCAGAGGTATTACCTGCTTTTGTTGTTTTTGCAGGGACAAGAATAACAAAGGATGAATAGCGTGAAACCAGTCTATCTGCCTGCAATTCTCAAAAACGGGTAATGTGCTGTTCGTTTCTTTTGCAAATAATGCTTTGGCACGGATAAAGTCTATTTCGGCCATAAACTCATAAGAACAGATAATCTTATCGGCTTCCGGACGGAGAAGCCCGGCAAAGTCGGAAAGTATACGGATAATTTCCCTTCGTTCCTCACTTTCCAGTTCACGTACACGATTATTCGCCTCTACGACTTCGGCAGGTTCAATAAACACCGTTTTACCGCTGGCCGATTCATCATGGACTATTCCTTTGATTTTTCGCTTGAATGATGGGGCAACAGGGATGACCAAGCGTCCGTCTCGCATAGTAGGTGTTACATCCTTATCTACAAAACCTTCACTTTGAGCTACCCGTAGAATAGAATTCAAATTGCGGGAAATGCCGGATAAGGTAGAAGATATGCTATTGCGTATGTGTGCCAGTTCGGCAGATGCATTATCTTTTACTCGTCCGAATTTATCAAGGATACTGTCAATACGCGATATCAGTTGAGGAAATACAGCCACATCTCCGGCTAATTCGGATAGATATGGATATATGGGTTCTTCATCTCCCTCTTTGTTGTTTTTGAAGAAACGGACAATGGCTTGTATCGTCTCTAAAGAACGTCTCAGGTCGAATAGTTCTTGCTCCGTCAAATATGTACCTTCCACCCGTATACGTTTGAGTGCCGGACGTACATCAAAGAAATAGTTTACGGGAAATTCGTCATCTTCATCCAGGATGCGGACGAATTCGTTTGTTTGATATAATAATTTTTTAATGGAATCATAATCAAACAGGAAGCTCATTTCATCGGTACGTTCTGTACCCAGGGAACTCAGACATTTTTCCTTGACTAATTGACGGACTTTGTCAAAACCTATTTTTTGTTCGAAATTCTGCGGATATATCACAGGTAATCAAATTTTAAAATAACGTGCAAAGATAATAAAAAGAAACCGGATGTAAAACAAGCTGAATCTGGTGAACAAAAATAGGACCGGGAATGTATTTAAGGCAAAAAGAAAAAGTCTATGGAGAAAGATTATTATAGCATGGGAACAACTGCGGACCGTACACAGGCCGCGGATCAAAGAAAATTTATGATATGGGTGTACCGATGGATGTTTTTAGGGTTGGTAATGACCTCTCTTGTTGCCTGGGTTGTTTTTTCCAATAAGAATTGGCTGGCATATATAACTCAAAGTTCAGGATTATTTTTCGGTATTATTATAGCAGAGTTGATAGTTGTATTCGTCCTCTCGTTCAATATCATGAAAATGAGCGTGACGACTGCGATTTCCATGTTCTTGTTCTATTCGGTTTTGAATGGTGTTGTCGTATCGTCGGTCGTGGCTGTTTATACGGCGGCTTCGGTGGGATACGCTTTATTTATCGCAGCCCTCATGTTCGGTATTATGAGTGTTTATGGATATTTTACAAAAAGTGACCTGACTCGTATGGGAAATTTGCTGAGTATGGGGCTAATCGGGTTGTTGATAGCTTTTGTAGTGAATATGATTTGGTTCAATAGTACTGTTTACTGGGTAATCTCTTTTTTAGGAGTATTAATTTTTGTAGGTCTTACTGCTTATGATACGCAAAGATTAAAACAAATAGGAGAGATGAGTGGCAGTTTGGATAATAATTATATGAAGATAGGTGTGATGGGAGCACTTACACTCTATCTCGATTTTATAAATATATTCTTTTTATTATTGGGAATGAGTGGAAAACGTTCGTAAATATAAATAATTATTGATATGGAAGTAGTAAATGAAGCCTATAAAGAGGTAAGAGAAATGTTTAAGTCGGTAGTACCGCCATGTACGGCGACAATAGATGACGGAACCCATTATGAAGTTGTGGCCATTAAGCAAGAAGCCGGACCGTCACAGGAAAGCCATGTATTGCTCGGTACGGTAGTAAAACATGCCGATAGTATCACTGTCGGATTTAATAATAAGTTGGGAGAAAAAAAGAATAAAGAGCTTTTTTCGGAATATTTATTGGAGAAGATGAATCCCCATGGCCGGATACGTATACATGAAATGAACCATCAGTTACATTTGGATCTACAGTATGCTGTTGAAAGACTTATGCGGTATTATAACGATATGGGATGGATCTGAAACGAATTCCGGTTTATGAAAACGGATAGTATATTATTTTATGCTATCCGTTTTTTATAGGATGGTAATGCTTATTTTTCTTTTGTCTCCGCCATCCCGGAATTCACAGAGGTAGATTCCTTGCCATGTTCCCAGGTTTAATTTATAGTCTTTTATAGGAATCATAACAGAAGCACCCAGCAAGGATGCCTTTATATGAGCGCTCATATCATCGGGACCTTCCAGTGTATGCCGGAATCCGGTCATGCCGTCCGGTACGATTTTGTCAAAGAATGTCGTAAAATCATGTCTGACATCGGGGTCTGCATTTTCGTTAAGGGTTAATGCCGCGGAAGTATGTTTGATAAATGCCAGTAATAAGCCGTGTTCCGGTAATCGGGGCAGCCGGGATATAATTTCCTGTGTTATCAGATGATACCCCCTGGGATAATGAGGTAATTGAATATCGAAGGTTCTGGCCATAATATTTCGTTTAAATGATATAGTAAATACAAACATACGTATTATTTTGTTGAATGGCTTAATAACGTCATTCATTCTATATAAAAATTGAATGCATATAGGATAATTTTCGATTTTATAGCTATCTTTGTAAATTCAAATAGTACGTACTATACAATATAGAATACATATATGACACAGGTAGAAAATAAAGAAGATTTCGAAGAAAAGAAAAGCTTGAATTTTATAGAACAGGCTGTTGAGGCCGATCTTAAGGCCGGGAAGAACGGGGGACGGCTTAATACACGCTTCCCGCCTGAACCGAACGGATATTTGCATATTGGACATGCTAAAGCTGTATGTATGGATTTTGGTATCGCAGAGAAATTCGGAGGGACCTGTAATTTGCGTTTTGACGATACGAATCCGGTCAAAGAAGATGTGGAGTATATTGATTCGATAAAAGAGGATATTCATTGGCTTGGTTTCGATTGGGGAGACAGGTTATATTATGCTTCGGATTATTTCCCCAAATTGTGGGAACTGGCTGTTCGGATGATTAAAGAGGGGAAAGCTTATGTCGACGAACAATCTTCTGAAGAGATCGCTAAACAGAAAGGTACTCCTACGCAGCCCGGTGTGAATAGTCCGTACCGGAACCGCTGCATAGAAGAAAACCTCGATCTATTCGAGAGAATGAATAAAGGTGAATTTGACGAAGGTACAATGGTGTTAAGGGCCAAGATAGATATGGCCTCGTCCAATATGCACTTTCGTGATCCTATCATGTACCGTATAATCAAATATCCTCACCACCGTACAGGCAATACTTGGAATGTTTATCCTATGTATGATTTCGCACATGGACAATCCGATTATTTTGAGGGTGTTACCCATTCGATATGTACACTTGAATTTGAAGTTCATCGTCCTCTTTATGAATATTTTGTAAAAGAACTGGCAGATGAATCCTATTGTCCCCGGCAATTGGAATTCAATCGTCTGAATCTTACTTATACTGTTATGAGCAAGCGTAAATTGTTGCAGCTGGTAAAAGAAGGATTGGTTTCTGGATGGGACGATCCTCGCATGCCGACTATATGTGGTTTACGTCGTCGCGGATATACTCCGGAATCAATCAAGAATTTTATTAACAGGATAGGGTATACAAAATATGACGGGATTATAAGTGTTTCTTTACTGGAACATAGTATTCGTGAGGATTTGAATAAACGGGCCGACCGGGTATCGGCAGTAGTAAATCCCGTGAAGTTGATAATAACGAATTATCCTGAGGGGCAAACTGAGCAAATGTTCGCCGAGAATAATCCGGAAAATCCCGATTCGGGAACTCATGAAATACCTTTTACGAAAGAGCTGTATATCGAGCGAGAGGATTTTATGGAAAATCCCCCGAAGAAATTTTTCCGCATGACACCGGGTCAGGAAGTACGTTTAAAATCGGCTTATATTGTAAAATGCACCGGATGTAAAAAGAATGCGGATGGTGAAGTAGAAGAAATATATTGTGAATATGATCCGGACACACGTAGCGGACTTCCCGGTAGTATGCGTAAGGTAAAAGGTACGTTGCATTGGGTTTCGGCAGAATATAGTCAGGAAGCGGAAGTTCGTTTGTATGACAGGCTTTTCAATGTGGAAAATCCAGCAGAGGAAAAAGATAAGGATTTTCGTGAATTATTGAATCCGGATTCTTTAAAAGTAGTGACGAATTGCCGGATAGAACCCTATTTGGCGCAGACGGCTAAAGTAGGAAATCGTTATCAGTTCCAGCGTATTGGATATTTCTGTGTCGATCAGGATTCGAAGAATGATAGGCTAGTATTTAACCGGACCGTTTCATTGAAAGATAGCTGGGAAAAGTTGAAAGATAAATAAGAAAAACCGATATACTAAGAAACTGCCGGTAGCCGTTTATTGAATGGTATTCCGGCAGTTTCGGGTTTTTATAAGAGCGACTCGTTATGTCAAAAAAAGATAAAGCAGAATTATTAGGCCGATATGAGCAGATGCTTAGGGATGGAAAAAGTATGTATTTCGATACGGACGAACTGGAAGATATTGCGGTGCAATATGAGGAGGATAACCGTATATCCGAAGCTTTGCAGGTTGTAGAACATGGTTTGTCCCTGCATCCTTTCAATTCGGAACTCAGTTTGAGAAAAGCCCGCTATTTGCTGTGTCTTGACAGACCGGAAGATGCTGAGAAAGTAATTAATACGGTTCCCGGTGAAAGTACGGAGGCGATTCTTATACGTGCGGAATTGCTTCTTATTAACGGGGAATCACATGAAGGAGAAAAGTTACTGGATAGCTTGTTGAGAAGTGATGATGTGACTATAGAATTATGCTTTGAAGTATTGGATCTTTATCTTGATTACAGCTGTTTTGACGAGTTGGTCCGGTTTGTAAATCATGCAGATGATGTTTTACCGGATAGCAGGGAGTTGTTAAGAGAACTTGCTTTAGTGCATGAAGACAGGCTGGATTATGAAGCTGCACTTGCTATTTATGACAGGCTTATAGATAAAGATCCTTATTCTCCTGCAGACTGGTTCAGCATGGCTAAGATATATGCTTTGCAGAAAGAATATGATAAATCTATAGAAGCTTGTGATTTTGCCCTGACAACCAAGGAGAATGATGAGACGATAATCTCTTTTAAAGGATATTGCTTTTATGATTCTGGGCGTTACCCCGAAGCTATAGAGCAATTTAAGGAATTTGCAGGTATTATAAAAGATAAAGCGGTAGCATACGAGTTGATAGCGGAATGCTATATGAAACTTGAAAAGAACAATGAGGCTGTTGAATATTTGTTGCTTGCGTTGGAATTGGACCCATCGAATCCTAATATTTGCTATCAGCTGGCTACGAATTATTATGATATGGGAAATATTACAAGTGCAATAGAATATCTTCATAATACCATTCGTTTGGATGAAAATGATGCTGAAGCTTTTTCTTTTTTAGGAGAACTGGAATTACGGGACGGACTGGACGATCTGGCTGAAATGCATTTATCCCGTTCGTTGGAACTGGACGGTGATGACGAAGAAACCATAGCTCTTATTGCCGATTTGAGGATGAAACAGGAGCGTTGGGAAGATGCTGCTGTTTTTTACGAACAGTTGTCTGAAAAAAAACCATATCAGGTAAAATATATGTTCAAGTTGATAATGATATATTATAACCTGGAACAAGAAGATAAGGTGGAGCTATTTATAAGCCGTATAGATGATTTGACAATGGATGAGTCTATATGGGAAAAGGTTCCCGAAGATGACAGGAATGATTTGCTCAATGCCAAGAATATGTTGCAGAATTTAAAGGAAGTTTTGAGAGATAATCTCGATGAAAATATATAAAGCCGTTTTTTTAACTTGGAGGCAGTTGTAATTGCGATTCTATTTATTGGAAAAGACAATGTTTTGGGTAATTTGTTATATTGATATATATTTTTTCTTTAATTTACTGTATGTTCGAAGTATGTAGTTTTTATTTTGTATCTCTTTAGATGAAAAATACCCTGACGAACGGAAAGGGGATTTTCCTTTCTGATTAGAAATTATTTGATAGGGATTTTTGTAAAAACTGAGTGGTGTTCGATATAAAATCGTTTAGATACATAAATTCCGGAGCATATTTTCCTCCATGTTTGGCTCCATGGGCGATCCATATCTCTTTAATGATGTCAGCCGGTAATTTATCAAATATTTCTTTAGACATCGACACGGGTGTCCGGGTATCCTCAGAACCGACTATGAGCATAATGTCTTTGTGAAAATGGGGAGCGATAGCAAGGGGCATACTGCCGACAGGAAAATCTTTTGGTATTAAAAGATTTTCATCTTTCTTTCCTGTTTCATTTTTTATGATGGGAATAATAGCTTCAAAAGAAGAGGGGATACCCCGTAAAATACATCCTTTTATTGATGGATTATTATATGCTGTAATCATTGACAGATAACCACCTGTTGACCAGCCGAGAAGATAAATGTTATTGGAATCAGTTTCGGGTTCTTCTCTTACTCTTGTGATTACTGCCTTATAATCTGTGAGCATTTCGGTATAACAAAAGTAATTATGATCCATAGGAAATTCACTGCTTGTACCAAATCCTCTCCAATCGAAAGTTACAACATTATATCCGCTTGCTGTATAGTGCATAGCTAAAATTAATTGGTAATAAGACATATTACCGGAATCTCCGTTACTGATGATTATTGTAGGACGTTTCTTCTTATCCTGAATTTTATAAGGCAGGAGTTCGTTGCTGCCAAAATTTTTATCCGGCATCTTTTGTGCAGGAAAATACCATGTCTCTATTTTGTAATTGTCCGGTGTTCTTACGTCTAATACTTTATAAATAAGCCCCATATTTTGAGGATATCTTATATATTGCCTGTCTGGTTGAATGGCATGTCCCGATGACGATATGATTATCAATATTGCAATGAAGAATTGTTTCATGAAATATCTTTTTTATTACGGGAGCCTTGTGAAATCTTATAGACTTAAATAGGCTCTATGGCATAAAAAACTATTAAGGAAAGAAAATATCCTATATCTTTTATGGTATTTTATTCTCTTTTTTTCTGCTGTTGAATGATTTTGTTTTCCGATTTTCTGAACTGATAATTTACTGCAAAAACGGATTGTAATTTTTTTCGCGATAAACGTTTGTTTCCGGACCATGTCCCGGATAGACTACCGTATCGGATGGTAATGTCATTATTTTATCGTTAATTGCTTTTACAAGTTGTTCATAATTACCGCCGGGTAAGTCGGCACGTCCTATGCTTGACATGAATAAGGTATCCCCGGATATTACAAAACCGGAATCTGGTGCATAAAAGACCATGCTGCCCGGTGAGTGTCCTGGTACGTGTAATGCATTTAAACTTTCATTTCCCAGCATAAATGTATCTCCTTCCTTAATGTATTTTCCGATAGGAATCGGGGATTCGGGTAGTGAAATACCGAACATATTTGCCTGTTCCGGCATGTTTGCTAAAAGGAATTCATCTTCCCTGGCGGCTTCTAATGGAACATGGAAAGTACGGGCTGTAAAAGGGTTTCCGAAATTATGGTCTAAATGTAAGTGAGTTGCTAACAGATATTTCACCTGTAATTTATTTTCCTGTATAAATTGCAGAAGAGTTTCCTGTTCTTTCGGATAATAACAGCCTGCATCGATAATTGCACTTTCACCTGTTTTATCGTCCCAAACAATATAACTGTTAACGGGAAACATGTTAAATTCCAACCGTTGAATTCTCATAATGGAACAATTATCGGGTTATTATATTCTGATAGGCACATATATGGCCTTTTTAGTTTCGAAGAAATCTTCTGAAAAATCGCTTTTCAAATCGAAAACAATAGCACTGTTTCTTACAGGTTGTATTTCTCCTTCAAGATTTCCTCCTTTTAAACAAATAAGTCCGTTGGGCAGTGCATTCTTTTGTTCCGATTTAATGTTTTTTCGTACCAGTTTCAACAGATCGGGAAGCGGCATAACGGCCCGGCTTATTATAAAGTCAAATTTACCTTTTTCTTCTTCTACTCCGCAATGGCGGAATGTAACATTCGTTAGTCCTGTACTGTTGGCAACTTCTGTTGCTACCGTTATTTTTTTACCAATTCTGTCGACCAAATGAAAATGACATTCGGGAAACATGATGGCTAAAGGAATACCGGGGAAACCTCCTCCGGTCCCTACATCCAACAAATCGGAGTGATCGGTAAACTGTATTACTTTGGAAATAGCGAGAGAATGTAGTATATGATGAAGATACAGGTTCTCTATATCTTTACGGGATATTACATTTATCTTAGCATTCCAATCGGTGTATAGGTCGCCTAAAGCAGCGAATTGTTCTTTCTGTTTGGCAGTAAGTTTAGGAAAATATTTTTCGATATATTGCATAAAAATCAATTTTCAATCATATTCATGACCGGGCTGTCCGGTTTAATATATGGTTTTAGCGTATTGTAAGGAACGGGTATTTTTACTGAACCTACTGCGTAGCAGGCTATTTCATAGGGATTATATAACCACACGACGCCGGTATTGTCAATATAGAAGTTCTCTGTTGCCGTAATACCGTCTGGGTCAAAAAAGCCTGCATCTACCAGTTGGGCAGGAGATGTTATCCTGAGGTCTTTAAGCAGTTGAGATAAGATTACTTTATTCACCTTTTCGAAATCTTGTGAATTGAATATGTCTTCCAGTGTCAGAGGGTTGCCATTCTCCAAGTTAATGACTTCGTATGTGGTTGTAGTCATTCCGTGTGCCCCGCCTGTATATTCATATTGTTGTACAAAATAACAGGTAAATAGATTGTTATTAAAAATGGGAGCAGCGTTTACGGAATACACATAGTTCAGCCAGATAAAGTCGTCAGCATTGTATTTTCCTTTGTTTTCTTCGATTCCTTTTTTAAGATCATCTTCTAACGTGTCGTATTTTTTTATATAAGAATCTGAAAACTGTTTCAGTGCTTCGGTGGGTGAATATTGTACATATTCGTCTCCGAAACAAGATGATACGAATTTTTTCTGTATTATTTTCAGGATAGAATCGTTTTTGTATTTTTCGGGATAGCTTATAGTTGCGGTAAATTCGCAAGCCGGATATTCCGGTTTATTCAAAAGATGTTTATTGATCTCTACTGTGGATTCTCCATACCGTACCGTGTCGGTGGATATACTGTCTTGCTCCGTCTGATCGTTTTTATTTTTAGTATTGCAAGAAACCGCCATCACTGCTATAAAGGCAATAATCGATGTATAGATACTTGGCTTACGCATATTTTTAATTGTTGATTATTTAATACAAATATACTCGATTCTTTTGGTATTGCGAAAGGAATGATGCTAATTTCGGTAAAAACGATGTGCATTAAAAAAAATGTAGTATTTTTGTATCGGTATGATTGGAACAAAATCTTTATTCTTCAAAATAATAACGTCGCTGGTTCTGAGTGTGATATTGGTAGCTACAATAGGTATCGGTCAGGTAAGCTATTGTTGTGAAACATGCGAAGAGAACGGATTTTGGAGTGTACTGATGTCGGAAACTTCTCTAAAGCATCAGCAAGGATGCTGCGATGCCAGCGGACAGGAGGATCATCCCGTCTTCTGCTATATGTATCAGGAAGATGATTGCTGTTTAGTTTCTGTTGCTTATGAGTCTTTTCAGTTTTTGCTGAATTCTTCGCCTGTTCCGCATATTACATTCGATATGGTATTTACTTTACCGGTAAATATATTGCTCGAATATATTTTGCCATATCTCCCTTGTATTTATGATTTTCCGGATAATTCTCCTGTTGTTAAAGGAGGACGAGGCATACTTTCTAAAATTTCGGTACTGATTATTTGAGAACGAATTTAATTTTTGAAAGTCGGTGATAATTATTGCCGCTCATAAATTAATGTTTGAATCAAAAAAATAATAGTACTAAAATTTATGTTAAGAAATTTCTTAATTGTATTTTTCATAATACTAAGTCCATGTATTTTATATGCCGGTGAATTATCTGGAATAGTGAAGGATAATTCCGGCGAAATTATAATCGGAGCCAATCTACGCTGGATAGGAAAGAGTAGTGGGGGAGTCTCTGGTGAAGATGGTCGTTTTTCCATACCCCGTGCCACATCCGATACTAAATTGATTGTAAGTTACATCGGGTATAATACCGATACGATCGAAATAAAAGTAAATAGTAAATTTGAAGAGATTATACTGTCCGGGGGAGCTGCTCTGGAAGAAGTGGTGGTAACTCATCGGTCGGTTGGTTTGTTACATTCTCGCGTGGAAACTATACAGACTCAGAAAATAAACCGGGAAGAGCTGGGCCGGGCTGCCTGCTGTAATCTGGCCGAAAGTTTTACGACAAACCCTTCCGTCGATGTATCTTATAGCGATGCTGTTACCGGCGCGCGACAAATACGTTTATTAGGACTTTCGGGCACATATGTTCAGATGCTTACGGAACAAGTTCCCCACTTCAGGGGAGCCGCCGGTTTGTACGGATTAAATTATGTTCCGGGACCCTGGATGGAAAGTATTCAGGTTTCAAAGGGAACTTCTTCGGTAAAAAACGGTTATGAAGCATTGACCGGACAAATTAATATTGAATATAAGAAGCCTCAGAATTCTGATCCGCTTACACTCAATCTTTTTGCCGCAGATAACGGGCGTATTGAATTTAACGGAGATGGTAATTATATGATCCGGGAAAATCTGGGTGTCGGGCTTATGGTTCATTATTCGAATGATAAGCAGGGGCATGATTCAAATCACGACGGCTTTTTAGATTTGCCGAAAACCGAGCAGGTGAATTTGTTGAATCGTTGGTATTTTAAATCTGATAAATGGATATCCCAGACCGTTTTAAATGGAATGTTTGAAGATCGGATAAGTGGTGAGTCCGGACACAACGATGATTTGTCTGCCGAATTGTATAAAGTGAATATAGAGACATGGAGAGGTAATATTTATACGAAAAACGGTTATATATTGGATCCCCTGAAAAACTCCAGTTTTGCACTTATTCTTTCCGGATCGATACATGATCAAAGGTCTTTATACGGATATCGTATCTATGACGTAAATCATGGTAATATGTATGCGAGTCTTTTATATGAAACGGAGTTTACCAGGCAACATCACTTTAGCTCCGGTTTGAGTTTCAATTACGATGGTTATAAGGAGCGATATGGTGAAAAGATAAACGAAGAAAGTGTATTTCCATGGCTGAGAAGGACCGAGAGTACTCCGGGAGCTTATGTGCAATATACTTATAATAGAAATGATGAATTTGTCGTATTATTAGGTTTGCGGGGAGATTATCATAATATATATGGTTTTTTTGTTACTCCACGTTTACATCTTAAATATGATATTGCGCCGTTTCTTACCTTTAGAGCCTCTGCCGGAAAAGGTTACCGGCCAGTGAACGAATGGGTGGAAAACAGTTATTTATTGGCAAGTAACCGCCAGTTTGTCATATCTCCAGATTTGAATCGTTGGGAAGAAGCCTGGAATTTTGGGGCAAACTTATCTTCTAATCTTGAAATTGGAGGAAAAAATTTGTCTGTAAATCTGGATTGGTATTATACCCGGTTCATAAAACAAGTAGTTGCAGATCTTGAACAAGCTCATGAAGTGCGTTTCTATAATCTGGAGGGACGGTCTTATGCACAGAGTGCCCAGTTAGAAATGTCATATCCGTTTTTCAGGGGATTCACTTTTACCGGTGCATTCAGGTTTACCGATGTAAAAACTACGTATTCCGGAGTTTTAAGAGAGAAACCGCTGACCAGCCGTTATAAAGCAATGGCTACTGCCTCTTATCAGACAAGATTAAAAAAATGGCAGTTTGATTTGACCGCGGCGGTTAATGGACCCGGGAGAATGCCAGATCCTGATATGAATGTTGCAGACGAGTCTCTACGTTGGAAGAAAAATTACAAAGCATATATTTTGCTGAATGCCCAAGTAACCAAAAATTTCAGAACATGGTCTGTTTATGCCGGAGGAGAAAATCTCACTAATTATAAACAGAAAAATCCGATTATAGATGCGTCCAATCCCTGGGGGGCACATTTTGATGCATCCATGATATATGCTCCGGTGCATGGTGCGAAATTTTATGTTGGAATACGTTGGAATATACCTAAATATTAATTTGCTAATTTAAAAATAGATAAAGATGGAAATGAAAAAATTATGGACTGTATTGGCTTTATATTTTGTCATCGTTTCGGGTGTCTATGCCAAAGATACGAAAAATGAAACGAAAGTATGCTTTGCCGTTACGATGAGCTGTCATTCCTGCCAGCAAAAGATCGAGAAGAATATGGCTTATGAAAAGGGGGTGAAAGATTTGGAAGTGAGTCTGGATAATCAGACGGTAATTATAACTTACCGTCCGGATAAGACTGATGAAGAACAATTAAAAGCAGCTTTACAGAAACTGGGATATAAAGTTGTAAAGATAGAAACACAGCCGATTAAAGAAAAGAAATAGGTAAGTGGAATCTCGAATCAAAGATGCGGTTTACCATTACAGCCAAACCGCATCTTTGATTATTAATGCATATAAAAAGTTCTATTGATTTGTTAGTATTGAAGAATAGGTATGCGACGAACGTAGAACATTTTTTGCTCTGTCGGCTCAAGACGGTTGAATTCGAAGTCGGATGGATATTCATTAGGATCGAAGTCCAACTTAGTGTTTTCTTCGATGAGTTCTCCGTCTACAAATGTTATAGTTTTGTCTTTGGGGTTAAATACCAGCTTTGCAGAGCGTATTTCATCCGTACGTCCACAAATATACTTTATTTCGGCCTCATTTCCCTTGATGTTGGCTTCAGTAATTTCATCAACGGTAGTCATCTCGCCGATAACGATAGGAGAAGTAGTTGAGACTCTGAAAAAACCTAACGTATTACTTCGGCCAAAAGCCTCAATATCCTTGTCGTAGAAATTGATATAAAGTTCATAATAGTCATAATCCATTTCGTTGTGAAATTCATATTGCCAGTAACCCTTGAATGGCTTATTTATCATCTGTTGTTCTTCACGCTTGATTGAAGCCAAATCTTCTTTGGAATAGTAGATTATCTCGCGGTAAGTGTTGAGTTCAAAAGGTGTATCATCATCAGTACCTGTAATTTTACGCTCAGTCCAATTACCATATTCATCGTATTGATAATAAAAATAGAGGCTTTTTTTTAATATATATTTTGATATATCGTTAGGGTCTGAACGAAGAACAAACTCATAGGATGACAAATCATTATTTTCATTATAATGAAATTCGGAATGGCCATAGAGTTTGTCATATTTATGCATATTTTTTCTTAACGTATATTCAGTGTCCATGCTTGAAAGCAAAGGACCGGTGTATAGGCATTTGCTCTTGGCTTTATCCGTTACCATGCCATAAAGAAATGGAATCCAATATGTGAGAGAATCGATTTCCCAGTCGGAATAATCTTGTTCGCTATTTGTAAAAGTGAGGTCGATAGCCGGAAGGCCTTGAATATACTGTGGATTTCTTTTATAAGTAGTGACTTTGCGAGGCACTGTTTCTCCACTTTTATTGACTCCCCAATCATATTTTCGGTAATAATCGCCTCTTATCCTGTATATTAGTTTTCCATCGGAATATGCGTACCGGTCAGAGTTCCGATGGTTTGAGCGAGTGCTGTACATATCCTGGAGATATCCGGTTTCAGTATAGTCCAAATTGTAGCTTTCTCCGTATCGAAAATTTTCATTCATGCCCCATTTTTGGATTTCAAGATTACCGTTCTTGTCATAGTACATCGTAAACCATCCATCGCCTTTGCTGGCCGGGATTGAGCTTATATCTACAGAGTAAACCGGTCCGCGTAGTCCATATTTTGCCAAATCATTTGGATAGTTTATAAAATCAGGTAAATAATCTATCATTGAAGAGCCATTTTCAACGGAAACAGCATTACCTACCGGGTTAAAATAATAGGTTATAGGGGTAAATATTGTGCGGTTATTATTGTTATCGCCTGAACAGGCCGACAATAATACAATAATAATAGTCGCTAGTAGGTGAGTAGTTTTCATAGTGTGAAATTAATTGGTAGTCTGAATGTTGATTTTACAGGCGTGTTGCCTTGCATCGCAGGATTCATTTTTGGCAGAAGTTTGACGAAACGTATTGCTTCGGCATCTAAGCTGGGGTAAATGCTACGTTCCACAACAGGGTTGGTAATTCTCCCATCCGTTTCAACCGTGAATTTTATGACAACTTTTCCCGATTTGCCGGCTTTACGTGCATCTTTGGGATAATTCAAGTATTCAGACATATAGAAAGATAGCACTTTTTGATTACCGCCGTGGAAATAAGGCGGTTTTATAGGAACTTGGGGAGCATTTTCGTAATATGTAATTTCGCAGGATTCATCAAACTCTTTTGTACTTATATCGTCCTTTACTGTCGCTTTTCGCTTTGTCCAATTCCCATATTTGTCTGTTTCGAGATAATCGTATGTGATTTGCAGAACATTATGTTCATCACCTTGTTTTCCGGACACAAATTCAGACTCTATGACCTTGTTTGAGTAAATATAATAGTGTGTCAGAGAGCCGTTGTTATCTTGATAAATGTATTTTGCCACGGTACCATCGTCGTTATATTCCCACTGCATGATATATCCTTTATCGTAGTTCTGGGAGGCATCCACTTTTATTAAACGTCCTTTGATATCTCGTTCTGCTTGTAACTTTACGCCTTGTTTAGGATTTGCTAACTCATCCCATACCCCTTCTTCTGTAAACTTGAATGTTTCAAATGTTTCACCTGAAGATCGGGAACTCCTCGGTGTATGGCCAATTGCAGTTTTAAGATTTATCGATTTTACTTTCCCTTTAACATTGCAAATGGCCCTGTCATTGCTATAGGTGTTTAAAATGCCAATGACTAATAAACTTGTGATGATGATTGATAACTTTTTCATAAGAGTTTGTATTAATTCATTTTGAATGTATAGTTATAAACTAACCATGCGGCAGCAGGATATTTTTCATGATGATAATGGCGAACCGCTTCATTTATATATTGCTCTTTTTTAATAATTGTGATACCATATTCTTCTTCCGCTGCAAGTATAAGATAATATTCCGTTTTTTCTTCGTCACCGCTTGATATCGCATCCCAAAGCGACCGTAAATAATAAGATGCGTCATCTTTACTGATCCATTCGTGGTATATTTTTCCATTTTGTTTAAGGGTCTCTACATGGGTCTCAAAATGATATTTATCTTGCATTTGTTTAGGTGAAAGATTGGTAAAATCTTCTTGGCTTACATCCGTAGAGTTATAATGGACAGGGATAACAATTTCAATTGGCGAAGAGAACGGATTCTTCACGTTTAATCTGTTTCGCTCCATATTATCATAATAATACCAATTAATTTCGCCATCCTTGCATGTAATACCGCAAGATATGAGTGTTTCATCTATTTTTCCTTTTAACGGAGTCAGTTTTAGTTTTATATCGACCCAGTTTGAAGAAGCATCCCCCTCAATTCCTATCCATTCTACTTTAAGAAATGTGCTGGAAAGTTTCTCCTCGGCCTCGTTTTTCTTTCGTTGGGCTATCTTTTTCATTTCTTCAAGTTTTGTTCCAAATTGATTGTCCCATTCTTGCCCGTATTTTTTTTCTAAAGCCTCATCTTTCTTAGAAAATAATTTTAGGAAGTCATTTAATTGCTTATAAGTCAGTTTTTTCAATTGATCCTTTTTGTCAATTGGGAGTTCTTCTACAACTATTCTTTGTGAAATAACAAGGGTCATAGCTAACCATTCATTTTTTTCTTTTGTCAATTCTTCTATTTCATCCGTGGTAAGTTTTTCGAGTACACTTTTATTGGCGGGTGAGTTAGAACACGATGTGATAAATCCCAGGAAAACGATTGTTGTGAAAAATTTGTGTAGCAAGGTCATAATGATCGAGGTTCTGTCAGTTCCGGAAAGAACCAATAAATTATACATAAAGCGTGGAACTGTATATCGTGTCTTAATCAATGTGCAGAGCCTCAGAAAAACTTCTGTAACAGATATGGAAATGGCAGTCTTATGCTATATATGCAAAAAATATTATGCCATCTTTTGAAATTCATTAAGCTTCGCACATTATATTAAAATCAAAGATATAGCGCTTCTGTTTTTTATATATATTAAATTGAATTATATCAATGTAAATACAAAATTATAAAAAATATTGTATTCTATTTTGTAGTTTACTTTTATTTTCTATTTAAAATATATATATTTTTATCTTTTAAGTATATTATTTAGATTTTGATTCTTAGCTTGACAATCGGTTCGGAATAAATATTTTTATTTTACAGCTTGATTTTGCTACATTCTTAAAAGATAATAAACGCATTCTGCTGCATGGGTAGTTATATTTTGGGGTAATATTTCTTTTTTGGTCCCGCTTTATTATTTACTATGTTCTTACTTCTATTTTTATTTTCTATCTTTGTTTCAAATAAATTTGATATGATACAACTTGGTAAATACAATACCCTTCGTATTGTAAAAGATCTGGAATTTGGTTTGTATTTGGATGGAGGCGAAAAAGGAGAAATACTTTTACCGCGAAAATATGTACCTTCATCTTATGAGATAGGAGATGAATTGACTGTGTTTATTTATCTTGATTCCGAGGATCGTATTATTGCCACTACTCAGCATCCGTTCATTCAGGTGGGGGAATTCGCTTTATTGGAAGTTCGTTCGGTAAATAGAGTGGGCGCTTTTTTGGATTGGGGGTTAGCTAAAGATCTTCTTGTACCTTTCAGGGAACAGAAGATGACCATGCAGCAAGGACGGAGTTATGTTGTGTATGCTTATGTGGATCATGTTACCGGACGTATAGCCGCTTCGGCAAAACTGGATAAATTTTTGGATAATCTGGAACCCTCGTTCGAACCGAATGAAGAGGTGGATATCTTGATCGTAAAACAAACCGATTTGGGGTTTAAAGTTGTTATAAACAATCTTTTTGGAGGTATGATATATCATAATGAAATATTTTCATCTGTAGAGGTCGGTGATAAAATGAAGGGATATATCAAACAAGTGAGAGAGGATGGAAAGATCGATGTTATGCTGCAACCTTTCGGCTATGAAAAGATAGGACCTTTATCGGATCAGATACTGGCTAGTTTACGTGGAAATAACGGTTTCCTGCCACTTTCGGATAAATCGTCGTCCGAGGAAATAAGCAATTATTTCGGTTGCAGTAAGAAGAATTTTAAAAAAGCTATCGGAGCCTTGTATAAGCAACATTCTATTATGATAGAAGACGATGGAATAAAACTGAATTCTTGAAATAGTTCGTTTTTTAAGATTTTCTCACTTAATCTATATTTTCCGGGTTAAAAAGAACTTTTTTTATTACCTATTGTTTTAATGGATGTAAAGTTCCTGTGAAAGAGAGCTTTCATCATATCAATAGGTATAACAAAATATTAACAACTATGAAAAGAGTTCTATTATTAATCGCTCTGGCAATGGGGAGTTTAATCGTATTTGCCCAGAAACCCAACAAAAACGAAGTAAAGAAATTACAGAATTTTTTACAGCAGACATCCGCCAAGGGCGATGCCAACTATCAACGCTTAGGCATTGCATCGCTTAATTCCCCGGAGACCTGGACGGGGGTCGTGTGGAGCAACGGTCGTGTCGTGTCGATAGATTGGAAGGATAAAGATTTATCCGGAAATCTGGATGTAGACGGATTTACGGCTTTGCGTTCTATGGATTGTTCCCGTAACAAAATAAAACAAGTAAATGTAAGTAATTGTACTATTCTCGCTACTTTGAATGTGAGCCGTAATCAATTGTCCGAATTGGATATAGACGGATGTACCGCACTTACCAAACTGGATTGTTATAAAAACAGACTGACTTCTTTGTCGGTAGCTAATGCTCCTGTTCTTAAATCTGTGAATTGCTCCGGAAATCTGTTTGTCGAGTTAAATGTAAATGGTGCCGAACAACTGGAATCACTGAATACCCAGAGCTGTCATTTGGAATCTTTGAGTGTGGATAGTTGCCGGAATCTTAAAAATCTGTATTGCGGTTATAACAAGCTTACTGATCTGAATCTGTTCGGTACAGTGAATTTGCAAAATTTGAATATAGACAATAATGAAATATCTACAATGATAATTTCTAAGTTGCCTACTCTGTTTTCATTGATATGCAGTGATAATAATATGAAGACTTTAGGAGTACTTAATTGTAATGCTCTTATGGATTTGGTTTGTTCTTATAATAATTTGGCTACTCTTAATCTGGATGGGACGGATAAACTTTATTTTGTCGATTGTTCCTATAATGATCTTTCAACTTTAGATTTAAGTAACAGAACTTATTTGCAGCGGTTATTGTGTAATAACAATCAGTTGAATATGCTCGATGTTTCTTTTTGTCCCAATCTGGTTTATATAAATTGCCGTTATAACCAATTGACCGATCTTCGTACAATGGGAGACGATAATCTTCGTATGATAGCCTGTCAGTGGAATTATTAATGAGCAGTTTTTTGCAAAACGAAAAGGACGCTTTATCAGGCGTCCTTTTTGTTTAATTCAAGGTTTCAACAGATAAAATAATTAGGAATATGTTCCCTTTCGTCATCCGAAGATATTTGTTCTATTAGGTCATACGTTCTGCGCTGAGAGCGTATTTTCTCTCCCGATGTACATATATAATTATTATTCAGGTTTTCATCTACCAGACAAGCTTGTGTATTATCTTGTAACTGTAAAGTAAGTATGTTGATGATGGTCCGCTTAATGAGAGAGTCGAGAATGGGCAGTGCTGTCTCTATACGCCGGTTAAGATTCCGCTTCATCCAGTCGGCAGATGATATATATACTTCTTCTTTTCCACCGCCATAAAAATACCATACGCGAGCGTGTTCCAGATAAGAATCTATGATGCGTATAATCCGGATGTTTTTGCTGTAGGGTTGATTGGGGACTAAACAATTTATTCCTCTTACGATAAGGTCTATTTTGACTCCGGCGATGCTTGCATCATAAAGGGCATTGATCATTTCTGTGTCTTGGAGCCCATTCATTTTAAGGATAATATGCGCTCGTTTTCCCATTTTAGCTTGTTCTGTCTCATATGCTATTTTAGCTTTAAGTTCGGTAAGCATATTAAATTGGGCGACCAGCAGGTTATCAAATCTGCAGTGGCTTAACGAACCATCTAAAATGCAGAAAAGATTATTCAAGTCGGTAGCGATCCTTTCATTTGAAGTAAAAATACCCATATCGGAATAAATACGGGCTGTGTCTTCATTAAAGTTACCTGTACTCAGAAAAACATAATTGCGTGAGTTTTCGTTTTCAGCAGAAGGACGTAGTCTGACCAGAATTGCTTTAGCATGAACTTTCAGTCCTGGGGTACTGTAAACAACGCGTATACCGGAATCCTGCATGAGTTCGGATGTTATGATATTATTTTCTTCATCGAAACGAGCTTTGATTTCTACATATACGGTAACTTTTTTTTGGTTACGGGCTGCTTTTATCAGTTCATTGATTATGGCAGAATTCTCAGCGACCCGGTATTGCGTGAGTTTTATTTCGGCTACATCCGGATTATTGGCTGCTTCGTCCAGGAAGCGGGTCAGGTAGTCAAAAGATTGGTATGGGAAATGTATAAAGACATCTTGTTTATCAATAACATCGAACATCTGCTTGGATTTATCGAAAGTTTTGATGTGTAGAGGGGCTGGCGATATACTGGTAAGCCGTTTCCCGGTAGGGTTGGGTAGCCTGGATAAATCTTCCAGAGTCAGGTAAGGCCCCATCGGCAGACACTGAGATTCTGGCATATTATAAGCGTCGCAGAGAAATTGCAACATATCTTTCGGCATACGTGCATCATAGACCAGCCTGTTGGCATTTCCTATTTTTCTCTTTTTAACTCTTTTTCTCACTTCATCTACCAGGTTACCACCGTCTTTGGTCTCAATTGAAAAGTCTGCATTTCGGGAGACTCTTATTTCATAATGTGAATCTACGATAAATCCGGGAAAAATAATATCCAGGTTAAGAGAAATAATATCATCTATGAAAATGAGATAATATTTCTCATCCTGCGGCGGTAATTCGATAAAACGGGGTACTTTGCTAAAAGGTATTTTTATCTGGGCATAGTAAGGTTGCCGAGTATTGTCACCTTTTTTATAAAGTTTGATTGCTATATATAATCTGTTATCCCTTAGAAAAGAAACTATATCGTTTTTTAAAATAAGAACTGGTTGCAGATAAGGAAAAACTTCTTCTTTGAAATAATTCCTTATAACGGACTTATGATTTTCCAAGATATTTTTTCCTTGATATAGGACGATGTTTTCTTTCTTTAATTCAGGAATAATGTCGTTAAAAAATATATGATTAAAATCTTTTAATTGCCTGCCCACTTCTTTGTTTATTTCCTGAAGAGTAGCTGTGGCAGCAGTTATTTCCTCGGGCGATGCGTCTTTCTGGGCCAGAGTTTGATGATATTCCGATACCCGCACTCTATAAAATTCTTCCTGGTTGGATGAATATATGGATAAAAACTTGATTCTATCGTATAAAGGCAGTTCATGGTTCATAGCTTCTTTCATAACTCTGTAGTTGAATGAGAGCCAGCTTATATCGCGTTTGAAATACTTTCGTTTTTCCTCCATAACTTTCAGTTTTATGAACTTGGTTTGTAAATATAAGAATTTTTTGTCTAATAGTTTACACCGGATTTTTAAAAACATGGCTTGGCGATGTTAATAATTCTATTTGCTTATTTAATATCTTCTTAATTTTGCAGACTCAGAAAAAAATAGTAATATAGCGAATTATTTATGAATTTTGTAAAAACATCTGCCCAGTGGATTATAAACTTTTCATAGAAAATTTGCAGGATCGTACAGGTAAAGATAAAAAGGAGACCGAGAAATATTTGGGGGTTTTGATGCAAATTATGAAGGAAAAATGTGCATCAATGGATTCTGTTTCCATACAAGGGTTCGGGACCTTTGAACCCCGCAAAAAGCTGGAACGTATAGCTGTAAATCCCGCTACAGGAAAGAGAATGCTCATTCCTCCCAAAATCGTTCTTTCTTTTAAACCCGGTATAAATATAAAGAATAAACTTAAAGAGCTATCGGAAAAATGAATGCGAAAATATCATTTCCCGATTTGATAGATTTGTTTGCACAAAAGTTATCGATTACGAAAAAAGAATCGGAAGCTTTTCTAAAAGAGTTTTTTGTGCTTTCTTCGGATGTCATATCTACGGGTGAACAATTAAAAATAAGCGGTTTAGGTATTTTTAAACCAATATGGGTAGAAGCACGTACCAGTGTGAACGTCCAGACCGGGCAACCTTTTGAGATTCCCGGGCATTATAAATTATCCTTTGTGCCGGATAAGGTGCTTCGTGAAGCTGTAAACGCTCCTTTTTCCTGTTTTAGCGTGGAGGTTATTGAGGATGATGTAAATCTTGCGGATGTGAATGTCGATCGTGATAATGAAGAAGATTTGGGAAATGAAAGGGGTATGGACGAAACCGGACTTGTTTCCGGCTCTGTCATTGAAATTGAGGAAAATTCTGTAAAAGAAATCGTTGTTACTGAACAAGAAGAGACTGTTCCTGCAGAAAAAGTTAATTCTGTAGTTTCTTCGGTCGTCACATCGCCGCAACAGGAGGAGAATGATATGGAAAAAAGTGAGAAGTTGTCGGCAGAAATAGAAAAAAAATCTAAAAATATTGAGGAGACATCTCGTGCTGGAATTGTTTCTCCACCAGATGTGGTTCCGGATGATGTAGAGACTGTCGCGGAATGTGAGAGAGAAGAGAAAAAGAAAGCACACCGTAGAGGTTATCTGGTCGGTTTTTTATCGGCATGTAGTTTGTTATTTTTAGGAATAGCGATATGGTTGTTTGTGTCCTTATATTGTATGGACCGGGAGATCAAACTTGAGATTGCACCTATAACGTTTACTATAACAAATATAGAAAAGAACAATGACCCCCCATTGGTTGTTAATACTATGACGACCGATTCGATAAAAGCGGTGGCCAGACTGAATCAGACGGCGAAGGTCGAGACAGGAAATGCTCCGATGAGTGAAAATGATACGTTGACACGGCCTGATATATCCGAATCGGATGTTGAGAAGAAAAATATGGAGCCGGAGATTCTTTCAGACAAAGTGATCGAAGAAACAATCAGGCCGGGAATATTTCTCACGACATTAGCTTTGAAACATTATGGACATAAAGCTTTTTGGGTATATATATATGAAGAGAATAAATCTCATATTAAGAATCCTGATGTAATAGCCATAGGAACTAAATTGATCATTCCGGACGCTTCTAAATATGGTATAGATGCGAAAAATAAAGAGTCGATAGACAAAGCTAAAGAGTTGGCAATGAAGCTGGTTGATAAAAACAGATAATGGAAATCTAAGTCGTCATCTTGCAGGGAGTTGGCGACTTAGTTTTTTTTAATTAACATGTTAGCCATTTTTAACAGATTAAATGTTAAATCATAACATATCATCATTACTTTTGCAAGTAAAGATATGATAATAATAATAGAATAATTTACAATTAATAATATTTAAAAATATGAGTCAAACAGTTGATATTCGAGAACTTAATGAACTAATAGCCAGTAAAAGTTCATTTGTGAATACGATTACGATGGGAATGGATCAGATTATAGTGGGTCAGAAGCATTTAGTAGATTCATTGTTGATAGGATTACTCTCTAATGGTCATATTTTACTGGAGGGTGTTCCGGGATTGGCAAAAACATTGGCGATTAAAACATTGGCATCTTTGATAGATGCGAAATATAGCCGTATACAATTCACCCCCGATTTACTTCCTGCCGATGTCGTGGGTACGATGGTTTACAGTCAGGCAAAAGAACAGTTCCTTGTAAAAAAAGGTCCGATATTCGCCAATTTTGTATTGGCTGATGAAATTAACCGTGCTCCGGCCAAGGTGCAGAGTGCATTATTAGAGGCTATGCAGGAACGCCAGGTAACGATAGGAGAACAGACATTTAAATTGGACGACCCGTTTTTGGTGATGGCTACCCAGAATCCTATCGAACAGGAAGGAACCTATCCGCTTCCCGAAGCACAGGTGGACCGTTTTATGCTTAAAGTCATTATCGGATATCCTAAAAAAGAAGAAGAAAAACAAATCATCAGACAAAATATCAGCGGAGATAAACAGGTCGTAACTCCTGTTATTAAACCTCATGAAATCGTAGAAGTCCGTGATATCGTACGAAAAGTTTATATTGATGAAAAAATAGAGCGTTATATAGTGGATATAGTGTTTGCTACCCGCTATCCGCAGGATCATGGATTAGGGGATTTGAAAGAGATGATATCTTTCGGAGCTTCTCCCCGTGCATCAATCAACCTGGCTTTAGCAGCCCGTTCTTATGCATTCCTGAAACAAAGGGGATATGTTATTCCTGAAGATGTACGTGCGGTATGTCATGATGTTTTACGTCACCGTATAGGGCTTAGTTATGAGGCCGAAGCTAATAATATGACTTCGGAAGAAATCATCAGCGAGATACTGAATAAGGTAGAGGTGCCCTGATTCGTAGAAACGTAGATATATGGAAACAAGCGAACTGTTAAAGAAAGTACGTCAAATAGAGATTAAAACTCGCGGACTCTCCCGTAATATATTTGCAGGGGAGTATCACTCTGCGTTTAAAGGACGTGGTATGGCTTTTTCGGAAGTTCGTGAGTATCAATATGGGGATGACGTACGGGATATTGATTGGAATGTAACTGCCCGTCATAATAAACCTTTTATAAAGGTTTTTGAAGAAGAACGTGAGCTGACGGTGATACTCCTTGTGGATGTTTCGTCCAGTCGTGATTTTGGAGCCATAGGTGAGATGAAAAGAGAAATGATTGCTGAAATTGCAGCGACCATAGCTTTCTCCGCCATACAGAATAACGATAAGATTGGAGTTATCTTTTTCTCCGATAAAATAGAAAAATTCATTCCTCCTAAAAAAGGGAAAAAGCATATTTTATACATTATCAGAGAATTGATAGATTTTCAGCCGGAAGATAAAGGAACGGATTTAGGTGTCGTACTGGAGTATATGACGAATGCCATTAAAAAAAGAAGTACGGCGTTTCTAATATCTGATTTTATTGCTGCGCCCGATTATAGTAATGCATTATCTATAGCCGGTCGTAAACATGATTTGGTTGCTATACAGGTTTATGATAAACGAGAAACTGAACTTCCGGATGTAGGGCTCATAAAAATGTATGATGCAGAAAGGGAAACAGAAAATTGGGTAGATTCGTCTTCTTCGAAAGTTCGTAAAACATATGCTCAATGGTGGAAGAACCGCCAGGCCGTAATGCAGGACACTTTGCGAAAAAGCCGCGTAGACCTCGCTTCTATAGCGACGGATGAAGATTATGTCGTTGCACTCATGAACTTGTTCAAAAGACGAGGCTGATAATAAAAAATTGGAAGAGAATGGTTGCATTGAATTATAAATCGGTATTAAAGGCGGTTTGCCTTTCTATAGTATTGGGAACATCTTTCGGGTTATCGGCCGATAATGTGGTCGTGAAAGCCAGAATGGATTCTACGGCTATATGGATGGGGGAACAGACTGTTATCCATTTGGAAATGGTTCAGGATAAAGGACAGACCGTTATGTTACCTGTTATTGGCGATACTTTGGTTTCCGGAGTAGAAGTTTTGAAAATATCGAAGCCCGATACGACAGACCTGAAAAACAATCGTTTTCAGATTAATAACGATGTATTGGTAACTTCTTTTGATTCGGGGTTTTATTATATTCCTCCGTTCAAATACATACTGGGTAAAGATACGTTTAAAACGAATGAGCTAAGTCTTAAAGTCGTTCCTGTAGAAGTGGATACTACTGCCGCAGAAATGGATATTAAAGGGGTGGATTCTCCTGAGTTCGTTTTATGGGACTTTATTCCGGAATGGATATGGTATGTACTCGTTATTTTGATTCTTATTGCTGCAGGAGTATTTGGATATATATATTGGAAAAAACATAAAATAGCTCCCGAAGCAATAGATGAGAAAAATTTGTTACCTCCTCACGAAAGGGCTTTGTCTGCATTGTCTGCATTGAAAGAATCTAAATTATGGCAGAGTGGACAGGAAAAGGAATATTATACGAAACTGACCGATATATTGAGGGAATATATTGATGAGCGTTTTCATGTAAATGCTATGGAAATGACATCTTCCCAGATTATAGATACGTTGCGTAGAAATGACGAGACAAAAGCGGTTAACCAGCAATTGAAGGAAATTCTGGAAATGGCCGATTTTGTAAAATTTGCCAAAATGAGGCCTTTGCCGGATGATAATGAAATGGCTATGCGCAGGGCTGTAAACTTTGTTGATGAAACCAAGCCCGAAGAACCGGTCATTTCTGAAATTGAAAATAAAGAAACTGCCGAAAGTAAAGATTCCGACGGAGTTTCACAAGTGAAATAATTATAGAGAACAGAATTATTTCTGTTATATAAAAAAAATAAAGAAATGGTATTTGCGAATCCGCTATATTTATTTTTACTGTTATTACTGATACCGGTAATAGTTTGGTATATACTTAAGCAAAAAAATGCTCAGGCCTCTTTGCAGGTTTCTACGACTCAGGCTTTTGATAAAATGCCGAAGAGCTATAAAGTATATTTACGTCATGTACGGTTTGCTTTGCGTTTATTAGTGATTACTTGTCTTATAATTGTACTTGCCAGACCGCAGTCTACCGATAACTGGCAGAATTCCTCAACGGAGGGTGTTGATATTGTTCTGGCTTTAGACATATCCGGTAGTATGATGGCCAGGGATTTTAAACCCGATAGAGTGGAAGCCGCGAAAGATGTTGCTGCGCAATTCGTATCGGGACGGGAGAATGATAATATAGGTCTTGTGATTTTTGCAGGAGAAAGCTTTACAATGTGTCCTATGACGACCGACCACGCTGTTTTACTGAATTTGATGAAGGATGTTCATTGTGGTATGGTAGATGACGGAACTGCTATAGGCGATGGGCTCGCAACGGCAATAAATCGTATAAAAGATGGTCCTGCCAAGTCCAAGACGATTATATTATTGACCGATGGTACCAATAATGCGGGAGATATAGCTCCGTTGACGGCTGCACAGATTGCGAAGTCATTGGGTATACGAGTTTATACGATAGGAGTGGGATCTAAAGGGCTGGCTCCTTATCCGGTTCAAACTCCTTACGGTATAACATATCAGAATATGCCCGTAGAGATAGATGAATCGGCTTTACAGCAGATAGCAGCTACTGCTGACGGAAAATATTTCAGGGCTACCAATAAAAATGTCTTGAAAAATATTTTCGAGGAGATAGATAAGATGGAGAAAACGAAGTTGACTGTAAAAGAATATAGCCGTAAAGAAGAAGATTTCATGCCCTGGGCTATTTTAGCACTTGTGCTGTTAGGAATGGAGATTGTTTTACGTAACACGTTGTTAAGGAATATTCCGTAAAAACTGATGAATATGTTTAGATTTGCACAACCTGAATATTTATTTTTATTGCTGATAGTCCCTGTCTTGTGGCTGTTGTTCATATATGCCCGTATAAGAACGAAGAAGAATTTGAAAAAATTCGGACGGATATCGGTACTATTTTCATTGATGCCTGATGTATCTAAGTATAAGCCATCTGTTAAATTTACCATACAGTCTCTGGCGTTTATCGTATTGATTTTTCTTATTGCACGTCCTCAGTTTGGTTCCAAGCTCGAAAAAGTGAAAAAACAGGGTGTCGAGATCATGATAGCGTTAGATGTTTCTAATTCGATGCTGGCGAAGGATATAACTCCTAATCGGTTGGAGAAGGCAAAAATGATGCTTTCGAAACTGGTAGATGAATTGGATAACGATAAAGTCGGACTTATTGTTTTTGCAGGCGATGCTTATACGCAATTACCGATTACTTCGGATTATGTATCTGCAAAAATGTTTTTGAATACGATAGATCCGAAAATGGTTCCTACTCAGGGAACGGCAATAGGACGTGCCATATCTACTGCAATGAATTCTTTCAGTCCTAATACGGAGGCCGATAAAGCGATCATAGTCATTACGGATGGAGAAAATCATGAAGACGATGCAGTGGGGATAGCCCGTGAGGCAGCTAAAAAAGGAATCAAAGTAGATGTTATTGGTATCGGTTCTCAACAAGGCGTACCCATTCCTAAGGGGAATAACGATAATGATTTTATTAAAGATAATGAAGGAAATGTCGTTATTACCAAACTTAATGAAGCAATGGGACAGGAGATTGCCAAGGCAGGTGAAGGAATATATGTGCGTGCGGATAATACAAGCAGTGCTACCCGGGCTTTATCTGAGGAGGTAAAGAAAATGAAGAAAGCCGATATCGAGAGCAAGGTGTATTCGGAGTATGACGAGCAATTCCAAGGGCTTGCTTGGATTGCGCTAATCCTACTGTTAGTAGACGTTTTTATTTTGGACAGAAAGAACAGTTGGTTGAAGAAAGTGAACTTTTTTTCTTGATTATGAATTAGTTTGAAAATAAAAGTTGAAAATGAGATATACGGTTTTGATATTTTGTATAGTAAGTTCTTTATTCGTATTCGGAGAGGATAATCTGACTCCGGCCAGTAAAAAAGAAAATTTTAAGGCGGAGAGAAACGATATACGCAAAGGGAATAATTTTTATAACGATCAAAAGTTTACCGAAGCTGAAATAGAATATCGCAAATCATTGGATGCCAATCCATCTTCTATGACGGGAACTTACAATCTGGGAAGTTCTCTTTATAAACAGGAAAAATGGAAAGATGCACGTAATGAATATATGAAAGTAGTGCAAGCGACTAAAGATTCTTTACAAGCTGCCCGTGCGTGGCATAATCTGGGAAATATTTCTTTAAAGGAAGAGAATTATGAGCAGAGTATAAAAGAGTATAAGAATGCATTAAGACGCAATCCTGCAGATAATGAAACCCGGTACAATTTGCGCTTGGCCCAGCTTCTTTTACAAAAGCAGCAGCAAGAGCAACAACAAAACCAGGATAAGGATAAAGATAAACAGGATCAAAATAAGGATCAGCAGAATAAGGAACAAAATAAAGACCGACAAGATCAGGATAAGCAAAATCAGGATCAGAAAGAACCTCAGAATCAAGATAAACAGGAACAGGAACAACAACAGCAGCAATCGTCCCAAATGTCGAAAGAAAATGCAGAGCAAATTCTGGAGGCCATACAACAGGATGAAAGAAATACTCAGGAGAAAGTAAAAAAAGCGTTGATGCAGCAGCAAAAGCGTAAGAAAACGGATAAAGAATGGTAATTTTGCCTAATCTTTACCGGAATATAAGAATTAAAATTTAATCATTGATATGAAAAAGATATTTTTCATTTTGACAGTTTTTTTATTAACGACGATAAGCCTGAAAGCAGAGGATGTGAGATTCTCGGCTTCCGGTCCCGGTCAGGTAATAAAAGGGCAGCAATTTCAAGTCGAATTCACTTTATATAATGCGAGCGGAAAAGATTTCCGGCTACCTGAGTTTTCAGGGTGTACGGTCTTGTACGATGCCGTATCACGAGGCAGCAGCATGTCTATTGTAAATGGGAATGTGTCGAGACAGTCTACCGAAACTTATGTAATTACTTTACGGGCCGATAAAGAAGGGAGTTTTACGATTCCTGCAGCTACCATAAAGGCGGATGGAAAATCATTGCAATCCAATACTTTATCTCTTAAAATTTTACCCCCTGATAAAGCACCTTCATCGGGAACCCCCGATCCTTATGGCAGAAACCAGAGTATCGAGCGGAGATCGTCCGGGGATATGTCCGATTCTCAAGTGTTCGTTCGTACTATATTATCGAAAACAAAAGTCTATGAACAAGAAGCTATACTTGCTACTATTAAACTTTATACCCGGGCGGCCGGAATACAAATAGAAAATTATAGTTTTCCCAGTTTTGAAGGTTTTGTAGTACAAGATATACCTTTACCTCAGAATGCGTCGTTCGAATTGGAAAATTATAATGGTTTGAATTATAAAACGGCGGTATTGAAGAAGAGCCTTATTTTTCCGCAGCATTCTGGTAAGATCACGGTTTCTGCCGGAAAGTATGATATAGTAGCTCAAGTTTACCAGCTTGTAAACGGACCTTTCGGTGCGATGCGTGTCCCTCAGGAAGTTAAAAAAACGGTCGCTTCTAATGTGGCAACTGTAGATGTAATGGCCTTGCCTGCTGGAAAACCAGTATCCTTTATGGGTGGGGTTGGGAGTTTCTCTATTTCATCTTCTATAAGTTCTGAAAAGGTGAGAGCTAATGAAGCTGTTACGATTAAACTTGTTATAAAAGGCTCCGGAAATATTAAATATTTGAAGAATCCCGATATTAAATTTCCTTCGGATTTTGAAACTTATGACCCGAAAGTAGATGTGAATGTCAATACATCCTCTGTAGCTTCGTCAGGTACACGTACGATCGAATATACGACTATTCCCCGATTTGCCGGTGAGTTTACCATTCCAGGAGTCGAATTCTCTTATTTTAATCTTAATACGAAGAAGTATGAGACACTGACAACTCCATCATATAAACTGATGGTAGAAAAAGGAGCGCCGGGTTCGTCGACCGTAACTAACTTTACTAATAAAGAAGACGTTAAATTGTTGAATCAGGATATTCATTATATTCGTTTGAATAAGATGAATCTTCAGAAAGAACCGGATATTTATGTAAGCGGTTGGGGATATTGGTTGTGGTATATAATTCCGGCCCTGTTGTTTATGGCATTTATGGTTATTAATCGCAAGCAGGCTGCGGCAAATGCTAATATTACTTTGATGAAAACGAAAAAAGCCAATAAAGTTGCGACAAAACGTTTAAAGATTGCAGGTAAATATTTGAAGGAACATCAGAAAGAAAAATTTTATGATGAAGTACTGAAAGCAATGTGGGGATACTTAAGCGATAAATTGAGTTTGCCATTGTCTGAATTGACAAAAGATAATGTATCTGCGGAATTGAATCGTTATGGTGCGGGAGAAGAATTGATTCGGGATATTATAAATATATTGAATACTTGTGAGTTTGCTCAGTATGCGCCGTCTCAGTCCGATGAAGCTATGGATAAATTATATGCCGATACGGTTGACGCTATTGGCAAAATGGAGAATACGAAAAAAATAAAATGAATCGATTATGAAAAAAATATATAGTATTCTGTTTTTTTTAATTTGTGTTTGTACTACCTATGCGCAGGATGTGGTAACGCAGGCCAATGAGGCCTATGAACAGGAAGACTTTAAAAAAGCTATCGAATTATATGAGACTGCACTTAAAGAGCAAGGTAAATCGGCCGATTTATATTATAATTTGGGAAATGCATATTATAAAGATAACCACTATGCCGAAGCTATATTGAATTATGAAAGGGCATTATTGCTTTCTCCCGGTGACGAAGATGTCCGTTTTAATCTGGATATGGCTAAATCGCATATTACGGATAAAATCGAGCCGGTAGAAACTTTTTTCCTGACAATGTGGTTCCATTCTGTTCGCGACAGTCTTTCTTCGAATGCATGGGCCGTTGTGGGAATCGTCAGCTTTTTGCTAATTATAGTATGTTTATTTCTCTATTTTTTTACGCGCATCGTCGTGCTGAAAAAAATAGGTTTTTTTCTGGGGCTTATATTGGTGCTTGTAACCATCATTGCTAATAATTTTGCTTTTAGTTTAAAAGACAAATTGACCGATAGGGAAGAAGCTATCATATTTGCGCCTACTATTACTGTAAAAAGTTCTCCTGCGGATAGTGGAACCGATCTGTTTATTTTACATGAGGGGACGAAAGTCTCTGTATTAAGTACGGTCGGTGAATGGTCCGAAATAAAATTGAGTGACGGCAATAGGGGATGGATGCCGACCGGTAAGCTGAGAATCATATAAATCTTAAATATACCTATTCAAGATCAATAGTTTATGTGTTTCCTCTTTGGAATGTTTTAACTTTCGATCTTGAATTATTTTTTTAATTATATATAATCATTTTATGCTTGAACGTCTTATAGAAATAGATAAATCTGTTCTTTTGTTTTTTAACGGAGGACATTCTGCCTATCTGGATAAGGTTATGTGGATTTATAGTGGAAAGTTGATCTGGTTACCATTGGTACTGGTTATACTTTGGGCCATTTTTTATAAGAAAAAATTTGCAGAAGCATTCCTTGTTCTGGTTATGGTTGTTTTGGTTGCCACCTTATGCGACCAAATATCTTCGTCTTTGATAAAACCGTTTTTTGCCAGGTTCAGGCCGGTTCAAGATCCGGATTTTTCATCTTTTGTACAAATAGTGAATGGATATAGGGGCGGACGTTATGGTTTTGTTTCCAGCCATGCAGCCAATAGCTTTGGAGTCGTGACTTTTCTTATTTTGCTATATCGTAATAAGTGGTTATCTTTTACTTGTCTATTGTGGGCTGTATTTAATTGTTATTCCAGAATGTTTCTGGGCGTACATTTCCCCGGAGATATATTGTTCGGATCATTGTTAGGAATTATTATAGGCGTTGGAGTTTGGTTTCTATATAAGTATATGCGGGGTTATATGTTTAAAAAAGAGGGTGAGGCTGCTGTAACGATTCCCTATATAAAAGATAAGAATGCTAAATATATAAGTATCGCCGTATGGACGACTTTCGTATTTATACTTATTTTTGCCCCTTTAATAGGTTTTTGGTAAAGAAGAAAATGAATTTATGTCAGGCATGATTCGATTAAGAAAAAGAATTATGCCTTTTTCTTTTTCTGCTGAAAAATATGAGAATAAAATTTGGAAATGTCGATTTTTGAATATAAATTTATTGCGTATAAAAAATAACCGCGAACTTATAACCATTAAAAACATTAAAATTATGACAAAGACAATAACTTTCAATGAACTGCGTCGTATCAAAGATAGTTTGCCCGACGGTTCAATCCATAGAATTGCAGATGAATTGAATGTAACAGATCAAACTGTTCGCAATTATTTTGGAGGTAGTAACTATCAGTTTGGAAAGAATTGTGGTTTACATATAGAACCTGGGCCCGATGGAGGAATTGTTGTACTGGATAATACTACTATTTATGATATGGCAGTTAATATTTTGGAAGAAGAAAATAAAAAGGTAGAATAATTAATAAATATATTACTTAATATGGAAGATGACAAGTTGATTACACTGGCTATTCATACATATGAAAAAGCCCAGATTATAAAAGGTATTTTGGAGAGTGAGGGAATTCCCGTAGTAATCCAGAATGTAAACCTTGTTCAACCTGTCGTATCTTCGGGAGTAAGAATAAGAATTAAAGAAAAAGACCTTCCTCATGCATTGGAAATTCTGGAGCAATATCCGATTTTCGGAAAAGAGACGGAAGTAAAGGCAGAAGTTGTTAGTCCCCAGGTTTTGATTCCTGTGGACTTTTCCGATTATTCGTATAAAGCTTGTCAGATAGGCTTCGACTTTGCCCATTCACATAATGCCGAGGTCATATTATTGCATTCTGTCAATTCTTATTATACTCCATTACCTATGGCCGATTCTTTTAAAGATGAAATAAGCGAACTGGAGGCTTATAAACAAATGCAAGAAATGGTGAGCAAGGAAGCTAACCGTTTTTCTGCCATGTTACATCGAAGAATAGAAGACCATGAATTGCCTTACGCTAAATTTACATTTACAATTCAGGACGGTATCCCCGAAGATGTTATAATTTCCACGGGGAAAAGAGCTAAACCTATTATTACAGTCATGGGAACCCGGGGAAAAAACCAAAAGGAGCTGGATCTCATTGGCAGTGTAACGGCTGAAGTTCTGGATGCAGGGAAATTTCCTGTTTTTGCCGTTCCGGAAAATATTCCATATACTAGTATCGAGAGGATTAAAAGTGTTGCTTTTTTTACCAATTTCGACCAGCAGGATTTAATCGCATTGGATACCTTTATGAGATTGATGGGAGAATATGAATTCGGAATCAATTTTGTACATTTATCTAATAGGAAAGATGCTTGGACAGAAATAAAACTAGTCGGAATAAAAGATTATTTTGAAAAACATTATAAAGGACGTCAGGCACAATATACAATGCTAAACGAAGAGAATTTCCTGGATAATGTAGAAAAGATAATTAAAGAGTCTGCTATTGATTTATTGGCTATGCCAAATAGAAAAAGGAATATTTTTGCTCGGTTATTTAATCCGAGTATTGCTCATAAAATGTTGTTCCATGCTGATACACCTTTATTGGTTATTCCTTCCTAAGCATGGGACGTGCAGGCTCGCATATGCGTGACGCATATTTATTTCGGGTATTACATCGAGAGAAGTAATACCCGAAATTTTTATTATGTTATTTTTTCAAACAAATATGCCAAAAGTATTGTTATATCTACAATATAGAGGATAAAACATGTCAGTGTCTTAACTATGCCGTATTTATTATGCTGTCGTTTTGGCAGATTTTAGGCTAAAATATGTTTTGGCATGAAATTCGCTATATGTCTAATGATTGCTTTTCAAAGAAGCATCATGAAATAATATTATTATTAAGTGTAACTAAAAATATAAATAACAATGAACATTAGACCATTGGCAGACAGAGTGCTCATACAGCCTGCTCCTGCAGAAGAAAAAACAGTTGGCGGAATCATTATTCCCGATTCTGCGAAAGAAAAACCTTTGAAAGGTGAAGTCAAAGCAGTTGGTAACGGTACGAAAGATGAAGAGATGGTTGTAAAACCGGGTGATACCGTTTTATATGGTAAATATGCCGGAACGGAAATAGAACTTGACGGTGAGAAATATTTGATCATGCGTCAGTCAGATATTTTGGCGATTCTCTAATTTTTTGTTGATTATTATTAAGAAAATACGATTATGGCAAAAGAAATTAAATTTAATATGGAGGCTCGCGATGAGCTGAAAAAAGGCGTTGATGCTTTGGCTAACGCAGTAAAAGTAACATTAGGTCCTAAAGGTCGTAATGTGATTATCGAGAAAAAATTTGGTGCTCCTCACATTACAAAGGACGGTGTTACTGTAGCAAAAGAAATAGAACTGGAAGATGCATTCCAGAATATGGGTGCGCAATTGGTAAAAGAGGTTGCTTCCAAAACAGGTGATGATGCCGGTGACGGAACAACGACTGCTACTGTTCTTGCTCAGTCTATCGTTAACGTAGGGCTTAAGAATGTAACTGCTGGCGCTAACCCCATGGATTTGAAACGTGGTATAGATAAAGCTGTTGCGAAGGTGGTAGAAGGTCTTAAAGCACAAGCCGAAGAAGTTGGTGATGACTTTGAAAAGATTGAATCTGTTGCCCGTATTTCTGCCAATAATGATAGTGAGATAGGTCAACTTATTGCAGAAGCAATGAAAAAGGTGAAAAAAGAAGGCGTGATTACGGTTGAAGAAGCAAAAGGAACCGATACAACTGTCGATATTGTAGAAGGTATGCAGTTTGACCGTGGGTATATCTCTCCTTATTTCGTAACCAACACAGAAAAGATGGAGTGTGATATGGATAGCCCTTATATCCTTATCTATGATAAAAAAATATCCGCTCTTAAAGATATGCTCCCTATTCTTGAAGCTACCGCACAAAGCGGACGTCCTTTGTTAATCATTGCAGAAGATGTAGATAGCGAGGCTTTGGCTACTTTGGTTGTTAACCGTTTACGTGGTTCTTTGAAAGTATGTGCTGTCAAAGCTCCTGGATTTGGAGACCGTCGTAAAGAAATGCTGGAAGATATTGCCGTTCTTACCGGAGGTGTAGTAATTTCAGAAGAAAAAGGTTTGAAACTGGAATCTACAACTATCGATATGTTGGGACGTGCAGAAAAAGTATCGGTGGATAAAGAAAATACAACAATAGTTAATGGTTCGGGAAGCAAAGATGCTATCGCTGCCCGTGTTGCCCAGATCAAGAACCAGATCGAAACCACTACTTCCGATTATGATCGTGAAAAATTACAGGAACGCCTGGCTAAGTTGGCTGGTGGTGTTGCTGTGCTTTATATCGGTGCTGCATCAGAAGTAGAGATGAAAGAGAAAAAAGATCGTGTAGACGATGCTTTGAGCGCAACTCGTGCTGCCATTGCAGAAGGTATCGTACCGGGTGGTGGTGTCGCTTATATACGTTGTATCCCTGCGCTGGATAAATTGGAAGGTGAAACAGACGATGAAACGACAGGTATAGAGATTATCAAACGTGCTATAGAAGAGCCTTTGCGTCAGATCGCTGCTAATGCCGGTGTTGAAGGAGCTGTTATTCTGCAACGTGTGAAAGACGGTAAAGGTGACTTCGGTTATAATGCCCGTACCAACACATATGAGAATTTCTTTGCAGCGGGTGTGATAGATCCTACTAAAGTAACACGTGTAGCTCTTGAAAATGCAGCTTCTATTGCAGGTATGTTCTTAACTACCGAATGTGTGATTGCAGATAAGAAAGAAGAAAATCCTGCACCTGCCATGCCTGCCGGCGGAATGGGTGGAATGGGAGGCATGATGTAATTTCGTCCTTCCCGGGAAATAAGATAATAAATTAATAAAGGCGTTACTTTTCAGGTAACGCCTTTATTGTATTGTATTTTTCGGAAAGAAACAATGATGGATATTCCCTTTAGATTCTTAATGAAATGAGCGTATAAATGATTTTTCATATCACCACTAAAAAATCAAAAGCTACTATATAGGTGCTTAAATATTAGGGTATATAGTAAACGGTGATATCTCCTGAATATGTTACCGCGGCTATGGTGGTAACAATATACGCCAAGCAGGAATCAAAACTGCTTGAAAAACATTTTTCAATCTCTATCTATTTGAGAACATATTTTTTCAATATCCATAATAATCTACGACAGATTTTTCAGAGTATCATTATTTAAAAATATCGGTTAATAAAGGATGTACATCTTAATTTTTCTCAAGAAAGTCTTAAATGAATAGTTTTACACTCAATTTAAATGACTCCCGGAATGTCCCGGGTTTCCATATAAAAACAGGATTTAAGTGTTATACTTAAATCCTGTTAGTTTTTTATTTACACAATTTTGTATATAGCTTCCCTATAAGATTAGTTTTATTTGTCAGGATCGGGGCCTACTTCTATCAGTGCTTCTGCTTCGGTTGTTGTAGCATATTTTACAAAATTGTCTTTATATTTTTTTGCAAGGGATTTTGCTTTCTTTTCCCATTCAGACTTATCATTATAAGTATCCCTGGGATCTAATATTTTGCTGTCTACGCCGGGTAATTCGGTAGGAATAGTTAAGTGGAGAATAGGTATTTCCTTTGTGGGAGCCTTTTCTATATCGCCTGATAAGATCGCATCTATGATGGCTCTGGTTTCTTTTATGGAAATGCGCTTACATGTACCATTCCATCCGGTATTTACTAAATATGCTTTACATTTGTGATCTTTCATTTTTCTGGCAAGTACAGCGGCATATAACATCGGATGTACTGTTAAGAATGCTTCTCCGAAAGCGGGAGAGAATGAAGGGACAGGTTCTGTTATTCCTCGTTCCGTCCCGGCCAGTTTAGAAGTATAACCGCTTATAAAATGATATTGAGCCCTTTTTTCATCCAATATGGAAACAGGAGGTAATACGCCATAAGCATCGGCCGATAAGTAAATGATCCTGGAGGCATGTCCTGCTCTTGACGGGGTGACTATATTATCAATATGATATATAGGATAGCTGACACGTGTATTTTCGGTTAAGGATGCGTCTGTAAAATCAATGCTCCCGTCATTTTTTACTACTACGTTTTCAAGTAATGCATTTCTTCGGATAGCATTCCATATTTCAGGCTCATTTTCTTGGCTTAGATTGATGACTTTAGCGTAACACCCGCCTTCAAAATTGAAAACGCCGTTTTCATCCCAACCGTGTTCGTCGTCTCCGATAAGTAAACGTTTAGGATCGGTAGACAAGGTTGTTTTCCCTGTACCGGAAAGACCGAAAAATAATGCGACATCACCGTTTAATCCTACGTTTGCCGAGCAGTGCATGGATGCTATACCTTTAAGAGGCAAATAATAGTTCATCATACTGAACATACCTTTTTTCATTTCGCCTCCATACCAGGTTCCGCCTATGATTTGCATTCGTTTCGTAAGATTAAATGCGACAAATATTTCAGAATGGAGATTTTGTTCTTTCCATTTAGGATTAGTCGTTTTAGAACCGTTCAAGACAACGAAATCAGGTTCTCCGAAATTTTTTAATTCTTCATCGGTAGGACGAATAAACATGTTTTTTACGAAATGTGCCTGCCAGGCAACTTCCATAATAAAACGCACTTTGAGTCGTGTATTTTCATTCGCTCCGCAAAATGCATCTACGACGTATAATTTATCTTTACCTGATAATTCTTTAATGACCAGTTGTTCAAGGTCGTCCCATACTTCCGGAGTCATGGGTTGATTTATTTGACCATCCCACCATATAGTACTTTCTGTTGTTTTATCTTTAACGATATATTTGTCTTTAGGAGAACGACCGGTAAATTTACCTGTTTCAACAGCAACACAACCGGTATTCGTTACAACACCTTTTTCATATCCTTGTAAACCGGGTGCGGTTTCTGCATCGAAAAGTTCATCATAGGAAGGATTATATATAATCTCTTTTACTCCCGTTATACCATATTTGCCTAAATCTAAATTTGCCATATTATTTTTGTTTTATTTATAGGTTATCATTCAATACCAGATAAACATACGGCAATTGTTTTTTGTTTGGTTCCGGACAGAATAAAAACGTCCGGAAAATTAAATTAATTCCGGACGTTATGATTAATTCTTCGGTCTATATTATTTTTTATTTTCTTTTTGCGCTTCTTGTATCATATATTCTTTTACTTCTTTAAAAAGATTCGAAGCAAATACGAAGTCATTGAGGGACTCATTATGGGTGGTAAATATCTTTTTACTGTTACCTACCCAATCTTTATGACCTTTATTGATATATACAATATTTTCTCCAATACCGATTACGGAATTCATATCATGAGTATTGATAATTGTCGTGATATTATATTCTTTTGTAATGTCACTTACGAGCTCATCAATAAGTATGGATGTCTTAGGATCCAGTCCGGAGTTAGGTTCGTCACAGAAAAGATATTTGGGATTTAACGCTATGGCGCGTGCTATGGCTACACGCTTTTGCATACCACCACTTATTTCAGAAGGGAATAATTTGTTTACGCCTTTCAGATTAACTCTTTCGAGACAAAATTCGGCACGTTTTATCTGTTCTGCCGTACTTTTACGTGTAAACATTTTAAGAGGGAACATGACATTTCCCAATACTGTTTCGGAGTCGAATAAAGCAGAACCTTGGAATAACATACCTATTTCGGAACGGAGCTCTTTGACTTGGGAACTGTTCATTTTCAAAAAATCCCTTCCGTCATATAAAATCTCTCCCGAATCAGGACGTAACAAACCTACGATCGATTTCATCAGAACCGTTTTTCCGGAACCGCTTTGGCCTATGATAAGGTTGGTTTTTCCTTCGTAGAATGTAGCCGTGATATTGTGAAGAATGGTCTTTCCTTCAAAGGATTTAACCAGATTTTTAACTTCTATCATTGTAATAGTAATTTTGTAAGTAAAACGTCCAGTAACAGAATCATTACGCTACTTACTACGACAGCATCGGTACTGGCTTTTCCCACTTCCAACGCTCCTCCTTTAACCCTATATCCGTAATATGAGGAAACACTGCTTATGACGAATGCAAAGAATAATGTTTTTATGATGGAATACCAGATATAATATTCATTGAAGAACGATTGTAACCCGTATACATACCTGGATACGGGAAACATATCGGTAAATTGAGCGACAAGAAAACCTCCTATTATTCCTGTGAACATGCTGAGAACAACCAGTACCGGAATAAAAGAAACCATGGCGACAATCTTAGGAAGTATAAGGAAATTTGCGGAGTTGATACCCATAATTTCCAAGGCATCAATTTGTTCTGTTACTTGCATAGTACCTATTTCGGAAGCAATATTGGAACCTACTTTTCCGGCTAGAATAAGGCAAAGGATAGATGATGAAAATTCAAGTAAAATTACATCGCGGGTTGCTAATCCTACAGCGTATGCAGGAATAAGAGGAGACATAATATTAAGCTGCATCTGTATAGCAATTACAGCCCCGATGAAGATGGAAATAGTAATGACAATAGGTATGGAGTCAATTCCCAGTTTGTAAATTTCGGAGAGGTATCTTCTGAAAAATTCACGCCAGCGATCCGGCACAGTAAAGACTTTCGTCATTAATGACAAATAATCCCCGAATTTATGTAATGCGTCTGTTACGATCATTTTTTTATGTTTATATTGACCAAGTCGTGCAAAAGTAACAAAAAAAGAACAATTAATATGCAAAATAGTATGGAATAGACCTGTCGTTGTCTTATTTTAGTCAAAGTATCTCCCGCATAATCTATTTTTATTTATCTTTGCAAGGATTGCCGTTTATTGTAATTAAATCAGGAAATGAAAAAGATGGAACAGATCGAGACCGTAACCGAAGACGTTATAGAAGATAGAGTTTTTATATCGGAACCGGAAGAAGAGAAGATGATTTTAAGAACCGAAGATCTTGTAAAAAAGTATCGTCAGCGCACGGTTGTCAATCATGTTTCAATTGATGTCACTCAGGGAGAAATCGTAGGATTGTTAGGACCGAACGGAGCTGGAAAAACGACTACATTTTATATGACAACGGGACTTATAACCCCGAATGAAGGACGTATTTTTCTGAACGATTTGGATATTACGCAATTTCCGGTGTATAAACGTGCGCAAAATGGCATCGGATATCTGGCACAGGAACCTTCCGTTTTCCGCAAATTATCTGTTGAGGATAATATTCGTGCTGTCCTTGAAATGACTAAAACGACTAAAGAATATCAGAAAGAAAAACTGGAGAGTCTGATTGCCGAATTCAGATTGGATAAAGTCCGTAAAAATCTGGGGGACCAGTTATCAGGAGGAGAACGCCGACGTACTGAAATTGCGCGGTGTCTGGCTATAAACCCTAAATTCATTATGTTGGACGAGCCTTTCGCTGGGGTGGATCCAATTGCTGTAGAGGATATTCAATATATAGTGTATAAGCTCAAAGAAAAAAATATAGGTATTCTTATTACCGATCATAATGCACCGGAAACATTAAGTATTACCGATCGTGCTTATTTGCTTTTTGAAGGTAAAATCTTATTTCAGGGTAGTTCCGAAGAGTTAGCCGGAAATCCTATTGTCCGGGAAAAATATCTGGGCCGTAATTTTATATTTCACCGGAAAAAATTTGATTAATGTAATTGACTGTTTCTTTTTAACAATTTATGGAATATTACAATTAAAACAATTGTAACAGTAACGCTTGTCCAGCCTGCCCATATAGAATTTCCTGCTTGTGTACCCAATTGATCCCAATATGATTCTCCTGCTTTTCCACCGTTAAGATACGAAAAAATAACAGCTGTACTATTATTAAGTGCATGAGCGAAAACAGGGACCCATAAATTCCCGGTCCATATTAATAAATATCCCAAAAATAAACCTAATATAAACCGGGGAATAAAACCGAAGAACTGAAAATGTATTGCGCTAAATATAAATGCTGTGATCCATATTGCCAAGTGTTTGCTATTCAATGATTCTCCGATTAATTGCTGAAGCATTCCACGGAATACGAACTCTTCTCCTATTCCGGTCAATATCCCTACTAAACATATTGTCAGCAATAACGCTCCCAAGGAATGTACATCTAATATTTGGTCTGTAATTGCAGTAGCTGCGTTCTCACTGTTACGCATCCAAGTTTCTATATTTTGCATAGATTCCGGGAATGTAACGGATTGGTTCCATTCAATAACCATGTTCATAAACGGAGTAGCAACTACCATAATTAATGTCGTCATTATGATAGATGATAATGCCGGAACGCTATTGATATGTAAAAAACTAAAAGGAGTCGGACTGAACATAGCCGAGGCAAAAAGAACAGGAAGGATGAAAATTACTATATTTTGAATAATAGCAGTTATTCTTATCAATTCGATAGACGATATCTGTAAAATTCCGGTTATTCCCAATAAAACTGCTGCGACTATAAAAGAAGCTAATAAAATAAATAAGTAAATGAGTATTTTTAATATGGGAGAAGAGTGATAAAAATTTTTCATGCAAATAATTTTTATGAAACATTTATTCTGTCCGGAAAAACAGATAATTAGTTATAAGAATCAAAATGGTTTTTTCTTTATATTTTAATTCTTACGATACAAAGATATGATTATTTTGATAATTTAATTCTGATTTCTGTGAAACAGTAAAGAAAATGTCATTTGAATGAATATTGTAAATTCTATACAAAAAGTTAGGAAAAATGAACCTAAAATCAACAAACACGACAAGAAATGAATAATATTTCTGTTATTTTGTTATCTTTGTGTTCAAAAAAACGGAAAATATGTCACTGGAAACTAATCATAGCATACATGCTGTTTTATTGATGCATTGCCCTGACCAGCCGGGAATTATTGCTGTCGTTACCGATTTTATTAATGTAAACGGAGGTAATATTGTTTATTTAGATCAGCACGTCGACAGAGCAAATGGTATTTTTTTCATGCGGGTAGAATGGGATTTGACTCGTTTTAATATTCCTCAGGAAAAAATAGAAGATTATTTTAATACTTTATATGCGCAGAAATACGATATGTATTTCAGATTATATTTTTCTGATTATAGGCCGAAAATGGCTATATTTGTTTCTAAAATGTCTCATTGCTTGTATGATATATTGGCCCGGTATACAGCAGGTGAGTGGAATGTGGAAATTCCTGTTATTATTAGTAATCACCCGAATCTTGAATCTGTAGCCCGTCGTTTTGGAATTCCTTATGAAATCTTTTCTATTACAAAAGACACAAAAGCAGAACAAGAAGCAAAAGAATTATGTTTACTAAAAAAATATGGTATTGATTTCATTGTTTTGGCTAGATATATGCAAGTAGTATCTCCCGACTTTATCCGGCATTACCCGAATAAAATAATTAATATACATCATTCTTTTTTGCCTGCATTTATAGGAGCAAAGCCTTATCATGCAGCTTTTGAAAGAGGTGTGAAGCTAATAGGGGCTACCAGCCACTATGTAACAACGGATTTAGATGCTGGTCCTATTATAGAACAGGATATTGTGCGGATATCACATAAAGATACAGTGGAAAACCTTATACATAAAGGACAAGACCTTGAAAAGATCGTTTTGTCAAGAGCTGTAGAAAAACATATTGAAAGAAAAGTATTGACATACAAAAATAAAACCGTTGTATTTAATTGATTAATAAGATGAAAAAAGGTATATTTATATTATTGATAGCGGGAGTATTTGCAGCATGCTCAGGTAATAAAAAATCAGAAAAAGATATTATCGAATCCGATTCTGTTCAGGTTATTTCTACAGCAAATGAAGAATCACGGGGGTACATAGTGCAGGTCGGTGATACTGCCCCGGATTTTTCAATGGTACTCTCAACGACAGGAGATACGGTAAAATTATCCCAACTGAGAGGGAAGCTGGTTATGCTACAGTTTACGGCCAGCTGGTGTGGAGTTTGCAGGGAAGAAATGCCTCACATTGAAACTGAAATATGGCAAAAGCATAAAGATAATCCAAATTTCGCTTTACTGGGAATCGACCGGGACGAACCGGCAGAAACCGTTCTTAAATTTATAAAAACTACAGGAGTTACTTATCCTATAGGACTGGATCCGAATGCAGATATTTTCGGATTATATGCCGATAAAGATGCAGGAATAACACGCAATGTTATTATAGATAAGGATGGGAAAATCATAATGCTTACACGGCTTTATGATCCGCAGGAGTTTGCTCAAATGACAGAACTCATAAATGAGATATTAAAATAATTATATATGAGAGTTGTTCTTATTAAATATAATGCCGGAAATATATACTCTGTAGAATGCTCTTTGAAGCGAGCAGGAATAGAACCTGTTGTGACAGATGACAAAGAAATCATTAAATCTGCTGATAAAGTTATATTTCCGGGAGTAGGAGAGGCCGCATCTACAATGAGGTATTTGAAAGAACATCGGCTCGACGAATTAATCAGGGATCTTAAACAACCCGTATTGGGTATTTGCATAGGAATGCAGTTGATGTGTAAACATTCGGAAGAAGGAAATGTAGATTGTCTGGGTATTTTTGATGTACCGGTGAGAAAGTTTATTTCAGACAATCCGGAACAAAAGATTCCTCATATGGGATGGAATACCATATCAGATATTAACGAGCAAATGTTCCCTCAGTGTATAAATAACCAATTCGTTTATTATGTACATAGTTACTATGTTCCTGTGTGCAAATATACGGCAGGAGTGACGGAATATATCCATCCGTTCAGTGCTGCGTTGAAAAAAGATAATTTCTATGCGGCTCAGTTTCATATAGAAAAAAGCGGAAGAACCGGAGAGGATATTATGAAATATTTTTTATCGTTATAATCGTTATGATAGAGTTGATACCGGCAGTTGATATTATCGAAGGTAAATGCGTACGTCTGTCGCAAGGTGATTATTCCAGACAGACGACTTACAACGAAAATCCGTTGGAGGTAGCAAAGGCTTTTGAAGCTCACGGAATAAAAAGGTTACATTTGGTCGATCTGGATGGAGCAAAATCCGATCATATAGTTAATTATGCCGTACTGGAAAAAATAGCAGGGCATACTTCATTGATTGTTGATTTCGGTGGAGGTTTAAAATCGGATTCGGATGTTCGGATCGCTTTTGAATCTGGTGCTCAGATGATAACAGGAGGAAGCATAGCTGTTAAATCGCCAGAGGTATTTACTAGTTGGATTGATAAATACGGAGTTGAGCGTATAATATTAGGGGCTGATGTAAAAGATAGGAAAGTTTCTGTCAGTGGTTGGAAAGAAGATACCGGAATCGAATTAATACCATACGTTGATGAATATCGTAAAAAGGGTATAAACAAGGTTATAACTACAGATATAGGACGAGACGGAATGCTTAAGGGGCCGGCTCTCTCGTTGTATAACGAAATGATTGAAAAAGTTCCTGATATTTATTTAATCGCCAGTGGAGGAATATCTTCCATTCAGGATATAAAAACTTTGGAAGAAAATGGCATTCCGGCTGTTATCTTTGGAAAAGCTTTATACGAAGGTCATATAAAACTGAAAGATTTGGAATATATTATAATGGACCGATATGTTAGCTAAGCGAATTATCCCTTGTTTGGACATAAAAGACGGTAAAGCTGTAAAAGGCGTCAATTTTGTTAATTTCAGAGAGGCCGGCGATCCTGTTATTCTGGGACAAGCCTATAGTGAGCAAGGTGCTGATGAGTTGGTCTATCTGGATATAACGGCATCGCATGAAGGTCGTAAAACATTCGTAGAACTTGTTAAAAAGATAGCTGCTCATATTAATATACCTTTTACTGTCGGTGGCGGTATTCATGAATTGTCAGATGTAGACAGACTGCTTCGTGCTGGTGCCGATAAAGTATCTGTAAATTCTTCTGCATTGAAAAATCCCGGATTAATCGAAGAAATTGCAAAAAATTTCGGTTCTCAGGTTTGTGTTGTCGCAATAGATGCTAACTTTGAAGACGGAATATGGAAATGTTACATGAATGGCGGAAGAATTCCTGTAGACAAAGAGTTGTATTTGTGGGCTTATGAAGCTCAGGAAAGAGGTGCAGGAGAGGTCTTATTCACTAGTATGACTCATGATGGGGTAAAGACCGGATATGCGCTGGACGCATTAAACATATTGCACGAAAAGTTATCCATACCGGTAATTGCATCGGGGGGGGCAGGAAAAGCCGAACATTTTAAAGATGCATTTCTGATTGGAAAAGCAGATGCGGCACTGGCTGCCGGTATATTTCATTTTGGAGAAATGAATATTTCCGAATTGAAAAGGTATTTACAAAAAGAACATATTGCGGTAAGAATATAAAATTAAAGATTCATGGAGTTAGATTATAATAAGATGGGAGGTCTCGTCCCCGCTATTATCCAAGATAGTGTCACCGGAAAAGTGTTGATGCTGGGTTTTATGAATGAAGAAGCTTTGGCAACGACTCAAGAAACAGGAAAAGTAACTTTTTTCAGCCGTACAAAAAAACGGTTGTGGACGAAAGGAGAACGAAGCGGTAATTTCCTATTAGTAGAATCAATCAAATCCGATTGTGACAGAGATACGTTACTTATTAAAGTTAAACCTACCGGACCTGTATGCCATACAGGAAGTGACACTTGCTTTGAAGAAAAGAATGAAGCAGATATCATGTTTCTGAAATATCTTCAGGATTTTATAACAAAACGCTATGAAGAAATGCCGGAAGGTTCTTATACTACATCATTATTCAATAAAGGGATTAACCGAATGGCACAAAAAGTGGGAGAAGAAGCTGTAGAGACTGTTATTGAAGCTACAAACGGCACTGGGGACAGACTGATTTACGAAGCTTCAGATTTAATATATCATCTTATCGTTTTACTTACTTCCAAGGGCTACGGAATAGAAGATCTTGCGCGTGAACTCAGAAAAAGACATAAATAACCGTTATATGGAAAAACAATTACTTATTCATTATGAGAATGCTATTATATGCCGGAAGGAATTAGTAGTTCTCAAAAATGTGAATTTTGACTTGTACACGGGTGAATTTGTTTATTTTATTGGCCGGGTTGGTAGCGGAAAAAGCAGTTTGCTTAAAACGATGTATGCCGATATACCTTTATTGGAGGGTGAAGCTCAGGTACTGGATTATGACATCAAAAATATAAAACAAAAAGAAATTCCGTTTTTACGTCGTAAGATAGGTATTGTGTTTCAGGATTTCCAGTTGTTGACCGACAGATCGGCATATGAAAATCTTGCATTCGTGCTACGGGCGACAGGCTGGAAAGACAAGCTACAGATGGACGACCGTATAAAACAGGTGCTGGAACAGGTTGGTATGCAAAAGAAGTCTTATAAGATGCCACATGAATTATCAGGAGGAGAACAACAGCGTATAGTAATCGCCCGAGCATTGCTCAATTCCCCTCAAATAATTCTGGCTGACGAACCGACCGGTAATCTTGACCCTCAAACAGGACGACAAATCGTGTCGCTTCTTCACAAAATATGTGAAACGGGTACGGCGGTTATTATGACTACCCATAATCTGCATATGGTTGAAGAGTTTCCGGGACGTACATTCAAATGCGAGGATAAACATTTAATAGAATTAGATAATATTTAACGGTAAATCTATTATTTGATATCCGACAAAAAATGGTATTTTTGCAAATACATTTTATTGGAATAAAGGTTTAAATTATAATTTATAGCAAATGAAAGTTTTAAAGTTTGGTGGAACGTCCGTTGGATCTGCCCGGCGGATAAAAGATGTAGCCAAATTGATTTGTGACGGTACTCCTAAAATTGTAGTTTTGTCTGCAATGTCCGGCACGACCAATACTCTTGTAGAGATCTCGGATTATCTTTACAAGAAAAATTCCGATGGTGCAAACGAAACTATTAATAATCTGGAGAAAAAATATATGCAGGTTATTGACGAATTGTATGCAACAGAAGAATATAAACAGAAAACTTTAAAAGATGTACGGGCTCATTTCGATTATATCCGTACTTTTACTAAAGATTTATTCACTCTGTTTGAAGAAAAGGTGGTTTTAGCTCAGGGAGAATTGATTTCTACCGCCATGATGAACTATTATTTGCTGGAAAACGGAGTAAATTCGGTCATGTTACCTGCTTTGGATTATATGAAGACCGATAAAAATTCGGAGCCCGATACCGCATATATAAAGAAAAACCTGCAGGAGCTATTAGATAAAAATAAAAATGCCGATATATATATAACTCAGGGATATATTTGCCGGAATGCTTATAATGAGGTCGATAATCTGCAACGCGGAGGGAGCGATTATTCTGCTTCATTAGTGGGAGCGGCCATACGTGCAGAGGAAATACAAATCTGGACAGATATAGACGGCATGCATAATAATGATCCCCGTTATGTTGAAAACACAGCTCCTGTACGTCAGTTGCATTTTGAAGAAGCTGCTGAACTGGCATATTTTGGTGCTAAAATATTGCATCCTACCTGCATTCTGCCGGCCAAGCTGAATAATATTCCCGTTCGTTTGCTGAATACGATGAAGCCGGAAGCTCCGGGAACTGTTATATTCAACCAGTCTGTTCCACGTAAAATCAAAGCTGTCGCTGCAAAAGACAATATCACGGCAATAAAAATAAAATCGGGCCGTATGTTACTGGCATATGGTTTTTTAAGAAAGGTATTCGAAATATTCGAAAGTTACCAGACCTCTATTGATATGGTAACTACGTCCGAAGTTGGAGTTTCAGTAACGATAGACAATACGAAACATTTACAAGAAATACTCGATGACTTAAGAAAATTCGGTACTGTTACGGTAGACGAGGACATGGTTATTATCTGTGTTGTTGGTGATTTGGAATGGAGTAATGTAGGTTTTGAATCGGAGGCCATGAAAGCGATGAAAGATGTTCCCGTCCGTATGATATCGTATGGCGGCAGTAATTATAACATATCGTTCCTGGTAAGATCCAAGGATAAAAAAATGGCATTACAATCGCTGAGTAAGTATCTTTTTGAAAATAAATAATTAGAAAAGAGCTATTCAACTATCAATTGTATAGCTCTTTTTTATAATGCATATTTTTTATGAAAAATCTTTTTCCGGTTGATAGGCTGAGAGAATTACCGACACCATATTATTATTATGATATGGAGCTTTTGGGACAAACATTATCTGAGATTAATAAACAAATACGTGAATATGGCAATTACCATGTTCATTATGCAGTAAAAGCAAATGCTAATCCACATATATTATCATATATTAATAAATGCGGATTGGGCGCCGACTGCGTAAGCGGAGGAGAGATAGAGGCGGCGTTGAAATCTGGTTTTCCTGCCGATAAAATTGTTTTTGCCGGTGTAGGAAAGGCCGATTGGGAAATAAATTTAGGACTTGAAAAAGATATTTTTTGTTTCAATATAGAGTCTGCAGAAGAACTTTCGGTAATAAACGATTTAGCTGGCGAAAAAAATAAAACAGCCAGAATCGCTATCCGGGTTAATCCGGATATCGATGCCCATACTCACCATTATATCACGACCGGACTGAACGAAAATAAATTCGGGATAGATTTGTCACTTCTTGATAAGATGATCGAATTATCGGAAAGGTTGCCGAATGTGCGTCTGGAAGGACTTCATTTTCATATCGGATCTCAAATACTCAACGCCGAACCTTACATAGAGTTATGTAAAAGAATAAATGATATACAGCAATCTTTATTAAGAAAAAGAATAAAATTGAATTTTATTAATGTTGGGGGAGGACTTGGAATCAATTATGATAATCCGGAACGACAACCTATTCCCGATTTTACACGTTATTTCGGAATTTTCAATAAGTATTTGGAGTTACAAGAGCAGCAATCTCTGCATTTTGAATTAGGAAGATCAATTGTGGGCCAATGTGGAACACTTTTCAGCAAAGTTTTGTATGTGAAAGAAGGAGTAAATAAGTCATTTGTCATATTGGATGCAGGAATGACCGATTTAATAAGACCGGCTCTGTATCAGGCTTACCATAAAATAGAAAATCTAACTTCGAGTTTAAAAGGAAGAATATATGATGTTGTGGGCCCCATCTGTGAATCTTCCGATTGTTTTGGAAAAGATATTGAATTACCGGAAACAAAACGAGGTGATTTGATAGCCATCCGTTCAGCTGGAGCTTATGGGGAGATCATGGCTTCTCGATATAATTGCCGTTCCATTCCTAAATCTTATTTTTCGGACGATTTGTCTGAATAAAAATCTTTGGTTAATTTATGCTAATAAGGTTCGTCTTATTAAACTAAATATTATTTTTGTATCCAAATTAATATTGTAATCATTACAAATTATGAATCAACAGGAAATTCAAGAGAGGTTAATATTTCATAACATAAGGCCCTCGGTACAACGCATGGCAATTATGGGGTATCTGATGTCTCATTCCACGCATCCGACCGTTGATATGATTTATAATGATTTATATCCTGATATGCCTACTTTGTCGAAAACAACCGTGTATAATACGCTTAATCTTTTAACTCAGCGAAAAGCGGCTAAAATGCTGACAATTGACGAAAAAAATACCCGGTATGACGGAGATATCACAGAACATGCACATTTCAGATGTAGGAATTGCGGTTGTATAAAAGATATAAAATTGGGTGAAATAGAAAAAATGTTTCAGATACAGGGATTACAGGTCGATGAAATGGAAGTATATTGTAAAGGATATTGTGACGATTGCCGTAAACTATTAGACAAACACAAAGTATAACCTATTTAAAGATTTATGATTATGAAAAAGTTTATTTGTACAGTATGTGGATATGTACACGAAGGTGATGAAGCTCCAGAATTTTGTCCTCAATGTAAACAACCACGTTCTAAATTTAAAGAAGTAGAAGAAAATGCTACTTTGAATTTTGTTGCTGAACATCATATTGGCGATGGCATTGTAGAAGATGCAGAAGTTATGGAAGGCTTGAAAGCTCATTTTATGGGAGAATGTACAGAGGTTGGCATGTATTTGGCTATGAGCCGTCAGGCCGATCGTGAAGGATATCCCGAGATCGCAGAGGCCTATAAACGTTATGCATGGGAAGAAGCAGAACATGCTGCCAAGTTTGCTGAATTGTTGGGCGAAGTAGTATGGAATACCGAGAAGAATCTGAAAGCCCGTATGGAAGCTGAATGTGGAGCATGTGCAGATAAATTGCGTATTGCAAAACGTGCTAAAGAATTGAATTATGATGCAATTCATGATACTGTTCATGAAATGGCAAAAGATGAAGCTCGTCATGGTAAAGCTTTCGAAGGGCTTTATAATCGCTATTTCAAAAAATAATTAAATGACATGATTTTTGAAAACCGCTTCTTTTAAGAAGCGGTTTTTTTGTATACAGGAGTGAAATATGCAAATTTCATATAAAGAAAAAATAATTGTATATTTGTACGCATTTTTTAGATTCCAATAGTTATATATTGAAACATTCATGAAGAATATTCGAAATTTTTGTATCATTGCACATATAGACCACGGCAAAAGTACATTGGCTGACCGTTTACTGGAATATACTAAAACCATCGCGCCGAAGGATTTACAAAATCAGGTTTTGGATAATATGGATCTGGAAAGGGAAAGGGGCATTACTATAAAAAGTCATGCTATCCAGATGGAATATATATATAATAATGAAAAGTATATACTTAATTTGATTGATACTCCGGGGCATGTCGATTTTTCTTATGAAGTATCCCGTTCTATCGCTGCTTGTGAAGGTGCGTTACTTATAGTTGATGCCACGCAAGGAATTCAGGCGCAAACAATTTCGAATCTCTATATGGCTATTGAGAATGATCTGGAAATAATTCCGGTTATCAATAAAGTAGATCTTGAAAGTGCGATGCCCGATGAAGTGGAAGACCAGATAGTAGACCTGCTTGGTTGTAAAAGAGATGATATAATCAGAGCAAGTGGTAAGACTGGTATAGGAATAGAAGATATTCTTAAAGCGATCATTGAGAGGATTGCTCCTCCGGCAGGAGATCCAGATGCTCCGTTGCAATGTCTCATTTTCGATTCGGTATTTAATTCGTTTCGTGGTATAATCGCTTATTTTAAAGTTTGTAATGGCATTATACGAAAAGGTGACCGGGTAAAATTCGTTGCAACAGGTAAAGAATATGTCGCAGATGAAATAGGGGTGTTAAAGCTCGATATGGTTGAGCGTAAAGAATTAAAGACCGGAGATGTGGGATATATCATGTCGGGCATCAAGACTTCTAAAGAAGTTAAAGTCGGAGATACTATTACCCATACAGACCGTCCTTGTGCCCGTGCCATTGAAGGCTTTGAAGAAGTTAAACCAATGGTCTTTGCCGGTGTATATCCGATCGAGAGTGAAGATTTTGAGAATTTGAGAACTTCTTTGGAAAAATTACAGTTAAATGATGCTTCTCTGACATTTCAGCCGGAATCTTCGGTTGCTTTAGGATTTGGTTTCCGATGTGGCTTTTTGGGGCTTTTACATATGGAGATTGTACAAGAACGTCTGGACCGTGAATTCGATATGGATGTTATCACAACAGTTCCCAACGTATCATATAAGGTATATGACAAGAAAGGAAATATGACAGAAGTGCATAACCCTTCCGGATTGCCAGACCCGACCCTGATCGATTATATTGAAGAGCCGTATATAAGAGCATCCATCATAACTGCTGCGGATTATATAGGCCCGATTATGTCTCTTTGTTTAGGCAAAAGGGGAGAGCTTATTAAGCAGGAATATATTTCCGGGAATAGAGTGGAGCTTACTTACGATATACCGTTAGGAGAAATCGTTATAGATTTTTATGACAAACTGAAAAGTATTTCGAAAGGGTATGCTTCATTTGACTATCATATACATGATTTCAGAGTTTCGAAACTGGTAAAATTAGATATCTTGCTGAATGGAGAATCAGTAGATGCGCTTTCTACTTTAACCCATGTGGATAATTCGGTAAGCTTTGGACGGCGTATGTGTGAAAAATTAAAAGAATTGATACCTCGACAACAGTTTGATATAGCCATTCAAGCTGCTATAGGTGCGAAAATAATTGCACGGGAAACAGTTAAAGCAGTCCGTAAAGACGTTACAGCAAAATGTTACGGAGGAGACATTAGCCGTAAACGAAAATTATTGGAAAAACAAAAAAAAGGGAAAAAACGCATGAAACAGATCGGTTCTGTAGAAGTGCCTCAAAAAGCATTCCTTGCAGTTTTAAAACTCGATTAACATAAATAATTTTATCCGTAAGAAAAACACAGACCTTTCAATTTTTTGAATGAACAAAAAACCGAAGGGCCTGTTTTTTGTTAGTAATTTAAATTAGGTTATAATTATGGGAAATGACACTTTATTTGCGATACGCAAGTCCATAAAGAATTACACGAGTGGAGGTAATCTTCTTTTTATCACGACTATCTTGGCTCTTGTCGTAGCTAATTCTCCGCTTAGTACTTATTATTTCTCATGGTGGAACCAACCGGTAGCATTGCAAATAGGGCCATTTAACCTCTTTAGCCATGGAGCCCAGTCTATGAGTGTTATGCAATTCATTAATGATGCTCTCATGGCTGTATTCTTTTTTTCAATAGGTCTCGAAATTAAACGTGAAGTACTAGTCGGAGAATTATCTTCCATTCGTCAGGCTTTACTTCCCATATTAGCGGCTATCGGAGGAATGATCATTCCGGTGGGATTGTTTATGATTATAGGCCATGACAGTAATTATTTACATGGAAGTGCTATTCCTATGGCTACAGATATTGCGTTTTCGTTAGGAGTACTTGCTCTGCTTGGAAGCAGAGTTCCCATTGCTCTAAAAATATTCCTGACGACACTGGCCGTTGTCGATGATATCGGAGGTATACTGGTTATAGCCATATTTTATTCCAGTCATATAGAGCTTACTTATTTATTTTATGCGGCCGGGCTGTTTCTGATCATACTTTTTGGAGCATATAAACATGTGAACAGTAAAATGTTTTACATTACTTTTGGCGCTGCTATATGGTTTCTGTTTCTGAATTCAGGCATACATCCTACAATTGCAGGGGTTTTGGTCGCATTCTGCGTACCTGCTAAACCCGTACTGGATACGCCTAAATTTATACAGACTATTCGTAATACGATGAAGAATTTTCCTGTACAGGAAAATGAAGAAGACACCCGGATTTTGTCAAAACAACAAATGAACTGGCTTAAATGTATTGAATCTGCTTCAGATAAAGTGATAAGTCCTTTGCAGGATTTGGAAGATACATTACATCCGGTTGTAAATCATATGATTATTCCGCTATTTGCATTTGCCAATGCAGGGATATCTCTCTCTGGAATAGAATTTTCTTCGGTATTTCAGGGTATTAGCCTGGCAGTATTATTGGGTCTTTTTGCTGGTAAATTTCTTGGTATATTTTCTTTTTCATATTTAGCGGTAAAAACAAAAATAGTGCCTATGCCCGAACGAACGAATTGGAAACAAATAGCCGGTGTTTCTTTTTTAGGAGGTATAGGTTTTACTGTATCGATGTTTATTGCTAATTTATCTTTTCAGAATATGGGAGAGGGTGGACTTACTTTGCTAAATGATGCAAAAGTCGGTATTATATTAGGTTCTCTTGTTTCCGGACTTGTAGGTTATCTGTTGCTAAGGATATTTTTACCTAAAGAAGCTTCAGACCTGGAAATCGAATAAAAATAGTTTTATCTTGTAAACATTATTTGAACTTTATAGAATTCATTTTGTTTTTATATATAAGAAAAAGTTATTTTTTATAATTATTCTTGTAAAATACTGAATATCAAAGCTAAACACCATGCAAAAAAGGTTTATTATTTTATTATTTATCTTTTCGGTAAATATATTTAACATCACAAGTAAAGCAGGAGTAAGGGATACGCTACAAATTGATGAAGTAACAGTTACAGCAACAAAATATAAGGAAGATAAAAATAATACTCCTCTAACCATCTCGGTTATTGACCGTAAAGTGATTGATGAGAGCAGCGAATCGGCATTATTACCTATTTTATCCCAACGAGTACCCGGATTGTTTGTTACCCAGCGGGGAATAACAGGATTCGGAATATCTACCGGATCTGCAGGTATGGTAAATATACGTGGAGTAGGTCAGGGAAATAAAGTTCTTACTCTTTTTGACGGGCAACCTCAATGGGCCGGAGTTTTCGGGCATGCATTACCCGATACATATGTTTCTGGCGAAGTAGAACGAGTTGAAGTAGTAAGAGGCCCGGCTTCTTTATTATATGGTTCGAATGCTATGGGAGGGGTCATCAATATAATAACACGTAATCAGGATAAGGAAGGTGTATCTGCCGAAGCTAATATGATGGCCGGATCTTATGGCACACAAAAATATATGATAAATTCCGGAATAAAACAAGGAAAGTTTAAAGCCTTTATAACCGTTAATCATGACAGGACAGACGGCCACAGAAAAAACTCCCGGTTTCATCTCACGAATGAGTTCTTCAACCTTCAATATGAAATTAATAAATTCTTGAAAACGTCGGCTTATGTTGCATTAACACAATCCAAAGGGTATAATCCCGGAGCAGATTTTAATCCGCTTATCGATAACTGGGCTGATATGAAAAGGGGGACGGCGTCTTTTTCCATGGAGAATACAGGAGCGACAGCAAGCGGTGCGTTAAGAGCCTTTTACAACTGGGGGCATCATAAGATAAATGACGGATATGCCGCCAATGGAGGTAGACCTCAGAGTTACCTGTTTTATTCCGATGATCATAATGCCGGAATATTATTGTATCAGAATTTCAACCTCTGGACCGGAAATGATTTGACAGCAGGAATAGATTACAAAAACTGGGGAGGAAAAGCGTGGAATGACAGCATAAATGGGAATAAGGCTACGTTAGTAAATAAATCGATTGACGAAATTGCCGGATATGTTATTATGCAACAGAAACTATGGGACAAATTATATTTGAATGCAGGTGTCAGATATGAATATAACGATCAGTTTGGAGGAGAATGGATACCACAGGCCGGTATCATATACCACCCTGTAGAAGGAAATACATTAAAAGCATCGTTTTCCAAAGGCTACCGAAGCCCTAATTTGCGCGAGCTCTATATGTTTAAACCTGCTAATCCTGACTTAAATCCTGAATACATGTATAATTATGAAATTTCAGCCGGTCAATTTTTTTTAGATAGAAAACTGTACACAGCTCTTACATTATTCTGGATTGACGGCAAAAATATGATTGAAACAGTAAGAGAGGATGGCAGGCCTCAAAATAGAAATACAGGTTCTTTCGTGAATAAAGGATACGAAATAGAGGCTGCTTATAATATTTCTTCTATGTGGAATGTAGATATGAATTACAGTTATTTGCATTCTAATAAAATATTACAAGCTGCTCCTAAACATAAGTTATTTGCTGCGGTGATTTTCAACTTGAGAGGATTTAGTGCGACTGTGAATGTGCAATCTATTTTCGATATGTATACGGTTGGAGAAAATCCAAGAGAGGTTGATTTTACGTTACTGAATGCTAGATTGGCCTATCAATGGAAGTTAAAGCATAATATTAGAATGACCGTATTTGCCAAAGGAGAAAATCTGACAGGACATATTTATAGTATAAACGAAGGATTTCCCATGCCTGGTGCCATATTTATGGGAGGAGTCAACTTTAAGATATAATTACTCGTATTTAATTGATTTGGCAGGTCTTATCAGAGATACCAAATACGAAGGCCCAACAAGCATCAACAAAGAAATAAATATACAGGCAATATTCAGCAACAAAATATATAAAACATTTAGTTCGATCGGTACTGCAGGTATATAATAGGCTTCAGGATCTAGTTTTACGATTTTAAAGTAAGATTGTATAAAACAGAGAGTGAGGCCTATTATATTTCCCCATATTAATCCTTTCCCTATTAAGAATACAGAGACATAAAGAAATATTTTGCGGATGGAAAAATTATCAGCACCCAAGGCTTTTAATATTCCTATCATATTGGTACGTTCCAGAATGATAATAAGTAAACCGGAAATCATTGTGAAACCTGCTACCAATGACATGAGTATAAGTATTATCCATACATTCATATCCAACAGATCTAACCAACTGAATAATTGAGGATTCATTGCTTTTACCGATTTTACATAATAATGTTCTCCGTAATCATCAGGCTTTATAATAAGATCGGAATACAAATCATAAGCGATATCATCCAGTTTAGAAAAATCTTTTATCCTTATTTCGATACCACTGAACTGGTCTTCTGTCCATTGATTGAGTTGTTGTATTTGCCGTACGTCTCCCAGAATAAATAATTTGTCGTATTCTGTAAAATTAGTCTGATATATCCCGGAAACAACCATTTTACGGGCTCTTACATTATCCTGAATGAAATAACATAATATTTCATCTCCGACTGCAAGCCCCATTTTATCGGCTATTATTTTAGAAACAAGAATTTCTTTTGAAATAACAGAATCCTGACCTATATTCGGTATTTTACCAGATATCAGGTTATTACGAAAAAAAGTCAAGTCGTAATCCTTGTTTATTCCTTTCAAAGCTATGCCGAAGAAATCCGTATCTGTTTTAAGTATACCTGGCTTTGTAGCATAAGGTTCTACATATTCTATTTCATTATATGTATAAAGAACATCTTTTAAACTATCATTATATTGTACCGGACTTGTCTCATATGACAAATTATTATCAAAAGCTGTAATTTGTATATGGGATGAAAAACCTATGACCTTACTCCTTATTTCTTTTTTAAAACCTATAACTATCGCTACAGCGAGAATCATAACGGCAAGACCTATCGCTACTCCGGCTATAGCTATGCGAATAGCCGGAGGAGACACTTTTTTCTTATCTTCTTTGCTGAAATGTATGCGTTTGGCTATGTATAATTCCCAATTCATATAGTTCGGCCCGGGTAGCTTTCCAATGCTTTTCTCAGAACAATCAATGCGTTCGCCAGATCTTCTTTTTTAAGTACATAAGCCAAGCGAACTTCATCTTTACCTAAGCCCGGAGTAGTGTAAAAACCGGATGCAGGTGCCATGAAGATAGTCTGACCTTCGTATTCGAATTCTGACAAACACCATTCGCAGAATTTGTCGGCATCATCTACAGGAAGCCTTGCTACAGTGTAAAAAGCCCCCATGGGTATAGGTGAATAACAACCTGGAATGCGATTCAAACCATCAATAAGGAATTTTCTTCTTTCGACGTATTCGTTATATGTGTCGAGCATATATTTATCCGGAGCATCAATAGATGCTTCGGCAATAAGTTGCCCTATGAGAGGTGGGCTTAAACGAGCTTGGCAAAATTTCATTACATTTTTTTTCAGCTCTTTATGCTTAGTAATGAGAGCCCCTATACGTATCCCGCACTCGCTATACCGTTTTGAAACAGAATCGATCAATACCACTTGTTCTTCGATTCCTTCGAGATGAAAAGCCGAAATGTAAGGGGCTCCTGTATAACAGAATTCTCTGTAAACTTCGTCGGAAAAAAGGAACAAATCATATCTCTTAACTAAATCTCGTATCTGATTCATCTCTTTTTGAGTATACAGATAGCCTGTGGGATTATTAGGGTTACAAATAAGTATTCCTTTTGTACGGGATGTAATTAAAGCTTCGAATTTTTCGATCGAGGGAAGAGCAAAGCCTTCTTCTATGGAAGACGGCAATGTTTTAATCACGGCTCCGGCAGATATGGCAAAAGCCATATAATTGGCGTATGCTGGTTCGGGAACAATTATTTCATCTCCTGGATCCAAACAGGCCATGAAAGAGAATAATACAGCTTCCGATCCTCCTGTGGTGATGATTATATCATCTTCAGTAACATGAATACTGAATTTTTTATAATACTCAACCAGTTTTTTTCTAAGGCTGGATATACCTTCACTGGGACTATATTCAAGAACTTTCCTGTCAATATTACGAATTGCCTCCAGGCCTTTTTCGGGGGTGGGCAGATCTGGTTGTCCTATATTTAGATGATAAACCCTGGTCCCCTTTTCTTTGGCTTTATTTGCCAATGGCACTAATTTCCGGATAGGGGAGGCGGGCATTATTATTCCGCGTTTTGATATTATTGGCATTCTTTTATTCTTGAACTAAATTATCTTACAAAATTATTATAAAAGAGCCGACAATACAAGCATTTTCTTTTATATTATGAAATTAGAATAATACGTCTGAAATATTGAAGGATTATTACTATTTTTGTAACTTAAAAGACATTATCACGATGAACAACATAAAGATCATATTACAGCTTATTTGTACACCGGAAAAAGCGTGGAATAATATAAATGAACGAAACATAGATTATAATTTATTCCTGAACAGATTTTTATATCCCGTAATGGGTATTACATCTGCATCGGTTTTCATCAGATTAGTAACCGACAGCTATACGTTGCAACAGGTTTTGCAGGGTTTTACTATCATATTCGTCAAATATTTTATAGGATTCTTCATAGCAGCTTATTTGATAAATGAATGTGCTTCCAGATTTTACGGAATAGAAAATAATATAAAAAGAGCGCAAAAATATACCGGATATTTGTTATCTATTCCTATGGTAGTTACTATATTCATGAATATATTACCTGGAATCTCGTTTCTGGAGCTAGCTCCTCTTTATGTTATTTATGTAGCCTGGAAAGGAGGTACTTTTATTGGCATAAAAGCTGAAAAAGGCTTCTCCTACATTATATTTTCCATAATAGTATTATTATCACCGATGGTAGTACAGATGGTTTTGTACATGATATTACCGGGATTGAACAAATAAATTATATATGAAATTACCTCAAATAAATATAAAAAATAAGCGAGCCTCGTTCGATTACGAAATTTTAGATACTCTTACAGCCGGTATTGTACTGACAGGAACAGAAATAAAGTCAATACGTTTAGGTAAAGCCGGACTGACGGATACATTTTGTTTCATAAATAATGGAGAGCTTTGGGTTAAAAATATGTATATATCAGAATATTTTTACGGTACATATAATAATCATCAGGCCCGGAGAGACAGAAAATTATTACTTACCAAGAAGGAATTACAAAAAATAGAACGAAATATAAAAGATAATGGATTTTCGATAATTCCGACACGTGTTTTTATCAATGATAAAGGGCTTGCTAAAGTTATTATTGCCGTTGCTAAAGGTAAAAAGATGTATGACAAACGAGAATCCATAAAAGAACGGGAGGATAAACGCCAAATGGATCGTGTCATGAAGCACTGATTATTGAGCTTTTTTGCAAATAATCAGAATCTTTTTGTTATCTATTCTGGTGGTGGCAAAAATATAAATGTCTCCTCCGTCTTTAATATTTAATTTTTTTTTCAATTCGTCGGGACTTAAAAAGAAATTTCGTGTAGATATATTGGCTTTGGGATATTTATGTCTTAGATATTTACATACATGTCCGGTAAAATCGGCCGTTTCAATAACCTCGAATTGCCTTCCCGGAAAATTCTTTACATACGCATTAGACGTATACAGATGACTATTAGGATGTATTTTTTCTATATTATAATCTATAGAAATAGATTTATAGGCTCCAGCTTTCATAATGGAACTGTTTGGTTCATACAAATAAGCTTGTATTTTTTGAGAATATGATAGAGTAGGTAGTCTCCTTTCTGTTTCTGGAGAAAAGTTATATAACACCGTTTCATTTATTCCATTAATATCTGCACACGTTATCTTCGAAAGTCCCTCATTCATTCCATTAATAAAAAATATCAATTCCTTGCATTCATTTTTTACAGATAATACGTGAGTTTCAACAGGGCAATTTAAAGAACGAAGCACCTGAGTAATATCAACCATAGGAGATGCTTTTATTACTATTTTCTTTCCTTTTGTCCGTAAAAGAAACATCATATCCAATATATCGGGTTCACAATCCTGTAATGCATACAGCCGCTTATTTTCCTTGCCTCTACGTGCCGGGTCAATATATATAACATCAAATTGCCCTGATGTATTTTTCAGATAATCGCGGCAATCACTATGAATTACCTGTATATTGTCGACAGATAGTTTTTTGAAATTATACTCTGCAATAGAACAATAATCCTCATTTCTTTCCAAATATGTTACATATCTGGCTTTAAGGGCGAAATAATATGAATCTATACCCAGACCTCCGGTAAGGTCACATACTGTATCTTCTTTCGAAACAAACAGTTGTTTATATCTGGCGGTTAATTCTGATGATGATTGTTCAAAACTCAATGTTCCGGGGAATATTAATTCCGATTCATCCGCCCAAGTAGGCAATTTTGATTTTATTTTTTTCCGAATCTCAATTTGATCGATAGCAAATGATATATCAAAGTCATTGCACTTCCATTTTTTCAAACGGAGCTTTTGAATATCCTCATTCTTATTTTCTTTTATAAATCTAAAAAATGAATTGGAATAGTACATATTTAATATTATCGTATTATCTAAACAAAGATAATTATTCAAAACGAATATCTTTTTTCTGGCCTTAATATTCTTACTTTTTTGCTTTATTTTTTTGTCCTATAATTAATATTATGTTAAGTAGAATGTGAGACTATATAAAAAACACTCTCTCCGTTCATATATCTATGAAAAATAATTTATATCTTTTATTTTTACGGCATAAAAAAAGAACGATACTATCTGTACCGCTCTTTTTTATTTTTAACAGAATAATTTAATATCCCATTTGGGCTTCTATCTTTTTAAGGTTTTCTGCATCTCCGAGATTATAATAGATACCACGTAGTGCCACCATATATTCATCTTCGTTAGGCTTCAAACTGTGAGCTTTTTCATAATAAGGTAATGCTTTTTTGAATAATGGAAGAACTTCTTCATCTTTTGCTTTTGTATATTGTGCATTATCAGATAATTCGCTGATTTCATTATTACGCTGTATCGCCTGATTAAAGTATATACGGCCTAAGTTACCTAAAGCTTCAGGCATATTAGGACTGATTTCGATAGCTTTTAGAAAACATTCTACAGCCTGATCCATATTCTTCTGAGCTTCATATAAACTACCTTTTACATTCCAATAGTCTGCATTTGTAGGATTTTCTGCTATCACAACATCAAGAGCTTTTATAGCATCGTCAAACTGAGAACGGTAAATATATAGGTTTATAAGCTTCAATATATATGTATTCTCTTTTTGCATGGAAACATTACCTTGTTCGTCTGTAACTTCTACCATTTCATTTTTGAAACGTTGGTCGCCTTCTTTCAATGTGTTGATTAAGTTTACCGTATCTTTTGTTTGTTCGTATTCATACACGAGGAACTTATATACGTCATTTTCATTATAACCACCGTTACGGGCGTCGCTGAGGGCTTTTATCGCTAATTGATGATCTCCGGACTGGAGAGCAGCAATAGCTGCGTTATATCGTATTTGTCCTACTATAGAATCTGCCGGCATTTCTTGCTTGTCCATGATAGGCATTTTTGTGATATTCACATAATCAGTCCATATATCATAGGCTTTCTTGAAATCTTTTCCATTGAAATAATAGATACCGGCATTCGCATAATTATCCAGGTTATTTTTGAAATTATTACGAATATCTTTCAGATAACGGGGTTTCACTTTACCTTTTTCATTAGGCAATGTGTCCAAAGCTAATGCTTTATTAAAAAGATCCGTACTTTTTTCAAGTGCCTGATACATTTCTGCTTCATTAGCCTCCTTCCCTATTATTTTTTTATTCATCTCAAGTTCGAAAAATTTGTTTTCGATGAAACCGGCTACATACCACGTTTTTGCATCGTCTTTGGTTTCTTCGTTAACAAGAGCTTCGTTGATTAATCTTCTGGCCTCGGTAAAGTCCGGGGTATCCATTTTTGCCTGAGAGAAAGCGGCATTTACAGATTTTTTTTGTCCGTACATACATACACATGAGAGTAATAATACGGCTGATAATAATGTTTTTCTCATCGTCTGTCTATTTAAAAATTTAATAAATTATTCTGCTACTTCCGTTATTTCGTCGTTTTGCATATCTTCACTTACACTTTCCGACAAAACTTTACACACCGATGCTATTTCATCATTTCTTTTTTCAAGATTGATAAGTTTCACCCCTTGAGTGGCGCGTCCCATAACTCTTACATCTGCGACTTTCATACGAAGAGTTATGCCTGATTTGTTAATAATTACCAGGTCATTTTCATCCGTAACATTTTTTATGGCGACCAGATTACCTGTTTTATCGGTGATATTCAAGGTTTTTACACCTTTACCGCCACGATTGGTTATTCGATAGTCTTCTATCTCGGAACGCTTTCCATATCCTTGTTCTGAAACGACCATAATAGTTTCTTTATCAAGATCTTTCATGCAAATCATTCCTATGACTTCATCGTCTTTGCCATCCAGTGTCATTCCTCTTACACCTGTTGCATTACGGCCCATTTCTCTTACGGTGCTTTCGTGGAAACGAATTGCACGTCCGTGTTTGTTAGCCATAATAATCTGGCTGTCTCCATTAGTGAGACGTACCTGAATAACCTGATCATCTTCCCGAATTGTAATTGCATTCACTCCATTCTGCCTCGGACGCGAATAAGCTTCCAGCTTAGTTTTCTTGATCACGCCGTTTTTGGTACAGAACATAAGATAATGGGAATTATTATACTCAGGTTCTTGTAACTGTTTTACACGTATGAACGCATTTACTTTATCATCGGAGTCTATATTCAACATGTTTTGTATAGCACGACCTTTCGAATTCTTAGTTCCTTCAGGTATCTCATAAACTTTTAGCCAGAAGCAACGTCCTTTTTGGGTAAAGAACAACATGTAATTATGCATAGAAGCAGGATATATATATTCAATAAAATCCTCGTCTCTGGTATCACTACCTTTTGCTCCTACGCCACCTCTGTTCTGAGCCCTGAATTCAGTAAGCGGAGTTCTTTTAATATATCCCAGATGTGATATTGTAATAATCATTTCATCATCTGAATAGAAATCTTCTGCATTGAATTCTTCCGAAGCATATATAATTTCGCTCTTACGGTTGTCTCCGTATTTATCCCGTATTTCTATTAATTCGTCTTTTACTACTTGCATGCAAACATTTTCATCGGAAAGGATTTCATTATAACGTTTAATCATCTCCATGAGTTCTTTAAATTCTGCATGTAATTTATTTTGTTCCAGTCCAGTTAATTGACGCAAACGCATCTCGACAATAGCCTGAGACTGTTCCTCACTTAGCCCGAACCGTTCGATCAAACGTGTACGAGCTTCTTCCGGATTCTTTGATGAACGAATAATTTGTATAACTTCGTCCATATTATCACTGGCAATGATAAGGCCTTCCAGTATATGAGCTCTCTTTTGTGCCTGTTCCAGTTCATATTGGGTGCGCCTAATGACAACTTCATGACGATGGTCGACAAATGCTTCTAAAATTTGCTTTAAATTTAATATTTGAGGACGTCCATTGATTAGTGCTATATTGTTCACACTGAACGAAGTTTGCAATGCGGTCAGTTTGTATAGTTTATTGAGTACAACGTTTGCGTTTGCATCCCGTTTAACGTCAATAACAATGCGCATGCCATCTTTATCCGATTCATCATTGATATTGGATATACCATCCAGGCGTTTTTCTTCTACAAGCTCGGCAATATTTTTTATCATTTCAGCCTTATTGACTCCATAAGGTATTTCTGTAACGATAATAGTATCTTTATTTTCATCGCTTTCAATTTCGGCTTTCGCACGCATTACCACACGTCCACGGCCTGTTTCATAAGCATCCTTTACGCCATTATAGCCATAGATATATCCTCCGGTAGGAAAATCCGGCGCTTTAATGAAATGCATCAATTCCGATATTTCTATCTCCCTATTGTCAATTAAAGCGATCGTACCGTCTATGACTTCTGTCAGATTGTGAGGTGGCATATTGGTTGCCATACCTACAGCTATACCGGATGCCCCGTTAATCAATAAATTGGGAATACGGGTGGGTAATACAGTAGGTTCTTTAAGTGTATTGTCAAAATTGGGAACAAAATCGACCGTATTCTTGTCAATGTCGCGCAGCATTTCTTCTGCTATTTTAGAAAGGCGGGCTTCAGTGTAACGCATTGCAGCCGGACCATCGCCGTCGATCGAACCGAAATTACCCTGGCCATCTACTAAAGGATAACGTAAAGACCATTCTTGTGCCATACGTACCATGGCTAAATATACGGAAGAATCTCCATGAGGGTGATATTTACCTAATACCTCTCCGACTATTCTAGCCGATTTCTTTGTGGGTTTGTCATACGTATTACCCAACTTTTCCATTCCAAATAAAACACGACGATGCACCGGTTTAAATCCATCTCTTACATCCGGTAAAGCACGAGCAACAATCACCGACATCGAATAATCGATATACGATGATTTCATTTCGTTTTCAATGTTTATTTTTATAATTTTATCTTGATCAACCATTAAAAAAAAGATTGGTTACACATTAAATTACTATTCTGTTTCTAATTATTTTTTCAATTAGTTTTCGGACAAATTAAAAACAGGAGAAATTCCTGTTTATCCTTGCCAAAACTTCCACTTTTAAATTAAGTGGCGTACAAAGATAACCATTTTTTGTTCACAGTTGTTATTTAGTCAAAAGAAAAAAGATGCGATTTTAGAAATAATCGGCACAATATTTGTACTGAATATTTAATAATATTGTAAATGGCAATACGACAATAAAAATATCGTATATTTGTTTTTAAATTAATAAGGAAAAAGATTATATGGAAAGAAATTTCTCTCAACATGTAAAAAATGTACTTAGTTTCAGCCGCGAAGAGGCAGAACGTTTGCAAAACTCTTATATAGGCCCCGAACATTTGCTTTTGGGTATTATAAGAGACGGAGCAAATAAGGCGACGAATGTTCTTCGCGGATTAGGAGCTAAACTTAACGACATAAAATCATTAATTGAATCGGGATTGAAGAACTCAAATGACCATTTGGAACTGGGAGAGGAACTTATCATTAGTAAAAGTACCGACAAAGTTCTCAAAATGAGTATGCTTGAGGCGCGTCTGATGAAAAGCAAAGAAACTGATACAGAACACTTGTTGCTGGCAATTTTGAAAGATGCCAATACGGATGCGGCAAAAACACTGCTTATGAACGATATTACATATGAAAATGTAAATTCGTTCTTAAAAGAAGATTTTTTTGAATCGGAAGATGGCCGTCCCCGCATGGGCGCTGAATTCACTGACGATGACGATGAAGAAATGGACGATGAGCAAAGCTATAAACAAGAGCAGAAATCGGCAGCGCAAGCTACAACGGCTAAGACTGGTAATGATACTCCGGTATTGGATAATTTCGGAACAGATATGACTAAAGCAGCCGAAGAAAATCGGTTAGATCCGGTTGTGGGCAGAGAGGTTGAAATCGAAAGACTTGCACAAGTACTTAGCCGGCGCAAAAAGAATAACCCGGTACTTATCGGAGAACCGGGAGTCGGAAAATCTGCAATAGTAGAAGGACTGGCCCTGAGAATCATTCAAAGGAAAGTATCCCGGGTACTTTTCGATAAAAGAGTCGTATCACTGGATATGGCTTCGATTGTTGCAGGAACAAAATACAGGGGACAGTTTGAAGAGCGTATTAAAGCTATACTTAACGAATTATCGAAAAACCCGAATATTATTCTATTCATCGATGAAATTCATACGATTGTCGGAGCCGGAGGAGCTACCGGTACCTTAGATGCAGCCAATATGCTAAAACCGGCATTGGCACGAGGAGAGATACAATGTATCGGTGCGACCACACTGGATGAATACAGGAAGAATATTGAAAAAGACGGAGCACTTGAAAGACGTTTCCAGAAAGTGATGGTAGATCCCACATCTCCTGAAGAAACTTTGCAGATATTGTATAATATAAAGGAAAGATACGAAGATCATCATAATGTTATATACACGCCCGAAGCATTGGAAGCTTGTGTAAAACTAACCGACCGCTATATAAGCGACCGAAATTTCCCGGACAAGGCAATTGATGCTCTTGATGAAGCGGGTTCACGCGTACATGTATCAAATATTATAGTACCGAAAGAAATAGAGGAACTGGAGGCTAAAATAGAAACTACCCGGGAAGACAAAATTAAAGCGGTGAAGTCTCAGAACTTTGAGTTGGCAGCCAGCTTCCGTGATAAAGAAAAAGAGTACCAGAGTGCGTTGAATGCCGCTAAAAATCGCTGGGAAGAACAATTACAGGAACATAGAGAGATTGTGGATGAAGAAAAAGTTGCGGAAGTTGTTGCGATGATGACAGGCGTCCCGGTACAAAGGATAGCTCAGGCGGAAGGGAAAAAGCTTCTTCTTATGGGCAATGAACTGAAAAAGAATATTATCGGTCAGGACGAAGCTGTCGATAAAATAGTAAAAGCTATTCAGCGTAATCGTGTAGGATTGAAGAATCCTGATAAACCGATAGGAACCTTTATGTTCTTAGGCCCAACGGGAGTGGGCAAAACCCATTTAGCTAAAAAATTGGCTGAATTTCTTTTTGATTCAAAAGATGCTTTAATTCGTGTGGATATGAGTGAATATATGGAAAAATTCACGGTATCTCGTCTGGTCGGAGCACCTCCGGGTTATGTTGGATATGAAGAAGGCGGACAACTTACGGAGAAAGTAAGACGTCGCCCATATTCTGTCGTATTATTGGATGAAATAGAAAAGGCACATCCGGATGTATTCAATTTATTGCTTCAGGTAATGGATGAAGGACGTTTGACCGATAGCTTAGGACGAAGGATCGATTTTAAAAATACAATTTTAATTATGACCTCTAATATCGGTACCCGCCAATTAAAGGATTTTGGTCAGGGAGTAGGATTCTCCACTAATACCACCAGCGAAAAAGATTTCTCACGGGGTGTTATACAGAAGGCACTAAATCGTGCTTTCTCTCCTGAATTTCTGAATCGTGTAGATGACATAGTCATGTTCGATCAATTGAATAAAGATGCGATATTTAAAATTATAGATCTCGAATTAAGCGGTTTTTATCAGAGGGTGGAAACTCTGGGGTATAAGCTTACGATTACCGATGAAGCTAAGTCGTTTATTGCATCTAAAGGTTATGATATACAATTCGGGGCGCGTCCTTTGAAAAGAGCTATCCAAAAATATCTGGAAGACGAACTAGCCGAAATGATTATCAGAGCTGCTGTACAGGAAGGTGATACCATTCTTGTGGATTATGAGAAGGAAAACGGTAAGATAGTGACGTCGATACTGCCTCCGGTTACCGAATAGTGACAAGGTTACTGTAAGATAAGTCAAAATGTCAGACCTTTCGGGTCTGGCATTTTTTTTGTTTTTCTTTCGGTGAATAAGTAAAAAGACAATTTAATAATTTAAAAATATAAGAGATTATGCAAAAAGGTACTATCGGGGTTACGACAGATAATATTTTCCCCATTATCAAGAAATTCTTGTATAGCGATCATGAAATATTCCTTCGTGAATTAGTATCCAATGCCGTTGATGCTACTCAAAAACTGAAAACATTATCTTCTTTCGGAGAATTTAAGGGAGAGTTAGGCCAGATGAATGTCACTGTGTCTATTGACAAAGAAAACGGTACTCTCACTATCTCGGACAGAGGTATAGGTATGACAGCAGAAGAGATTGATAAATATATCAATCAGATAGCCTTTTCCGGTGCCGAAGAATTTTTAAACAAATATAAAAACGACGCTAATGCTATTATAGGACATTTTGGTTTAGGATTCTATTCTTCATTTATGGTATCAAAAAAAGTAGAGATCCGTACACTGTCTTATAAAGAGGGTGCGCAAGCAGTTATGTGGACCTGTGACGGTTCTCCTGCATATGAAATGACGGAAATAGATAAAAAAGACCGGGGCACGGATATTATTTTATATATTGATGATGAAAACAAGGAATTTCTGGAAAAGGAACGGATAAGTACTCTTCTGAAAAAATATTGCCGTTTCCTGCCTGTTCCGGTTATATTCGGCAAAGAACAGGAATGGAAAGACGGAAAATATGTAGATACAGATAAAGATCTTATCATAAATGATATGGAGCCGGCATGGACGAAAAAACCAACGGAACTGACTGATGAAGATTATAAAAAGTTTTATGCTGATTTATATCCTGGTATCGACGAACCTTTATTCTGGATTCATTTGAATGTAGATTATCCGTTTAAGTTAACCGGAATTTTATATTTTCCCAAGATTAAAAACAACATCGACATCAATCGGTATAAAATACAATTATATTCTAATCAGGTATTTGTAACAGATTCGGTGGAGGGTATTGTCCCAGATTTTCTAATGCTTTTACAGGGTGTTATAGACTCTCCTGATATTCCTTTGAATGTTTCCAGGTCTTATTTGCAAAGTGACTCGAATGTTAAAAAAATATCGACATATATCACGAAGAAAGTAGCCGACCGTCTTCAGGAAATATTCAACACCAACCGCAAAGAATTTGAAGAAAAATGGGACGATATCAAACTGTTCATTGAATACGGTATGCTATCGGATGAAAAATTCTATGAGAAAGCCGAAAAGTTTGCCTTATTCAAAGATACGGATAATAAATATTATACTCTCGAAGAATATAAAAAACTGATTGAAGGGAATCAAACTGATAAAGACGGAACTCTTATTTATATTTATGCAACCGATCGTACAGCACAGTACAATTATATAGAAATGGCGAAAGCCAAAGGGTATGATGTATTGCTGATGGATGGACAGCTGGACACTCATTTCATTGGAATGCTGGAGCAGAAACTGACAAAGAGCCGGTTCGTACGTGTAGATAGTGATGTAGTGGAAAATCTTGTACGAAAAGAAGATAAATCACAACCTTCTTTAACTCCTGATCAACGGGAAATGATGACAGTGGTATTCAAGTCGCAAATACCGTCTTTAGAAAAGAGTGATTTTCTGGTTATGTTCGAGCCTGCCGGAACCTTGGCACAGCCCGTTATGATTACACAGAACGAGTTTATGAGACGTATGAAAGATATGTCGGCCATGCAGCCGGGAATGAGTTTTTATGGAGAAATGCCGGATAGTTATAACCTGATAATAAATACAGACCATCCGCTCTCTAAAAAAGTAATTGAAGAAACCGAAGCTTCTTGTGAAAAGGAGTTGAAGCCTATAAAAGAAGAACTATTGGCTGTAAATGAAGAAATCGAAAAACTGCGGGAGACTCAAAAAGATAAAAAAGATGAAGAAATTGCTATCGCTGATAAAGAAGCCTTGAAATCCGCAGAAGAAAAAGCCGATGGGCTGAAAAAACAGGAAGAAGAACTTCTGACTAAATTTGCAAATAAAATACCATTGGTCAGCCAATTGATAGACTTAGCTCTTTTATCCAACAATATGCTTAAAGGAGAAGCTCTCAGCAAATTTATCAAACGTTCGGTAGAAATGTTATAAACTCAACTTTTGATTATAAGAAAGGCGGAATTTCTCCGCCTTTCTTATTTTTCTATTGTTATATAATCTGTAAAGAACCGGTTAAATCTTTTATTGATTCTATATTATGTCTCTTTAAATATTCATTTATACCATCAACAACTTTCATGGTGATCTGAGGATCTATAAAATTGGCAGTTCCTATTTGAATGGCTGTCGCACCCGCTAAAATAAATTCAATAGCATCAGTTGCATTCATGATTCCGCCAAGGCCTATAACAGGTATTTTTACTGCATGATATGTTTGCCAAACCATACGTAAGGCAATAGGTTTTACACAAGCGCCCGATAGACCTCCCGTTACAGTAGACAACCTGGGGCGTCTTTTTTCTGCATCAACAGCCATTCCCAATACTGTATTGATGAGCGATACCGCATCAGCTCCTTCTGCTTCCACGGCACGGGCTATTTCGGTTATATCGGTCACATTGGGTGATAATTTAACTATCAAGGTTTTGGGATACGCTTTTCGTACTGCTTTTACAACCTCCGAAGCCCCGGCACAGGAAACACCGAAAGCCATTCCTCCCTGTTTGACATTGGGACAAGAAATATTTAATTCAATGGCATGTATCTCTTCCAAAGCTGCTATGCGTTCTGTAGCTTTTACATAATCTTCTATTGTAGAACCCGAAACATTCACCAGAATTTCTGTCCCTATTTTACATATTCTCGGATATATTTCCGTAGCAAAGTATTCTACTCCCTTATTTTGTAATCCCACAGCATTAAGCATTCCTGACGGGGTTTCAGCCATACGTGGGTAAGGATTACCTTCACGATGGCGTAAAGTAGTGCCTTTCACTATGATCCCGCCTATTTTCTCGAGATCTACAAAATCGGAAAATTCTTCGCCATAACCAAAACAGCCAGAGGCCGTCATGACAGGATTTTTCAGAGCCAGATTTCCTATATTTACTTTTAAATTTCCCATTTCAACTTTTTGATATTAAAAATCGGACCTTCTTTGCACACACATAAATGACCATCTGTTGTATCTTCAACACAACACAAGCACGCTCCGACACCACATGCCATCATATTTTCCAATGAAACTTCACATTCTATTCCATTCGATTTTGAATATTTGGCAATAGATATCATCATTGGCTGTGGGCCACAACAATATATCCGGTCAAATTTTGTTTTGCTTAATATGGAGTGGTGGGTTACAAATCCTTTTTCCCCTTTAGAACCATCTTCTGTTGTTATATATGTGGCTCCCGTCTTTTTAAACAAATCGAGTTCTAATAAATCCTTTTCTGTACGCGCACCGATTAAAAAATTAGGAGTATAACCATGTTCTTTTAAGTAATTCCCCCAAAAAAGCATAGGAGCAACCCCTACACCTCCGCCAATAAGTAATATTTTTTCTTTTTTTTCAGGCAATGAAAAGCTGTTTCCTAAAGGAAGAATCATATTAATTATATTCCCGGGTTTAGACGATATAAGATTATGTGTTCCTTTTCCTGCATTGCGCACAAGCAGCCATAATTCCTTTTTTTCTGTATCAATATAATTAATGGAAATAGGCCTGCGTAAAAAAGTCGAAGCGGAACAATCTATTCTGACTTCCGCAAATTGTCCCGGCAACATATTTGGTAATATTCCTTTAACGGGAATAAATTTCATTAATGAGTAATTGGAATGTAGAGATACATTCTCGGTCAGCCTAAAATCTAGGATATATTTTTTCATGAAATAATAAATTTGCTTTTGCAAAGATAAAACAGTTCATGGAATAAATAAATTTATTTTAGCGGGAGATAATATCCGGTGAAAATGTTTCAAAAGTATTGTCGGAATAAAAAACCATAATTTTCACAACTTTCTTACTTATTTCTTTTTCTTTTGAAACCACGGCTAAATTAGGTATAGTGTTTTCATTTTCAGTATTTTTGTTAGGTTCAATCGCGCTCTTATCTACCATTTCTTCGCCATATTGATGCTCTTTGTGTACATCCGGCCGATTTATTGAAATCTCATCAAATAAAGATATTATTCCTTTTTCATTTTTTTGTTGTCGTTGAATATACATTTCTCCTTCTCCAGAAATAAGCCAGTTCATAGAAAGTTCCGGGTATACTTTATGCAATTTGGCAACTATCTCGGTACTTATTTTTTTGCTGCGTCCAGTAAGTATTTGAGAGAAATTTGGCCTTTTAACGCCTATGTTATCCGCTAATTGAGTAGAAGTTATACCTTCTACAGTCATAAATTCTTTTAGTCTGTTTATCATATCAATTGTATACAGATTTAATAGTTTACATAAGCAAATTAAATCAAAGTACAAATGTAAACAATATTGTTTGCAAAATCAAATAACAAGAAAGTATTTTATCATTTACAAATGTAATTTCATACATGCAAAATGTAAATTCACAAAATTAACAAGACGAATATCGATTAAAGAAACACTTCTTATATTTATATTAATTCATTGATATATAATAATATATTTAATATATTAAATGTAAATACTTTGATTTGACGTTGTTTACGGATATATTCCGTTTTGTAGTTCAATTAAAGCTTTATAATTAAGTTATAAATATCTGGTTTTAAATAAATTGATGTATTTATATAATAGATATAATAAATATTTATAGGTAGAAATTGGCATTGTTTACATTTTCTATAGCTCTACCCTATTTATAATATTTGTTTTGTAAATTTGATTATTGATTTACTTTTGTGAATTATATTTGCTTGTTTATGTAATTTACAATAATAAATAAATCATAATTTCGTAAATTAAATAATTAATTAATATGATTTTTTATTTACATAAAGTCAGGTCCCTAAAATTTTTATCTTATACCGTTTTTCTTACTCATATTTGTGAACATATCTCCGGTTTGTGAATCCTATTCGCTGGATTTTACTTTAAATATTGATGTTCTTTTCAAGAATGTTATTGATCTACAATAAAATAAATGGTTCGTAAATGCTTAGAACAAGTATTTACAAACCATACAAAATAAATAGAACTATAATTCTGTTTATAAATTAAGTTCTTCTTTTAAATATTTAGTAGTAAAAGTATCCGATTTACAGATTTCTTCAGGAGTTCCTGTAGCCAATAGATTTCCTCCATGACGTCCTCCTTCCGGTCCCATATCAATAATATAGTCGGCAGATTTGATGACGTCCATATTATGTTCGATCACAAGTACTGTGTTTCCTTTATCCACCAATTTGTTAAGAACATTCAATAAAACGCGTATATCTTCAAAATGTAAACCAGTCGTAGGTTCATCTAATATATATAATGTTTTTCCTGTATCTTTTTTTGCCAGTTCGGTTGCTAATTTTACCCGTTGACTTTCTCCCCCCGATAAAGTTGTGGAGGGTTGTCCTAACTTTATATATCCCAAGCCTACATCCTGCAATACTTTAATTTTAGAGATTATAGCGGGTATTGATTCGAAGAACTCTACAGCTTGGTTAATAGTCATATCAAGGACATCTGCTATAGACTTTCCTTTGAAACGGACTTCCAAAGTCTCCCTGTTATATCTTTTGCCATGGCATTCTTCACAAGGGACCAGTACATCGGGTAAAAAATTCATTTCAATCGTTTTATACCCATTCCCGCCACACACTTCACACCTGCCTCCTGCCACATTAAAAGAAAAACGTCCCGGCTTATATCCTCTAATCTTCGCTTCAGGCAATTCTACGAACACATTTCTTATATCAGAAAATACACCTGTATATGTAGCCGGGTTCGAACGAGGAGTACGTCCCAAAGGCGACTGGTCAACCGTTACGATCTTATCAATATTTTCCAGCCCTTCAATATCGTCATAAGGTAATGGTTCTTTCAGAGAACGATAAAATTGCCGGCTGATAATGGGTTGTAAGGTTCCATTAATAAGGCTTGATTTTCCACTGCCGGAAACTCCTGTCACACATATGAATTTACCTAACGGAAATTCAGCTGTTACATTCTTAAGATTATTTCCTTTTGCTCCTTTCAATAAAATTCTCTTACCGTTTCCAGAGCGTCTTACAGCCGGAATTTCAATTTTGGCCCGGCCATTCAAATAAGCGGCGGTAAGTGTATTGGTTTTCAACATTTCTTCTGGTGTTCCGGAAAAGACGACATTGCCCCCTAAGCGGCCGGCACGAGGTCCCATATCGATGACATAATCGGATTTTAGCATCATTTCCTTATCATGTTCAACCACTATAATGGAATTTCCTGTATCTCTCAATTGTTTCAGGGAATCTATGAGGCGCGTATTATCCCGCTGGTGTAATCCTATACTGGGCTCATCGAGTATATATAGAACATTGACTAATTGGGACCCTATTTGAGTAGCCAGACGTATTCTTTGGCTTTCTCCTCCTGACAAAGTGGCCGAAGCCCTGTTCAGATTTAAATATTCCAAGCCTACATCTACCAGAAAATGCAGACGTCCTCTAATCTCTTTCAAGATTTCAACAGCTATTTGCGATTGTTGTTTGTTTAGCCGTTTCTCGACCTGGTTAACCCATTCATATAGTTCTGAAATATCCATTTCGGCTAATTGCGCTATATTCTTTTCATCAATGCGGTAATGCAAAGCTTCTTTATTCAGTCTGGCACCTCTGCATTGAGGACAAGTTATTGTTTTGACGAATTGTCCGGCCCACTTCTGCGCCTGAGAAGATGCATCGCTTTGTTGCTGAATTTCAATGTATTTTACTAAACCGTCGAAAGTGAGGAAATAATTGGAAGTACCTAAAGAATCATTTTTAATATTCAGCCGTTCGTCCGTACCGTTCAATATATCCTCTAACGCCTCTTCGGGAACTTCTTTTATAGGAGTTTTAATCGTGACGCCGTATTTTTCCAGAATTGCCTGAATCTGCCAGAAAATAAGTGTATTTTTATATTTTCCTAATGGAACTATTCCCCCTGCATGTATGGATAAATCAGAATCGGGAATGATTTTCACCCTATCGATTACGTTTACATATCCCAGTCCTTTACACCCCGGACAAGCTCCTTGGGGTGAATTAAAAGAAAAATTATGAGGAGCCGGTTCGCTATACGAGAGCCCCGTTTTCGGGTCCATCAACTGACGGCTATAATGTCTCAACTCGTTACTGTCGGCATCCAATATCATAATGAGCCCGTCTCCTTGTTTCATAGCCGTTTTTACACTATCCTTCAACCGGCGTTCGTCTTTCTCGGAAATGATAAGTTTATCAACAACAAGTTCTACGCTATGGTTTTTATAACGGTCCAGTTTCATACCATGGGTAATCTCCTTTAGCTCTCCGTCGACACGGACTGTTAAATAGCCTTTTTTACGTATCTGTTCAAATAGCTCTTTATAATGTCCTTTTCGATTTCTTACCAGGGGTGCCAGGATATATGTCTTTTTGCCGTTGTATCTTTCAATAATAAGTGACAGAATCTGTTCTTCGGTGTATTTAATCATCTTCTCGCCGGAAAGATAGGAATAAGCTTCTCCCGCCCGGGCAAATAACAAACGTAAAAAATCAAAAATCTCGGTAGTGGTTCCTACTGTAGAACGCGGATTTTTATTCGTGGTTTTTTGTTCAATAGATATCACTGGGCTTAATCCCGTAATTTTGTCCACATCGGGCCTCTCAAGGTTACCCAACATGTTACGGGCATAGGCGGAAAAAGTCTCGATATAACGGCGTTGTCCTTCCGCAAAAATCGTATCAAAAGCCAACGAAGATTTCCCGCTTCCACTTAATCCGGTAATAACTGTTACACTATTCCGTGGAATTGTTACATCAATATTTTTTAAGTTGTGCACACGTGCGCCATAAACAGAGATTATATCTTCTTTATTCATTTTATATACCTGATTGAAAATCCGTTATTGTTCAGTAATCCAATTTTTTCGATAAACAACGTACTCACGTCTGCCATTATAATACATGTCTTGTTCGATCGGAATCTGAATAATATATTTTTTGCCGGTTTTATTTGGAAGCTCTCTTCCTCTTAACCATAAATTAAACTCTTTTAGCTGAGAATATGTAATACCTTGCTCTTTTGCAAACTGAGCCAGATCGGTGATAGCTGTATCTATCTCTAATTTTCGGGTACGAATCGGTTGATATAATTGCTTTTTTCTTAAAGTGAAGCCATATTCAGCTGGCCGGGACAATATTTCTTTTATACCTAAAATACGAAATACATAACGGGAAGTTTCTTCATTGAGCCACAAATCGAAAGTATGATCTACCATTTGTTTTGACAATTCCGAAGAAATGCGGCCCATGCCTGCATTATAAGAGGCGGCGACCGTAAGCCAGCTTCCGTACTTGTTATATGCATCTTTCAGATATTTACATGCGGCAATAGTGGCCATTTCTATATTATAGCGTTCGTCTACATAATCATTCACCTCAAGACCATATTGTTGTCCGGTTTTGCTCATGAGCTGCCATAATCCTGCCGCTTTTACAGGGGAAAGAGCTCGTATATTTAACAAACTCTCTACTGCTACCAAGTATAAAAAATCTTCAGGTATTCCTTGTTTTTTCAAGATAGGCTCTATGATGGGAAAATAACGATTGGCTCGTTTTAATATTAATAACGTATTCGTATGTCCGTAACACAAAGAGGTAAGTTCTCTGTCATAGCGTTCATACATATCAAAACGTTCAAGATCCACATCTTCACCGGCAAAAGAAATATGTGAAGGGAATTCCGGGACTGAAAAAGAGGGAGTTTCCCGATAGGGCTGAACTACTCCGGGAGCAGAACGGAAAGAAGTAAATAAAATACTTCCAATGAATAAGATACAACCTGAGACTATATATATTGCTTTTATTTTCATTTGATCAATTTTTTGAACGAAGGATATTTATATCACCCTTATGCTTGTATGAAACTCCATCGGCTCCTTTCGCTTCAATTACATAATAATATACACCAGGATCCACATATTTTCCTTTGTATTTTCCATCCCACCCTTTTGACGGATCATCAAAATAAAATACCTGAACTCCCCACTTATTGAATATCCAACATTTGAAAGACGTAATCGATTGATACGCTACTTTCCATTCATCATTTATACCCGGTGACGAACCGGGGCTGAATATATTGGGTTCTTCCAGTCTTGATTCTCCTATACTTATTGTAAAGGTTTCGCTGTAAGATTCACATTCCGCTTCATCACTGCTTCCGGCCAACCTAACATAGATAGTGCCTTGGTCACGAAAAGTATAATGTAATACTTCATCATTATAACGGTATTCTATAATAGAAAAATCCTGATAACGGGAAAATTGCCATTCGATATGCCTCACTGCATCCGTAAAATATGCATAAAAATCTATATCCACCGGAGCGGATCCACCGTATGTACCATCTGCTGGTACGCGGTTCCATTCATTCGTATTATCGTCCCGGGTTTCCTGCTTGGCGTATGCTGTTACACCCACAGCTGCAGTAACATATTCAGGAGATGTCACAGTTTGCTGCATACCCCAATATTTAAGCATTTGATCTCCGTTCAACGAAAAAACAGTATTGCACAATGGAGCTGTCACCGAAATATTATTCATGAATGAATTCAGGTTTTCACTAACTTCTTTATTGACATATTGGGTGTTTTCATTATTCCATTCCAATGTATTATAAGTCAATGTCAGATCCCTGTGCAGTTCTTTAGGTACGCCATTTATGCTATAGTATGTAATTTTATTCCCTTTTCCGTCAATAATCAATTGCGTAACATCGCACTGCCCTTTTTCGGGAGAGAATGAAAGACTGTTCATTTCTAAAGGATAAGACAAATAATCAACTATCCACAAAAAATCAGAACGACCGTTTTGTTCAATCATATATCCGCAATTGGCATCTATAGGCTGTAGGATCGATATATTTCCATTCTGAACAGCTTCTGGCACAATGGTTCCGTAAGCCGCTCCCCTGTAATCGAATTTATACCACGTAATTTCAGAGTTTGTGTCGGCAGTATATTGTATTGATACTCCATTTGTGCCATATATAACATACACCCCTTCCAAACCGGTAGAACTTTCTGGCGTATATTTATATGCGGGTTTGATGCCTCCTTGTATAATTATTTCACCTCCCCTTGAGGACTGAATGAAAAATGTCAAAAAAGAGATGAAAATCAATTTTCTCATTTGGATGTAAATTTATTTAATATTAGAGGATAATCTTTACCATTAAAACGAAATGCCATATTTTTTATTGCGGCTGAATAAAACACAAAGATAATGATTTTGAGAGGCAAATAAGAATCATTAATCTCAAAAAAAACATAATGAAAAATTATAAATTTAATTATTACAAAAGTTCATTCCTACATGAGAACCGAAAAAAATTATACCTTTGTAATCTTAATGTATATCAGAGTAATTATATAATTATCATAATTCTATGAAAGTACGGTTATATCTGTCCCTTATTGCGATAACTATCTTTTCTTTATCTGGTTTTTGTCAAACAGATAAACTTCCTCGTAAGAACGTGGACGGTAAAGAGTTTTATATTTATACAGTAGATAAGTCAGAAGGTTTTTATGCCCTATTCCGGAAATTCGGAACTTCGCAAAGCGATATTATTAAATATAATCCTGAAGCTAAAAACGGTTTAAAACAAAGCCAGACTATATTAATCCCCATAGACGATTCTACTGAAAATACATCCCGAAACGAAGTTTCAACTAATCAGCAAGAAAAAAATAATCAAGAACGAGTTTTTGAAGTAAATTCCGGCAATAAGTTTTTCAATCACACTGTAAAACGGGGAGAGACCTTATATGCCATCGCGCTTATGTATCAAATTCCCATAAAAGATATTACTGATGCCAATCCGGGTACGGAACAAGGAATAAGAGAAGGAGCCATATTAAAAATACCTCAAAGCTATCAGACAGGTAAAGTGCCTGAACCTGTATCTTCGCAAGACAAACCGAAGGCAGATACTAACGAACAATTTATTTTCCATACTATCGAATCCGGAGAAACGTTATATTCCGTTTCAAAAAAATATAATACTGAAATAGAATCTATTCTATTGAACAATCCGGGTATATCCCCGTCCCATTTTAATATAGGTACGGTATTACGTATCATTCCGGGTATCAAAAAAGCTGTCGAAAAAGCTACAAAGACAGAATATACTGCTTATAAAGTACAAAAAAATGAGACATTATACAGCATAGCCAGGCATTTTAATATTTCGGTGGATGATATTATTGCCTGTAATCCCGGTTTGAAAAGTATCAAGAAAGACCAGATCATCAATATTCCGAAAACGGTGCAATACATCGTGCCGGAAAAGGCATTGACAAATGACGAAATAGATAGAATATACAATCGATTATATAAATGTGACAAAAAAGAAGCTGTAAATGTTGCTGTTATTTTACCATTTATGCTTAATAATAAACCTGACAGTAAATCTAATTTGTACATAGATTATTATCAAGGCTTATTAATGGCTGTAGATAGTTTGAAAAGGAAGGGGACGTCGGTAAATCTATATGTTTACGATTCTGAAGGCTCCGATGCAACCGTACGTTCTATCCTAAATAAAAAAGAAATGTCAGCGATTGATATGATTATCGCACCGGAACAAGATTCCCAGATAGAAATAATTGCTGATTATGCCCTGAAACATAATATTAATGTCGTAAATTCTTTTTCGTTGAAAAGCAATGAAGTTACACATAATGCTAAAATATTCCAGACAAATATTCCTCATTCATATCTTTATGCAGAAGCATCGAATCGCTTTATCAAAAAATTCAGAAATAAAGAAATCGTATTTTTAAATAGCAAAGAAGAAGGTTCCTCGTCAAAAGAATTTTCTAAAATATTAAAAGACGACCTTAATAAAGAAAAAATCACTTACAAAGAATTAAACTTCGACTCGGAATTAAAGGTGAATGCTCTGGATGATATGCTAAACCAATGCAGCAACGTAATCTTTGTGCCGACTTCCGGTAGCAGAACAATGTTATCCAAAATAATGGCTCCTCTTGTAACTTTCTCCAATGACCATAGCGATATGGATATTTCTTTATTCGGATATCCGGAATGGATTACATATACTAATGAGCAATTAAATAATTACCATAAATTGAATACGTTTATATTTTCTCGTTTTTATGCCAATGTAACGGATAATGATTACAAAGATTTTAATTCGAAATATCATTACTGGTATAATCAAAATATGGTTAATGCCTATCCTTTATATGCAGTTTTAGGATTTGACACAGGGTTATATTTTCTTGAAGCATTAAGAAAATACGGACATAATTTTGGAAATAAGACCCATAATATGCATTCGAAAGCATTACAAACCGATTTTCAATTTGAAAGGATAAATAACTGGAGTGGATTTATTAACAAATCATTTTATTTCGTGAACTTTACACCTGCCTATAATATCGTAAAGATAAAGAATTAATGCTTTGATTGCCTGATGAAAAAAAATATAATCATATTGTTATTCCTTTTTACGTTTACAGCCGTATTCCATTCACAGGCTCAACGTCATTATAAACCGGAACTTGAAATCGGTGCTAAATTCGGTACATCTTTTTCAAGGGTTTCATTTCAGCCCTCAGTAAAACAAAACATGCTGTTAGGATATGAAGGAGGGGTATCTTTTCGGTATATAGAAGAAAAATATTTTGGTTTTCTGGTAGAGTTAAATTTTGTGCAACGTGGTTGGAAGGAAAATTTCGAAGAGGATCCCTATTCTTATACTCATACTTTAAATTATGTCGAGTTACCTTTTATGACCCATATATTCTTTGGGAACCGGCACGTGAGAGGTTTCTTTAATTTAGGGCCTCAAATAGGATTTATGATTTCAGATAGTTATAGCACGAATTTCGATATCCATAATCTGCCGGATTTTACCAGAAAAAACAAAGTGAACGAAATATACACGATGCCTATCAAGAACCGAGTGGATTATGGTATAAGCGGAGGGGCCGGTATAGAATTCAGGGTAAGGAAAAATAGTATATTACTGGAAGGTCGTTATTATTTTGGCTTAGCCGATTTTTATGGTAATCGTAAAAAAGATGTCTTTGCGTCTTCTCCCAATCAAACAATATCTGTTACTTTGGGCTATATGTTCCATCTTAAATAATTTAATGCATAATTTTATATATCAGTTCTTTGAGTAAAGAGGCATCATTGGTTGACGACGTCGCCCCTATTCCCTTTGAACGTGCATCATATTCACGTATGTATGCAATAATATCGATACATTTGAAAGCATTGTAATTCCGCATTGCCGTTATATAATTACGAACCTGATAAATATTTTTCAAATTCAATTCCCGCATAAGACCGCTATCTGATTTATCGGAAGCAAAATAAGTCAGCATCAAATTCGAGAAAAAATTAAACAATACACTTACGGTCACTATCATAGGATTATTTTTTGGATTTCGTTCGAAATAATTAATAATCTGATTAGCCTTAAAAACATTACGATTAATAATAGCATCTAGCAATTCGAAATTATTGAAATCCTTACTGATACCGACATTTCGTTCTATCATTTCCGGAGTAATACGATTCTGTTCTTCTGGCATACCGATAATCAGCTTGTCCAATTCACCTGTTACCCTGCTCAGGTCGGTACCCACAAAATCGGCTAACATAGAAACCGCTTTAGTATCTATAGTATACTTTTTTGAAAGTACATAAGTACTTATAAATGCAGGCAATTGATTATCATATATTTTTTTCGACTCAAACAGTATTCCTTGTTTGGTTATTTCTGCCCGTAACTTTTTACCTTTATATGAGGTGTTTTTATAACAGACCACTAAAACCGTACTCATTAACGGTTTTTGTATATAAAATACTAAATCGTCCAGATTTCTTATATTCTGAGCTTCTTTGACTATAACCAGTTGCCTGGCCGCCATCATGGGATAACGTTTGGCTGCGTTTATTACGAGACTTATATCGTCCACATCTGCACCGTAAAGAATGGTCTGGTTAAAATCGCGTTCAGAATCGTCTAATGCGCAATTAATTATTTCATCACATATCAAATCGATATAATACGACTCATCTCCCATTAGGAAATAAACAGGTCTGAAATTCTTTTTCCTGATATCAGCAAGAATAGAAATATGTTGATTAGATTCTCTTTGAGCCATTAGATTATTCTTCTTCGAATCTCAGATGTTTTACTGTGGTACGTTTGTCTATAAGCATTTTCAATGACTCGAATCCGATCATGACATGTTCATCTACAAAATTCTGTGTGACTTTACGATCACTTTCCTCTGTTTTAACCCCCGTCGATATCATAGGTTGGTCCGAAACCAATAATAATGCTCCCACTGGTATTTGATTGGCAAATCCCACCGAAAATAAGGTAGCTGTTTCCATATCTACTGCCATACAACGTATTTTACGCAAATAATCTTTGAATTGCTCGTCATATTCCCACACACGTCTGTTTGTCGTATATACTGTACCGGTCCAGTAGTCTTTACTATGATTTCGCACCGTAGTAGAAACGGCACGCTGCAGGCTGAAAGCGGGAAGGGCCGGAACTTCGGGCGGGAAATAATCGTTGGAGGCTCCTTCTCCACGGATAGCAGCGATAGGAAGTATATAATCACCCAGATTATTTACTTTTTTTATTCCACCGCATTTTCCCAGGAACAAAACTGCTTTAGGAGAAATTGCGCTTAAAAGATCCATGATTGTCGCAGCATTTGCACTTCCCATTCCGAAATTAATTATAGTAACCCCTTCGGCAGAAGCGTTAGGCATATTGCTGTTTTCCCCAAGAATAGGAACATTAAAGTGTTTGGCGAAAATCTCGACATACTTAGAGAAGTTCGTTAATAATATATGTTTCGTAAAATCTTTCACCGGGCGTTGGGTATAGCGAGGTAACCAATTCTCTACGATGTCTTGTTTTGTCTTCATATTTTCGTAATTTTGGAGTAAAATTACAGAAATATTCATACAAGAGCAAATTTTCGAATCGATGACAAAACTTAATTTACCGGATTATCCGTTCAGAATATGCAAAAGAAACGGTAAACTACTTATCTTCGACGAATTAAGGCATCGTTATATATTACTTACCCCGGAAGAGTGGGTTCGTCAGCACTTCGTTCATTATCTTATCAAGGACAAAAAATTCCCGGCAGGCCTTATGGGTAACGAAATCTCCCTGTTGCAAAACGGACGTAAGAGGAGATGTGATACTGTTGTTTATGATAATCAGGCAAAACCTCTTGTCATTATTGAATATAAGGCGCCTCATATATCTATTTCGCAGCATACATTTGATCAAATAGTACGGTATAATATGGTTTTACAAGTAAAATACCTGATCGTGTCTAATGGCATCACCCATTTTTGTTGCCATATAGACAAGAACGCTATGAGTTATTCTTTTCTGAAAGAGATACCTTTATACGAACAGTTATAATTTTATAGATTTCTTTTACATTTATCAAAACTATTTTTTTGTCCACTCTGTTATTATTTCAAAACATATAAAGCAGAGACATATATGGCAAAAAAAGTAGCGGAACAATTGGTCGAAATGCTGGCTAAAGCCGGTGTTAAAAGAATCTACGCCGTGACAGGCGACAGCCTGAATGAGGTAAACGATGCAGTAAGAAAATCAGGTAAAATAAAATGGATACACGTACGTCATGAAGAAGTAGGTGCATTCGCAGCCGGAGCAGAAGCACAACTCTCGGGAGAACTGGCATGCTGTGCCGGAAGCAGTGGTCCCGGCCACGTTCATCTTATCAACGGTTTATATGATGCACACCGCTCCGGCGCACCGGTCATTGCCATAGCGTCTGCCATTCCCTCTCATGAATTCGGAACTCGGTATTTTCAGGAAACCGATATCATTAAATTATTCGATGATTGCAGTTACTATAATCAAATGGCTACAACACCCGAGCAACTCCCGAGAATGTTGCAGGCAGGCATGCAGACCGCTATTGTCAGGAAAGGTGTATCGGTTATAGGAGTGCCGGGAGATCTCACTATAAAAGATGCCGTAGCAGGCGATACTTCCAAAGCCATATACGATTCTTTTTCAGAAACAACACCGGCAAATGTTTGGGTGGAAAAGTTATCGGATATGTTGAACAAGGCAAAGCGTGTCACGATTTTTTGTGGCATCGGTAGCAAAGATGCTCATGATGAAATAGTAGAGTTGTCTCAGAAATTAAAAGCACCTGTAGCATATTCGTTTAAAAGCAAAATGGAAATACAATATGATAATCCGCACGAAGTAGGCATGACCGGATTATTAGGAATGCCGTCGGGATATAGAAGTATGCATGAAGCCGAGATTCTGCTTTTATTGGGTACTGATTTTCCATATGCATCCTTCATGCCCGACAATAATATTATCGTACAGGTAGATATAAAAGCCAACAGGATAGGCAGAAGGGCAAAAGTGGATATGGGAATATGCGGAGATGTGAAGTCTACATTAACAACTTTACTTCCTCATATACAAACAAAAGAAGATGATACATTCCTGAAAAGGCAACTTGAAGGTTATAAACGAGTTAAAGACCATCTGGCTGCTTATGTAAACATCAAAGGCGAAGAAAATAAAATACACCCGGAGTATGTAATGTCAGTGATCAATAAATTAGCGGTTCATGACGCTATTTTCACAGTAGATACCGGAATGACTTGTGTGTGGGGAGCACGTTATCTGGAAGCAACGGGAAAAAGAAAAATGCTCGGTTCATTTAATCACGGTTCCATGGCTAATGCGATGCCACAAGCTTTAGGAGCTGCATTCTCATACCCTGATCGTCAAGTCATTGCATTATGCGGAGACGGCGGTTTATCTATGCTGTTAGGAGATCTGGCAACTATAGTACAATATAAACTCCCTATAAAAATCATTGTATTTAATAACCGGGCACTGGGAATGGTTAAGTTGGAGATGGAAGTAGCCGGACTTCCCGATTGGCAAACGGATATGTATAATCCTGATTTCGAACAAATTGCCAAAGCAATGGGAATGAAAGGAATGACAATCGGTCATCCTGACAACGTATTGCCCGGATTATCCCTCGCTTTGTGTGAAAATGGTCCCGTATTAGTAAATATAATGACCGATCCGAATGCATTGGCAATGCCTCCGAAAGTAGAAATAGACCAAATGACCGGATTTGCCCAATCAATGTTTAAATTGATCATGAACGGAAAAAGTAAAGAAGTTTTGGACACGATCCAATCGAATTTCTGGCATATAAAAGAAGTTTTATAGTTTTTATGTGATAAGCCGGCCATATGTAATATATGACCGGTTATTTTATCTCTCAAAATTTACGGTTTTTCAGTACTTTTATATCCGCTTTTTCCGTAAAATAAAATATAAAATTCACCTGCAATTACGAGAATCCAGGTAAACCTCCAGACTCCTCCAAAAATATCGGCCAAAATTCCTTGCAGAAACGGTATAACTCCCCCTCCTATTACAGCCATTGTCAATAGACCGGATGCTTTCGCCACATATTTGCCTAAATTATTAATAGCCAAAGTAAAAATGGCCGGCCACATAATTGAATGAAAGAAACCAACCCCGGTAAGTATCCAGGGATTAGCAAAAATGATAGCTAATGCCAGAAAGATAATAGCACCGATAGAAGCAGTGACCAATTGTAACTGCGAAGATATATTTTTTAAAAAAGACCCTGTTAACCTACCGGCAAGTAATAATCCCCAGTACAATGCAGCCATATGTGTTGCCTGCGAAATGTAGCTCCCGCCCAATTCGATAGCATACATATTAATGTTTGCTCCTACAGAAACTTCGATACCCACATATATGAAAAGTCCCCAGAATCCCCATTTAAAATTTCGGAAAGACCAGATGCTTTTTTCTTTTAATTCAGTATCTTTTTTACCCAAACTATCCGGTAAATTTGGCATGGTTACATAACCTACTACCACAGCAATAAGAGCCATAATAGCAGTCATCCACATAACAGGCATTGTAAATTCAGAAGAAGAAACCTGCAATAATGATGTGCGTTGAAAAATTATATAACTAACCAACAGAGGAGCAATAGCCATCCCAACCGAATTAACCGTACCTCCTATCATTTGACGCTGTAAAGGTGTTGTTCCCCCCACTCTAACAACTGTGAGGTACAAATTCAATACAACCTGAAGTATAGCAGCTGAAGTACCTACAACGAATGAACCGGCTAAAAAAATGAAAAAACCTACTGAAATGGAATTACCCCAAAAAGTTATATGCATAGGATGTGTAGTATGCATCCATACGGCTGCCTCATATACCAATAACCCGGCAACCAATATAAAAAGAGCATATACCGTAGTTTTTCGATATCCGCTATTTTCCAGCCAGCGGGTAGCGAACAGGTCGGAAAACGGATAGGCCAGAAACCATGAAAAATTAAGTAAAGTAACCAATGCATTACTTATATTACTGTTTTCGGGTAACATCGATGCTTTCAGCGGAATCTGAAATTGCTGATTAATAACAGTAAATACTCCTATAACAAAATACATAAATAGCATGATCAGGAATGGTACCCATACGCTTATCGGGTCAGATACAGAACGAACCGTCGAATTTCTCATAATTGCCCTATGTTGATTTATACTATCAACAAATCCCGGTTTTCTTTTACAGACGGAGATAGGTTAAAAAAACTAATTAGCCGAATCATTATAAAAGTGTTATTGTTTATAATAATAGAAATAAAATAGAAGATAAATTATGGCAAGAACAAAAGAATGGGTATCGGATCGGCTTTCTACCGAAGAAAGAAAAGAGCTTGATGATTCCGAATTCGGATTACCTAAATTAAGAGAATTTCCATTACCTGACGCAGCCCATGTAAGAGCAGCAGAAGCTTACTTTCGTTACGCTTCCGATAGTAATAAACCGGAACTGGCACGCAATATTTTAAAAAAAGCGAAAGAGTTTGGAGTTCATATACAAAGTCCTACCATTCTATCATGGGCAGAAAAATAAAAAAATCCGGTATTCATGAATTAATACCGGATTTTTTTATTACAACTAAAGAGTTTCACCCTCTGTTATCATCCATACTGTTTTTGTCGGGATTAAGACGAACAACTTCAGCCGCCACCTCCTTATCACTTACTATCTTCACCGACGATGGTTTAGAAGACTTGATTTTGATTTCTTTAATCTTAAAGCTGTTTGCCTTCATAATTCTTTCGTTTTTATTGATACCATTTATAATAATCAACTACTAAATACCACAGAATGTTCACTATAAAATATGACTCTGCCCCGAATTATGAAATTATATTTCTCAAAAAAAATAGGATAAAAAATAAATGCATTCCGATTTTGAGACTCGGCTTTAATTGCTCAAATATTCCTGTCCTAACGGAAGATCAACGCAAAAACGCGCGCCTTTCTTATAAGAAATATCCAAAAAAATAGAACCTCCCAGCCTATTCATAATGAGACGGCAGGAATAAAGACCTAATCCGGTTCCTGATGTAAATTCATCCAGTTTAGTAAAACGATCGAATATATATTCGGCCTTATCTGCAGGAATACCTATACCTGTATCGCTCACAGAAATTCGTATCTTAGCATCAACTTGTTCCAGGCACATGGAAATATGTCCCGTTGTTGTGAATTTTTCGGAATTATTTAATAAATGCATTAAAACGCGTTGAAGGTAATAGCTGTTTGTTTTCACTAAACAATTGCTTAATTTATTCTCAAATATATATTTAACCTTGGAATTGTCGGCCCTCGTCCTGAATGTATCTAATAAAGTAACACAAAGAGAAAAGATATCTGTCCGTTCTACAGGAAAAAGTTCTAATGAACTACTCAAGTCCGAAACTTGCAAGATGTTTTCAAACAACGCAGTCAACTGGACTGAATTTTTTTCAATAATACCAGGAAAATCTTTTTTATCTTCTTCTGTCAAATCATCGTTTAGCAATAAACTGCTAAAACCGCAGATGGCATTGAGCGGGGTACGTATTTCATGACACATAGACTGAAGAAACTCCGTCTTCATTCGGTCACTGACCTTGGCTCTTTCACTCTCTTCTGCTACCTTTTTATTGGAGAGAATCAGTGCCTGTTTAGTAGCTTCCAGCCGCTTCATCAATCTGTACTGATAGATTATCCAGACAAAAAAGATAAACAATAATACTAATGCTACAATAAGAGCTATGCGATGATAGCGTGTCTGGAGTTCAGCTCTTTCTATCTTCAGTTTATCTACATCATACAAAGATCGCATTTCAGCTAATTGCCTGTTGGTCTCTTCTATATGATTTTCTTCCATCAAGTTGGTATATTCCCAAAAAGCCTCGAATCCATCCTTATAATGTTGTTTCCATTGAGTGACCAAATTGATTTTCTTTGCCAGTAATTCCGTTCTGCCGTTCGTATCGGCCGTGTCCGTACGTACCAATAGTTCATTGATGTTATGCATGGCAAGCTCATATTGCTTGGTATAAAGATTATAGCGAAAAGTGGCTAACAATAACATGTCTTCATTCTTCTCCGGATCCTTTTCCTTATAGAATTCTTTCATCCGAGAATAGATTTCATCTACCCTTTTCCGTCCTATATAATCGGCAAAGTAAAATAATTCACTATAAACACCCATGCGCAGCGCTTCACGACTTCGAGTTCCAATATAGTTACGTTTTTTGTAAAAAGGCAACTCAAATTGTTGATCATAAAGCTGTTCCAATTCTTCCAAGGTGGCTACGGCCTCCCTAATATCCTCAGGCTTTCCTTCGGCACGAAAAATAAACTCAATACGAGTCAAATAGTACCATTCAAATTTATATCTGACTTCAAAAGGTAATCTGGCAACTAACTGATGAATATTTTTCAAATGAGCAATTCGCTCTTTTGCATTTGAAACAGAAGGCGAAAAATAATTGATACATTCCATTGCCGAGCATAGAATCATTTCCCAAAGTACTTCTTGCGATTTATCCGAAAGGTTCTTCTTATGATGTTTATATCGGGATATTTCCTCATTCGCTTCATCCGGTTTTTCAGCCTCGTCCATTTTGCAGACAGAAGGAAAGGCTTTAAGCCAAGCCATACAAAATTTCTTATAAGGACCTTGCAGATATTTTTCCCCTATTTCCTGATAATAACTCAAAGAATCCGGAATAAATTTATAATCACGACAAAAAATATCGAGGATCTCAAAAATATAATCTTGCTTATTTAATTGAATAGCTAACTTCAACGCTTCATTTATATACATATGCTTACTGTGCATATTGTCAGATACATCATACAGATCAATATACAATTCCATTCTCTGTTGCCTGTTAAGAGACGAATCTTGAAGCGTTTCCAGTATGGCTGTCTTTACTTCGTTGGCATCGACTTCTTTTGATATACTAGTCTGCACAAAGAAAAAAGCAAACCAGGCTGTGATTAAAATTCTTACCAAATGGTTCTTCATGGATTGACAATTTACAATATTCGTCACTTTACAAATATAAAATAAATTAAAAACAGAAGCAAATATATTTAATACGTAACAATCTTTTTATTACAAGGTATAGATCGAAATCATAAGTATATCATTATAGACAGTGCAAGCCTAAACTGAATTCACGAATACACTGTCATCCTTTGAATTTGAACCATATGGCAAACATTAAGCTCTTAGCTTTTACGACCATTCAGGCTATAAGGTAAAAGCACATTTCATTAAGAACTGCATTTTTGGGGATTCATTTTAAGGTACTTAACATTATCAAGTTATTTGTGGACAAATCGTTACCGTTTCTGTCCGGAGGGGAATAAGTAACGATTTAGTAACGACACTTTGTCTTTTCCCGTACTTTTGAAGTCTTGGAAGCAGGACTTTCGGGCAATAAAAAAGCCACAAATCATTGATTTATAGCTTTTTGTCCGTTTGCTGACCATTTCTGTCCAGCACGTTCAGCGGAGAGAGAGGGATTCGAACCCCCGGAACCTCGCAGTTCAACGGTTTTCAAGACCGCCGCAATCGACCACTCTGCCATCTCTCCAGATGTTGTGATCTTACTTTTTGTTTCAAAAGCAGTGCAAAGGTAAGGTCTTTTTTTTATTTTACAAATTATTTCGGATATTTCTTATTATATAATCATCATGTTTTTTACAAGAACTTGTTATTAACCATATTACATCAAATAATTTTTTGAATAAAATTTTAAATTCATCCATTATTCTACCGTTTTTCAGATAACAGTCATTTTTTGATATTAAATTATTCTTTTTAATACGTTTTCTTGAGGGTATTGTTTTACTTTGCAAATTATGAATGATACAATTATAGAAAAACTTAAAATTCTGGCCGAATCGGCTAAATACGACGTATCTTGTGCATCTAGCGGCATATCGAGAGCTCATAAATCAGGCGGCATAGGAAATACTGCCGGTTGGGGAATTTGTCATAGTTTTTCGGAAGACGGCCGTTGTATTTCATTATTAAAAATAATGCTGACCAATTATTGCCAATATGATTGTGCCTATTGCATAAATCGTCGCAGCAATGATATACGTAGAGCCACTTTTTCGGTTTCTGAATTGGTAAACTTAACTATTGAGTTTTATCGGCGTAACTATATCGAAGGCTTGTTCCTTAGCTCAGGAGTAGTGAGAAATCCCGACTATACGATGGAAAGACTGGTAAAAGTGGTCAAAGACTTAAGACTTATACATAAATATAATGGTTACATCCACTTAAAAAGCATTCCGGGGGCTAGCCGGGAGCTCGTGCAGGAAGCAGGTCTGTATGCCGACAGACTAAGCGTAAATATCGAAATTCCTAATGAAAAAAGTTTACAAGCATTAGCTCCTGAAAAAGATTTTCAAAGCATATTTACTCCCATGCGTTATATTCAAACCGGAGTACTGGAAAGCAATGAGGAACGGAAAAAATATCGGAAAGCTCCCCGTTTTGCTCCTGCCGGACAAAGTACTCAAATGATTGTAGGTGCTACACCCGACAGCGACAAAGATATCCTTAACCTTTCTGCGATGCTATATGATCGGCCTACCATGAAAAGAGTCTATTATTCGGGATTTGTACCGGTAAATGAATATGATAATCGCCTACCCGCCCTAAAGCAACCACCTTTAGTCAGAGAAAACAGATTATATCAGGCAGACTGGTTATTGCGATTCTATCAATTTAGAGTTGATGAAATCGTTAATGACACTTATCCGGAACTGGATCTTGAAATTGATCCTAAATTATCCTGGGCATTACGTCATCCGGAAAAATTTCCGGTAGACATAAACCGGGCAGACTATGAAATGCTGCTCCGGGTTCCCGGCATAGGAGTTAAAACGGCAAAAATGATATTATTTTCGAGAAGATACGGACGTATAAACTTTACACAATTAAAGAAAATGGGAGGTGTTATGAAAAAAGCCCAATATTTTATTACATGCCATGACCTGCCTGTACGGAACATCCAAGAAATACACCCTGAAAACGTCAAACGATTATTGACGAAAACCAACGAAACTAAAAGGGATAACAGGCAATTAAGCTTTTTATTTGGAGACTGAAAAATGATCATTTTTACATATGATAAAACGTTTGAAGGATTACTCACCGCTATTTTTGAGTCTTATTCCTTAAAGGTTATTCCCGATTTATTACTTCGGTCCGGAGAACCGTTGCCTATTTTTTACGAACGTTGTATTTGTGTTGAAACCGATGTATCCAAATCGGAACGTGTATTAAAAAGCATGGAAAAGAAATTATCCAAAGCGGGGTTAGCTGTTATTACAGCTAACTGGTTATCGGAGTTGCCTGATACCGATTTATTGATATTTAAATATATATGCAAAGCTATCAATGCTTCAAAATCCATAGAGCTAAACTTTGGAGATCCGGATGTTCTATTAGCATCAAATATCAGTAAAAAAGTAAGCCAGGAACGACATAGAGTCATTCAGTTTCTCCGTTTTCAAAAGACGTCTGATTGTACTTATTTTGCTGCAATTGAACCATTATATAATATATTGCCTATAGCTATACAACATTTTAAAGAGCGTTTTGCCGGTCAAAAATGGATTATCTATGATATGAAACGAGATTACGGATTTTATTATGATATGTCGGCGGTTACAGAAATCCGTTTTGAAACAGGAAAGCCTGTTTTACCTTCAGGCAAAATGGATACTGCGCTTATGGCTCATGATGAAAAATTATTTCAGGAGCTATGGAAGGCTTATTTTAAATCCACTACAATAAAAGAACGTAGAAACCCTAAATTGCATCGTCAAAACCTACCTGTAAGATTTTGGAAATATCTCATTGAAAAGCAAGGATAGTTAATATGATGGAACCGGCATAACTGTCCTGATAAATTCATAAAGAATATTAATAAACATTTCCTACTTTCTTGTCATATCATTCTATTCAAAATAAAAATACATTTTCATAAAAAAACAACCTATTTTCAATATCATTTTTATATAAAAAATAATGATTTGTTTTAGTTTATATATATTTTTATTATTTTCGCTTTGTAAATAAATTAAATCTGATACTTATAAAATGAAAACAAAACGAAATTTTAAATCAATCTCCTTTACACCTCCTTTCTTTTATTTTATATTCTTCTTCGTATTTCTGTCCGGGATATTTATGTTTTCCGGTTGTAATGAAGAACATAAAGAAGACTCCGAATTGAAAATCAAGAATTTGAATATTCCTTCGGAATTAACGATTTTGGCAGAAAGTAGTATAACCATCGGAGGAGAAGGTTTTTCTACAGGGGATATTATAGAACTAAAATCGGCTACAGACAGTAAAATATCATTCGTAATTAATGCAACTGAAATTACTAATAGATACATAACCTTTACATTGCCTGAAAGCATCCAATCCGGAAGTTATAATATCATATTATTAAGAGGTGACAGGTTTTTGTTTTTAGGTACAACAAACCTCACCATAACTCCCAATACAAATATTCCCGATATTACGAATATAAATATTCCGTCACTTATAGAGACATTTGCGAATGAAAATATATCATTAAGAGGACGTGGGTTTATGGATGGCGATATTATACGGTTACAGCTAACATCAGATGAAAATACCGAATATAAAGCTCCACTATTTGACATTACAGCATTTGCAGCTTCATTTACCATTCCTAAAGATATGGTCTCGGGAGAATATAAATTTATATTACAGAGAGGAACGGAATCATTATTTCTGGGTATATCTGCAATTACTATTAAACTAAATATGAATCTGCCGGATGTGGAAGGTATGACGATTAAAGGTGTCGTATATTGCAATAATACTGGTGTGCCCGATGTTGTAGTTTCAGATGGTATAGAAGTGGTTAAAACCGATAAAAACGGTATATATTATTTACCCTCCGCCAAAAAGAATGGTTTTGTCTTCATTTCTGTTCCAGGAAATTATGAAGTTTCCACCGAAGGAAGAAATATGCCGTTATTTTATGAGCGTCTCAAAGGAGGTAATCAGACAGAACAAATAAATTTTTCTTTGAATCAAATCGATAACAATAAACATGTAGTGTTAGCTTTGGCAGATATGCATCTGGCAAAACGAAATAACGATATTACACAGTTCACTAATGGGTTTAAAACCGATATTAAAACGACCATCGATACATATCGAAATAGCGGAACTAAAGTTTACGGCCTCACTTTAGGGGATATGACGTGGGATCTGTACTGGTATTCCAATAACTTCCAATTAAATGATTATCTGAGTTTGATCAAAGATATAGATATTCCCATCTTTAATGCAATGGGAAATCACGATAATAATCCTTATGGGGTTGGGGACTGGGATGCTGAACAAAAATTTAAAGATATTATAGGTCCTACCTATTATTCTTTCAATTTGGGAAAAGCTCATTATATCGTTATGGACGATGTAGAATATATTAATAAAGGCGGCAGCGAAGGAATTATAGGTGATAGAAAATATAACCGTAAACTTTCTGCAGATCAATTGTCTTGGTTACAAAAAGATTTGAATACTATCGCTGACAAATCAACTCCTATTTTTGTAGCTATGCATGTACAGGTTCATGCCATACCTACATCGCTTACTGCCACAGGTAAACCTGTTGCAAACGTTACGATGTCGAGTGGAAACGAATTATTGTCAATATTAAAAGAGTTCTCAAATGTTCACATTTTGACAGGACATACACATGTTAATTATATAATTGAAGCATCCGAATCTATTACAGAGCATAATATTGCAGCCGTATGCGCAACATGGTGGTGGACCGGCAAGAACGGATATGCCGGAAATCATATCTGTAAAGATGGTTCTCCCGGAGGATATGGTGTTTTTGAGATAGAAAATAATAATATACAGTGGTATTATAAAGGCATTGGAGAGAATAAAAACAAACAGTTTAGAAGTTATGATCTAAATGAGTGTTATGTAACGGCTGAAAAATATGCACCCAATTCTACAGAAGCCAAGATGAAGACATATTCCGGAGAGTATGCTATTAAAAATGAAAAAAATCAGGTGTTATTAAACATATGGGGACATGACATGAACTGGAATATAGAAGTTACCGAAAACGGTAATCCGCTAAAAGTGACACGAGTTGTTAAAAAAGACCCTTTGCATATAATTTCCTATGAAGCTAAAAGGCTGAATGCAAATGCCGATCCTACAGCCGATTTTGTGAGCAATAACACAGCACATCTTTTCATGGTTACAGCTTCGAGCCCGACCTCTACTTTGGAAATTAAGGTCACCGACCGTTTTGGCAATATATACAAAGAAACTATGACAAGACCTAAAGAATTAAAATGCTCAATGCAATAGCTAAAAAGTCCGGTTTTATAATAAACCGGACTTTTTGCTTCTAAATATCCCAAAATATTTTTTAAGAATGTTCTTTTTCTAATTTAAGCAAATAATTTTTATTATTTAATCCGCCTCCATATCCGACCAGTGCCCCGTTACTCCCTATTACCCGATGACAAGGAACAACAATTAACAAAGGATTTTTGTTATTCGCCATACCAACTGCCCGGCATGCTTTAGAATTACCGACAGCTTCTGCTATTTGCTTATAACTACGAACCTCTCCATAAGGTATTTTCATCAGTTCGTCCCATACGCTTTTCTGAAACGGGGTACCTTGCGGATCTAACAACAAATCAAAAGTTTTTCTTTCTCCATGAAGATAGTCGCAGATTTGGTTATAAGCTTCCCGTATAGCCGGTGTTTCTTTCTCTACAGCATCCCATATTTCAAAAAAAGAAATACGGTATATCGCATTTTCATCCGCTGCTATCCAAATTTTTCCGAGGGAAGTCTGGTACAAATAAAAACTTCTCATAATATTTACGGGAATTAATAATAAATTGTATTACATGAAATAAGATTATGCGGTAAACTGAATAAATTTTTGTGTAACTGTCTCGCTATATGTTTTAGAAATAGGAATATCTGGAACATTGGGTATTCCTAATTCAAGGAAAACACCATCCTTCCCTTTTCTAAGAACTTTTACATGATCGAAATTAACCATATACGACCTGTGGCATCGCAATATATAATCCGAAGCCAATTCTTCTTCAACAGCTTTCAATGTACTTCTTAACATATACCGGGTTATCGTATCTTTATTAAGATACCAGATGCAAACATAGTTATCCGCAGATTCGAGATACAGCAAATTACTACGCTTCACCGATAGTCTGAGCTCCCTTTTTTCATCATAAAAAGCGATTACTTTCGATTCTCCTTTTTCAGCAGAAACCTTGTCTATTAATTCTAATTGTTTCTCCTTTTCCTGCCAGGAAAAATATAGCATAAGAATAGAATAAGGTAATAACAAAACCAATGCTGTATTTATCGTGGACTCCTGCAAAGTCTGCAATACATCTCTTTCCTTATTGACAGAAAGAGCATAACCAGTATAAAAAAGCGACATAAATATAATCTCAAAGAACACCCACAAGATATAATCGCCATATGTTATCGGTTTTTTCTTTGCATAATAATACATTACAATACGACTGACGACAACAACCAGTACTCCCGTCAGTACAATTAATGTAGAAAATACAAGAAACATAAAATTGGTTACACGATACCACGTAGGAGAACTGAACGGTTTATATATATTAATGAATATTATAGCAAACAAAGCTGTAAAAAGAACCAACTTTATCAGATTCTTTTTTTCATAATTATATCCAGGTACCCGTTTATTCCAAAAATTCATATGTCGCGGCGTTTATAAATGTCAAAGATACTCTTTTTAGATCAAAAAACGCGCAAAAGTATTTTATATTGTAAATTATTTCACCCCTTAATAGAATAATTTACCCCATATATTTACATTTCATCCCATAGCAAGGTCAAATATACCATTAATTTGTAAATACTGTTTCAGGCTTATTTCTTTGTACTATTCAAACATAAAAGATCTTTTTTTTGTTTGTTAAGGCTTTTATTAAGTCGCAATCTTTTCAGAGTAGAATCAAATTTTAATTGATTAATTGTTCATACCATAAGGTTGAGCATATTTGTAAAAAAACAACATTCAATTTTAAAAAAGAAGTTAGTCGAGAGACTCGCTTCTTTTTTATTTATCTATTGTCTTTTTGGAACAAAATCCATATATTTGAAGTAACATTAAAAACACACCTATATGAAAAAAATCTTTCCTTTGTTATTATTCACTACCCTTTCGGTTGCAGGTATTTCAGCTCAGTCAAAAACACATGTTATCGCTCATAGAGGGTATTGGGACTGTGAAGGTAGTGCGGAGAATTCTATAACTTCTTTAAAAAAAGCTGTTGAAATCGGTGTTTACGGTTCGGAATTGGACGTATGGCTGACAAAAGACAGTGTTTTAATTGTTAATCATAATCCTACTACTTTGGACGGACTTAAAGTAGAAGATTGCACCGCTGAACAAATATGTAAGTCAAAATTGAAAAACGGTGAAAATATTCCTTTACTGATAGATTATTTAAGTGCAGGAAAAAATCAGGATAAAACAAAACTGATTATAGAATTGAAAGAGCAAACCGGTTTGGAAAAACAAAAGCTGATTGCCAGGAAAACAGTCGATATGGTAAAAAATTTAGGCATAGAAGATAAGGTAGAATATATCACATTCAGTATTATTACAGGCGATGAACTTATACGACTTGCCCCAAATGCTAAAGTAGCTTATTTATCTTGTAATTATTCTCCTGCAGAATTAAAACAGAAAGGATATACAGGAATAGATTTTTCTTATTTATGCATGAAGAAACATCCACATTGGTATGATGAAGCCAAAGCATGCGGATTGACTATTAATGTATGGACAGTAAATAAAAAAGACCAAATGCTCGAACTGATAGATAAAAAGGTTGATTATATTACCACTAATGATCCTTTATTATTACAAGAACTGCTTAAATAAGTATTCCTAAACAAGACATGTAAATAAAAGTAGTTTGTAATATAAGTGAAATAACTTTTTAAAATCTTTGCATAAACTAATTCAAAAACTCAAAACCATGACAATTTACAAGATTCTCGTAGTTGACGATGAAGAAGATTTATGTGAAATACTCAAATTCAATCTCGAAACAGAAGGATATGAGGTAGATTCGGCAAATTCGGCAGAAGAAGCGTTAAAAATGACATTGAGCGAATATAAACTGATCATACTTGATGTTATGATGGGAGAAATGAGCGGCTTTAAATTTGCTAATATTTTGCGCAAGAATGAAAAAACGGCCAAAATCCCTATAATATTCCTCACTGCTAAGGATACGGAGAATGACAGACTTACTGGATTTAATATAGGAGCAGACGATTATATATCCAAACCTTTTTCTATTCGGGAAGTTATGGCAAGAGTAAAAGCCGTATTACGTCGTTCGGTTTCCGAACCGGACAACGAACCGGCTATTTTATCTTTTGATAAACTTACTCTCGATCCGATAAAGAAAAAAGCATTCATATCACAAGAAGAAATATCACTTACCAAAAAAGAGTTCGAGATATTAAAATTATTGCTTTCTTACCCTGGACAAGTTTTCTCAAGAGAAGAAATTTTATCAAAAGTATGGAGTGACGAAGTATATGTGCTGGACAGGACGATTGATGTAAATATTACAAGATTAAGGAAAAAAATAGGTGATTATGGAAAATATATTGTCACCCGTTTAGGATATGGCTATTGTTTCGAAACAGTTTGAATCGTTTTTCAATAAAGAATGAATATATTTAAAAAAATGCCTTTTCACAGAGAGTTGTTCATAACGATAGCAGCTCTCTTTTTACTATTTGTAACGGCCATACTCATATTTCAATACAGTATGGAGAAAGAACATAGAAAAGAATTATTGAACTCGACATTACAAGAATATAATGATTTAATTCATAAAAGAATATACAACGATACAATAACTTTTTCCCAAAAAAGCCTCGATTCTATTGTTCATTACATCACGGATAAAAAATTAAGAGTTACCATTTTATCCGCTAAAACGGGAGAAATTCTAATGGATAATCATGAAAGCGAATTATCTAATAAAGAATCACATTTATCTCGTCCTGAAATTATACAAGCTATAGAAAAAGGTTCGGGATACGCTCTTCGCCGGTCAAGTTCATTAAATCAATCATTCTTTTATTCTGCAAAATCATACGATAACTATTTAATAATAAGGAGTTCTCTACCTTTTGACATACATATTGATTCGATATTAAACGTAGACATCGGATTTTTCTATTTTCTGATTATATCATCTGTTATAACGATTCTAATCCTATTTTACTTTTGTCATAAATTAGGCAATTCCGTTTCCATTTTAAAACATTTTTCTAAACAGGCAGAACAAGGTTTCCAGTTGGATACGGGAATACAGCCAGACAAAAGCGATATAGGGGACGTGACTCGCAATCTTATACGCATATACAATAATCTACGTACTACAAAAGAAGAACTGTCCATAGAAAAAGAAAAACTATTTAAACATTTACAATTCTCCAAAGAAGGACTGGCCATATTTTCTGCAGACAAAAAAGTAATAGTGGCTAATAATTTATTTGTACAATATCTCAATCTCATTACAGATACTACCATAAAAAATGTAGAAAGTTTTTTCGAAGAAAAAGAGTTTTACAAAATACATGAATTTGTTAACAAACGCCGCAATGCCCGCCATATTGGCGAAGAGTTTATTGCAGACTCTATATTCCTCACCAAAAATGGAAAGACCTTCCAGGTCGAATGTATTATTTTCCAAGACCATACGTTTGAAATAGCTATAAATGACATTACTTTCCAAGAAAAAGAAACACAATTAAAAAAACAACTTACACAAAATATCGCCCACGAATTAAAAACACCGGTAAGCAGCATTCAAGGATATATGGAAACAATATTATCCAATCCTTTTTTATCAGAAGAAAAACGATCCTTATTTATGCAAAGATGTTATGCTCAGACAATACGTTTGGCCGGGTTGTTGAGAGACATTTCTATGCTTAACCGTCTGGATGAATCTAATGATCTGTTCGACTGTGCAGTAGTATCTCTTGATAAACTGGTCGACGATATATTCAATGAATCGGCAACACAATTGGCCGAACATCATATGACTGCTATATCACGCATTCCTGAAGAAACAAATATATGCGGTAATTATTCTTTGCTATATTCTATATTTCGTAATCTGACCGATAACGCTATTTCATATGCCGGCGATGGCAGCCAGGTCTTAGTGGAGTGCTATTATAAGGACGATGAATATTACTACCTGTCATTTTCCGATACCGGAACAGGTGTTTCCCAGGAACATTTAAATCGTTTATTCGAACGTTTTTATAGAGTGGATAAAGGGCGCTCACGTAAATTAGGAGGAACAGGATTAGGCTTGGCTATCGTAAAAAATGCCGTTCTTTTTCATAAAGGTGAAATAATGGTAAAAAACGGCGCTAATGGCGGACTGAATTTCTTATTTACATTAAAACGCAATCAGGATAGTCAATTGTCTTATTAAAAAAATCACGGGAAACTAAGTAACCGGTGAAACTCATCGTAAAATAAAAACAGATTGTTTTTTATCAAAATATATCTAACTTTGTTATTCTTATTAGTAACAATCAAGAATATATAGTTATGTCTAACAGTCTGAACGCATATATAGAAGAATCCATTAAAAAAAATTGGGAAAGAGTTGCTTTGTCCGATTTTAATGGAGTTTCATATCAATTTAAAGACGTTGCCCGAAAGATAGAAAAAATCCATCTTTTGCTCGAAAGTGCAGGTATTAAAACGGGAGATAAGATTGCGATTTGCGGAAAGAACTCGTCCCACTGGGCTGTAGCTTTCTTTGCAACACTCACATACGGAGCTGTTCCGGTTCCTATACTGCATGAATTTAAAGCAGACAACATACACCATATCGTCAATCATTCGGATGCAAAATTTCTTTTCGTTGGTGACGCTGTTTGGGAAAACCTGAACGAAGTTCACATGAAAAATTTGAACGGAATTATATTGATCAATGATTTTTCAGTCCTCGCGTCGAAGAATAAAAAACTTATAGAGACAAGGAACCGATTGAATGAATTATTCGGAAAAAAATATCCCAGCCGTTTTACGCCGGACAATGTATCTTATTACAAAGACAAACCAGACCAACTAGCCATTATTAATTATACATCGGGCTCTACAGGTTTTTCCAAGGGTGTTATGCTCTCCTACCGCAGTCTTTGGTCCAATGTCAAGTTTTGCATAGAAAACCTCGATTTTCTTCAAGCGGGAGATAATATTGTTTGTATGTTGCCGATGGCACATATGTATGGAATGGTAATCGAAACCATACACCCATTTGTGAAAGGATGTCACCTCCATTTTCTTACACGTGTACCGTCTCCTAAAATCATTATGGATGCATTTTCCGAAGTTAAACCTAAGTTAATTATCACAGTACCGCTTATTATTGAAAAGATAATAAAATCGAAAGTATTTCCTTTGTTGGAAAAACCGCTTATGCGCGTACTGCTTAAAGTCCCCATTATTGATACGCAACTATTGTTGAAAATAAAAAATAAATTGTTCGAGACTTTCGGTGGCAATCTTCAGGAAATGATAATCGGCGGCGCCGGATTAAACAAAGAAGTGGAAGCCTTTTTGAAAAAAATCGAATTTCCTTTTACAATAGGATACGGTATGACAGAATGTGGTCCGCTAATTTCGTACGCTCCTTGGACCGAAAATCCCCCGGGTGCATGCGGGCGAATCGTAGAACGCATGGAAATGAAAGTAGATTCACCCGATCCGGAGAACATAGTAGGAGAATTATGGGTAAAAGGAGACAATACGATGACTGGATACTATCGAAATGACGAAGCTACAAAAGCAATATTCCGGGACGGTTGGATGAATACCGGGGATCTTTGTACGGTTGATTCCAAAGGATTTATACACCTGAAAGGCAGGAATAAAAACATGATACTGGGACCATCCGGGCAAAACATCTATCCTGAAGAGATTGAGGATAAACTTAATAATATGCCCTATGTAAACGAATCTCTGATCGTTGAAAAAGACGGTAAACTGGTGGCATTGATATATCCTGATATTGAGAACGCTTGTAAATCAGGTATTTCTACCGAACAAATAGAAAAGCTGATGGATGAAAACCGGCAGGCTCTGAATAAAGAACTTCCGGCGTACAGTCAGATAAGCCGGGTAAAAGTATATTTTGAAGAATTTGAGAAAACCCCTAAACGCAGCATTAAACGATATTTATACCAGCACAACTAATTATTATGGAGTTATTAAAACGTCGTATCCTGGAAGACGGCAAATGTTTTGAAGGAGGAATTTTAAAAGTAGACAGTTTTATAAACCACCAAATGGATCCGTTACTGATGGAAGCCATTGCCAAAGAATTTGCCAAAAGATTCTCTCACGAGCGGATCAATAAAATAATGACTATTGAAGCAAGTGGAATAGCCCCGGCTATTATGGTCGGTTATATTATGAAACTTCCGGTTGTATTCGCAAAGAAAAAAGAGCCTAAAACTATGATAAATGCGCTTACCACTACCGTACATTCTTTTACAAAAGACCGGGAATATCCTATATCCATAAGCAGCGATTATCTCACGCCTCAGGATTATATTCTCTGCATCGACGATTTTCTCGCCAACGGTAATGCCGCCCTGGGAATGATAGAACTTATACATCAGGCCGGTGCACATCTTAGCGGAATGGGATTCATCATTGAAAAAGAATTTCAGAAAGGAAGCGAATTACTCAGGAAAAAAAACATACATGTAGAATCCCTGGCTGTAATATGCAGCCTGGATAATTGCGAAATAGTAATCAAATAACCGGATATATCTTTTTACTAAAAAGATAAAATAGATTTTAACCAAGAATAAAGGAATCCATCATCCTTTCATTTCGGTTATTTAGTTATATCTTTGCAGTCGCATGAAAAAAGTCGTTATTATCATATGGACCATCTGTTCTTTTCTGATATTAAAGGCAGAGAAGGAGAAAAGTGTCCCCGGACCTTATGCATGGCATATTACACAACCGCTGGGCAATATTGTTCCGGCTCCCATGGATACATTAATGCTCAATTATTACCAGACCGATATTCCCAATGCCCGGTCGGTAGCATATAGTACGACTGGAAATCTCGGAGGAGCCGGCCAATCTAAAATATTCTTTGAACGCCCTGTTACTTCGGAATTTTTTTTCAAAGATCCATACTCTCAATGGATAAATACGGCATCCAATTGGACATTTTATAACAGCCGTATACCTATGACATTGCTTTCTTATGGGAGCGGAGGCTCCAAGAAAAATGCCATAGACCACCTTAAAGCTGTCTTTTCAGGAAATGCAACCAAACAATTGGAGTTCGGAGGAGGAGTAGATTATATCCTTTCCCGAGGACATTACCAGCAACAGGCAAGCAAAGATTTTTCTTATCGTTTGTTCGGCAGTTATATAAGCGATAAATACCAGCTACAAGCGTTCGTTAATGTATACAATTTTGTCAATCAGGTAAACGGGGGAATCACTAACGACGACTATATATTACGCCCTGAAGAATTACAGGGAGGACAAACAAAAATCGACACTAAAACAATACCGGTAAATTTGACCGATGCATACAGCCGGATACGTGGACAAGAATATTATGCCACACAACGTTATAATCTTGGATATTATAAAGAGACTAAAAAAGATACCAGCATTATCGAAACATTTATTCCTGTCACCAGTTTTATCCATACAATAGAATATAATGAAAACAAACACCGTTTCGTTAACAATTCAATAACGAACGATACGACATATTTTGCCAATACATATTTGTCCAATCAAGGTACAAACGAAATAAATTCATGGTGGTCTTTGAGAAATACATTTGGAATTTCGCTATTAGAAGGATTTAACAAATGGGCAAAAATGGGTTTGGCCGCATATGCTACTTACGAAATAAGAAGATTTACACAAATAGGTGACACTTTAACTCCGGGTGTGGTTCCCGACGGATGCGATCCTCTGCCCGAATTCTCGAATCCCCCCCATCATACCGACAACTTATTATGGTTGGGAGGAGAAATATCCAAACGCCAGGGTAAGATATTGACATATAATGTAAACGCTAAGTTCGGTTTATTAGGCTCTGCAATCGGTGATATAGATATAACCGGAAATATTCGCAGCCGTTTCCCTCTTTTCAAAGATACGGTACAAATCCGGGCTTACGGATTTTTCAGAAATACCGAAGTTCCTTATTTCTATAAACACTATACATCCAATCATTTCATTTGGGATAATGATTTCGGGAAAATACGCCGGTTTCGCGTTGGCGGCGAATTTCACATAGAACGCTGGCGTACCCACCTGAATATCGGAGTAGAGAACCTGCAAAACTATGTCTATTTCGACAAGGATGCCCTACCCCGTCAGGAATCATCTATCATACAAGTATTCAATGCGACACTCAAGCAGGACTTTAAATTCGGTATTTTCAATCTGGATAATGAAATAACTTATCAGAAATCATCCAAAAGTTCCGTTATTCCATTGCCGGAATTAAGTGTCTATAGCAATATGTATTTGCTATTTCGCATAGCTAAAGTTTTACATGTACAGTTGGGGGTCGATTGCAGGTATTATACTAAATACAAAAGCGAAACATTTCAACCGGCCACTCTGGTTTTCCACAACCAAGATGAAATTGAAGTGGGGAATTATCCGTTTATGAATGCTTATGTGAACATGAAACTCCAGAAAACCCGTTTTTACGTTTTGTTTTCTCACGCCAATAAAGGAATATTCGGAGGCAATAATTACTTCTCTATGCCTCACTACCCTCTTAACCCAAGTATATTCCAATTGGGATTATCTATTGATTTTGCCAATTAAAATGAGTCAATATGATGGTCAGCAAACGTATATTAATTTATTTTATATTACTAATATCGGTTATTTTATTGATGATCAGCTTAAAGAATTGTTCCCTAAGCAATCCGATACAGCGTGATTATAAAGAAATAAATATTGAAAAAATACTTCGTGTCGTAACCGACTTTACTCCTCTCACCTATTATATATCAGACGATACGGTCATCGGATTCGATTATGAACTGGCAAAGCTCATAAGCAAAAGGAGCGGTTGGGAAGTGGAAATATATCCGGAAGTAAGTTTAAGCAAAAGCCTGAACGGACTTGAACACAACACATATGATATCGTAGCCCGGCAGTTGCCTATAACTACAGAAAACAGAGAAAAATATTCTTTTACAGAACCTCTACTGCTGAACAAGCAGGTGCTTGTTCAACGTAAAAAAGAATATAATAACGGAAAAACACCTATAAGAAACCAACTTGATCTGGCAAAAAAAACTCTGTACATCGTAAGCAACTCTCCCGCCAGATTGAGAATTAACAATCTGGCTCACGAAATAGGAGATACGATATATATACAAGAAGAACATACCTATGGCTCGGAACAACTTATTATGATGATTGCTACAGGAGAAATAGATTTTGCGGTATGTGATGAAAGCATAGCTGCCGCCATGAGCAGAGAATATCCGCAAATAGACTATCAGACCGACATAAGTTTTACTCAATTCCAATCCTGGGCTTTAAGAAAAGACAGTCCTGTATTGCTCGATAGTATGAATCTTTGGCTGGAAGAAATCAAACGAAGCAATGATTTTTCCAAACTGATGGATAAATATTTCCGGTAGGACATTTCCATGCTTAACTATCTGTCACTATGCAATAATTTAAAAAGAAAATATATTACAATATATAATATTATTCGCTACCTTTGTAAATGATTTGTTACTTCGAGTCGGTCATGAAGTGTAAGATAGAACATCAAGGAATTGTAAAAAGTGTATCACAGAACATTGCAAGAATAAGTATCATACAAGCTTCCGCTTGTTCCGGTTGTCATGCGGCTAATTATTGTTCTGTCTCGGAAAAGAAAGAAAAAATCATAAATATACCCGTTACAGAAAACCTAAATATAGGCGACACCGTATGGATAGAAGGAGAACTTTCCATGGCCTATAAAGCATTGAATATAGCAATACTTTATCCGTTTCTATGCCTTATCATTGTTCTATCCGTATCATATTATATTTCACATAACGAGCTTGTTTCGGGAATGTTTTCTTTAATAGCATTACTACTTTATTATGGAGTACTTTACCTCATAAAAGATAAACTGAAAAAACAATTTGTTTTTACATTGAAAAAACGTTCCTAATATCATAATTTTAAAGGTATATCTGCAATATGAATCTGATTATCGTCACTATCGTTTCATTAGGAGCCATCGGAGCTGTCAGCGCAGTCATTCTATATTTTGTAGCACAAAAGTTTAAAGTAGCCGAAGATCCCCGTATCGACGAAGTTGAAGGAGTACTTCCGGGAGCCAATTGTGGCGGATGCGGCAGTGCCGGTTGTCGCAACTTTGCAGAACGTTGTGCTCAGGCAGGTTCCCTGGAAGGTCTCTCCTGTCCTGTCGGCGGGAAAGACATTATGATAAAAATTGCCGGAATATTGGGTAAAGAGGCTATCTTGTCGAATCCTAAAATAGCTGTCGTCCGCTGTAACGGGACTTGTTCCAATCGTCCCGTTATCAATATCTATGATGGTGCGTCCAGTTGTGCGGTGAAAGCGTCATTATATACGGGAGATACCGGATGCCGTTTCGGTTGCTTGGGAGAGGGAGATTGTGTGAAAGCTTGTGATTTCGGAGCCATAACCATGAACAAGACAACGGGTTTGCCGGAAATCGATGAAGAAATATGCGGAGCTTGTGGAGCTTGTGTCCGAAGTTGCCCCAGAGACATTATAGAATTGAGAAAGAAAGGACCGAAATCACGTCGCGTATATGTGAATTGTATCAGTCAAGACAAAGGAGGAACAGCACGGAAAGCATGTATAGCCGCCTGCATCGGATGTGGAAAATGTATGAAAGTATGTAACTTTAATGCCATATCCGTTGAAAATAACCTGGCTTACATTAACGATGATCTGTGCAAGTTATGTAGAAAATGTGAAGAAGTTTGTCCTACGGGAGCTATACAAACCGTGCATTTTCCTGAAAAAAAGAATATTGAAAAAAGACCGGTCGAAACCGAGTAATGATAATTCTTAAATTATATGTTAAAACATTTTCGGATAGGTGGAATTCATCCGCCAGAATCAAAACTAACAGCCGGAAAACCGATAATTTCCTTAGGAGTACCTAAACAAGCAGTAATTTTATTATCTCAACATATAGGTGCTCCTGCGCAATGTATAGTAAATAAAGGCGATAAAGTAAAAGTAGGAACTCTTATAGCCAAAGCAAACGGTTTCGTGTCGGCAAATATTCACTCATCCGTATCAGGTACTATATCGGCCATACAAGAAATATCCGACGGTTCAGGATTTAAAAAGCAAGCCGTTATTGTTGATGTGGAAGATGATATCTGGGAAGATAAGATTGACCGGAGTGAAACTTTAATTAAGGAATGTAAACTTTCACCAGAAGAAATCATAACCCGCATAGGTGAAAACGGTATTGTCGGTATGGGAGGCGCAACATTTCCCACACAGGTCAAATTAACACCTCCTCCTGGAATGAATCCTTATATACTCATTATCAATGCTGTAGAATGTGAACCGTATTTAACCAACGATCATGCTTTAATGCTGGCCAAGCCACAAGAAATACTTGTAGGAGTATCTATCTTAATGAAAGCCATAAGAGTGCAAAAAGCCGCAATAGGAATCGAAAATAACAAACCCGATGCTATTAAATTACTCTCGGAGCTCTCTAAAGAATATCCCGGAATAGAAATATGCCCTTTGAAAGTCCGATATCCCCAGGGGTCTGAAAAACAGCTGATCGAAGCTATTACAGGAAAACAAGTTGCCAGTGGAGCATTACCCATATCCACCGGAACAGTTGTACAGAATGTCGCTAGTGTTTTTGCCGTATACGAAGCGGTTCAAAAAAATAAGCCCTTGTTTGAAAGAATAGCTACTGTAACGGGAAAATCTGTGAAGACTCCGGCAAATATATCATTCAGGATTGGAACTCCTGTTTCGAAGCTGATAGATGCCGCCGGAGGATTACCCGACGATAGCGGAAAAATAATACTGGGCGGACCTATGATGGGAAAAGCAGCCGTTTCTGTAGATATACCCACAACGAAAGGAACATCCGGAATTCTAATCATGCCGTCTCTGGAATCACAAAGGCAAAAGATGTCGCCATGCATTCGTTGTGGCAAATGCGTAATGGCCTGTCCTATGGGATTATCCCCGTATTTGCTTATGACATGCTCCGAATCCGATCTTTGGGATAAAGCAGAATCGGAACATATTACCGATTGTATAGAATGCGGTTGCTGTAGCTTTTCATGCCCTTCCCACCGTCCGTTGCTGGACTATATACGTATAGGGAAATGTAAAGTTAGCACTATTATCAGAAACCGAACGAAAAAATAATCTGTCATATGAATGAGAAAATAACCATATCACCTTCTCCTCACATACATAGTGGTAATTCGGTATCAAAATGCATGTATGGAGTTCTGTTTGCTCTTATACCCGCCTTCGCAGTCTCATTGTACTACTTCGGCATAGGAGCTCTTATAGTTACGGCTACATCGGTAGCAGCCTGCCTTACTTTCGAATTTCTTATCCAAAAATATCTATTAAAAGTCTCTCCCTCTATAACTGATGGTTCTGCAATTCTCACAGGAGTTTTACTTGCATTCAACCTGCCATCCAATCTACCGGTCTGGATTATTATCATAGGAGCATTAGCTGCCATTGGAATAGGTAAAATGCCATTCGGAGGACTGGGCAATAATATTTTTAATCCGGCTTTAGTAGGACGCGTTTTCCTTCTGATCTCTTTCCCGGCGCAAATGACAACCTGGCCAGCTCCCGGCACAAACAGGTTCAAATACCTGGATGCAACCACCGAAGCAACGCCCCTTTCATTTCTTAAGCATACGGATATCGTACAGGTGCAAGCTGAACAAACGGGAAGCCTCAGTATATGGATGGCTCTATTCATCGCCGCATGCATTACAATAGCTTTGTTATGGGTAAAGAATAATTTTGGAAAACGAGAAATAACAATAGCCTCTGTATGTCTGCTTATTGTAGCCTCATTATGGTGGATAGATTATTTCAAACAGCCTTTGCCTGTCAATTCCATAAATTATTATAAAGAATTTTTATCGGGAAATATGGGAGGAAGCCTGGGTGAAACCGGAGCGGTCGCCTTATTATTAGGCTTTCTGTTCTTACTCTGGAAAAAAATAATCACCTGGTATATACCTGTAATTATTATAATGACCGTATTTATATTTTCTGTTTTATTGGCAATAGATCCTGTTTTACAAATTTTATCGGGAGGATTACTTCTGGGAGCTATATTTATGGCAACAGATTATGTTACTTCTCCTATGAGTAAAACAGGTATGGTTGTTTATGCTGTTTTGATTGGAGTCATTACAATGGTGATACGGAGATGGGGAGCTTATCCCGAAGGTATGTCGTTTGCTATTCTTATTATGAATGCATTCACCCCTCTAATAAACAATTACATAAAACCTAAAAGATACGGGGAGGTTGTAAAACATGGCTAAACTTGAATCCACATTATTTAATATGATAGCCGTTCTTACCGGAATAGGAATCGTCGTAGGAGGAGCATTAGGTACTGTATATAAATTGACAAAGGCTCCGATAGAAAACGCGCAGAAATTACGACAGGAAAAAGCGATCACCGAAGTAGTTCCCGAATTTGATAATTCCCCTGTAACCGAAAAATATGACATTACACTAAATGACGGAAGCATAATCACCGTTTTTCCGGCCAAAATGGGTAATAAGGAAGTTGGTGCCGCCTTACAGAGCAATTCACCCAACGGATATGGAGGAACCGTTACTATAATGGTCGGATTAAAAAAAGACGGAAGTATTTATAACTACCGGGTATTGTCACATGCGGAAACGCCTGGTCTGGGCTCTAAAATGGAGCAATGGTTCCGCCAAGAAAAAGGGGACCAAAATATTATAGGAAAGAATCCGTCAACCACGAAAATATCTGTAAAAAAAGACGGAGGAGACATAGATGCGATCACAGCAGCGACCATAAGCTCCAGAGCTTTTTTAAGTGCTGTACAAAAAGCTTACGACGCTTATATGGGAAAAACGGATGGCATTATATCTGCAACGGCAAATACTCAACCCAAAAGAAAGGAGCAGGTTCATGAGCAAAATTAAAATAATACTCAACGGTATCATAAAAGAAAATCCCACTTTCGTACTGTTATTAGGAATGTGTCCTACCCTGGGAACGACCACTTCTGCCGTAAACGGAATGGGAATGGGATTATCTACCATGTTCGTGCTCATTTGTTCGAACGTAGTAATATCTTCTGTCAAAGATATCATACCGGACAAGGTAAGAATTCCTGCTTTCGTCGCCATTATCGCAGCTTTTGTAAGTATCCTGGAACTATGTATGAAAGCCTATGTCCCTGCTTTGTATGAAAGTCTGGGACTCTTTATTCCTTTGATTGTAGTAAACTGTATCTTATTGGGACGTGCAGAAGCTTTCGCCGCTAAAAACTCCCCGGCAGACTCATTTTTCGATGGTTTAGGGATAGGATTAGGATTTACCGGAGCACTGACATTACTTGGGGCCGTAAGAGAATTCTTAGGCACTGGGGCTGTTTTCAATATATCCATATTTCCGGACAATTACGGATCTTTAATTTTTATACTGGCACCGGGAGCCTTTATCGCATTAGGTTTCCTTATCGCTATAATTAATAAATTAAAAACCAAATAGTCATGCTAACATATATATCCATATTCATAACAGCAATTTTCGTCAATAATATTGTATTGACCCAGTTTTTAGGAATATGCCCGTTCCTGGGAGTCTCTAAAAAAATAGATTCCGCGTTGGGAATGGGAGCCGCAGTAACATTTGTAATGACGATTTCTACAATAGTCACTTATCTGATACAAACGTATCTACTTACTCCATTCGGGCTGACATTTGTACAAACGATAATTTTCATACTGGTCATTGCCGCTTTGGTACAAATGCTGGAAATTATCATGAAAAAAGTATCTCCGGCCCTATATCAGGCTTTAGGAGTGTTTTTACCTCTAATCACGACAAATTGTACAATACTGGGGGTTGCAATTCTTGTTATTCAAAAAAATTTTAATTTAATGGAATCGGTCGTCTTTGCCATTTCCACAGCTTTAGGTTTTACTCTGGCTCTCGTATTATTTGCCGGAATACGGGAACAGTTAAGCATGACAAAAATACCTAAAGCCATGGCGGGAATACCCATAGCATTAATTACGGCCGGATTATTAGCTATGGCATTTATGGGATTTTCAGGTATAAAGATAGGATGATAAATTGTAAGTATGTTAATTTGCATATAATAATTAATCCACTACATATCAATTATATACATATTTATCAAAATAGCAAAAACAGATGTTTTTGCTATTTATTTTTTTGTAATCAACTGATTATACGATAATTAGTTATCATCTTACAAATTGTAACAAAATAGTTTTTTTAACTTCACAGTTTAAAATAAAAAATTAAATTTGCAGTATTAATAAAAAGAACAATTTGACATGGCAAAGATTAAAGGTGCAATAGTAGTTAACAACGAACGTTGCAAAGGCTGTGAACTTTGTGTAGTAGCTTGCCCCGCAGAAGTACTCGCCCTTCATCACAAAGAAGTAAACAATAAAGGTTACCATTATGCTTACATGAAAAATCCGGATGCGTGTATCGGATGTGCCAGTTGCGGATTAGTCTGCCCGGATGGCTGTATAACCGTATATAAAGTAAAGCTATAATGATAGCAAAACAAAGAATTTTGAAAAAATCAGAACGACAAGATATGAGAGAAGATGTTAAATTAATGAAAGGAAACGAAGCTATAGCTCATGCAGCTATACGCTACGGTACCGATGGATATTTCGGTTACCCCATCACTCCACAATCGGAAATCATGGAGACATTAATGGAATTAATGCCTTGGGAATCTACTGGTATGGTAGTATTACAGGCCGAGAGTGAAGTTGCCGCTATTAATATGGTATATGGAGGTGCCAGCTGCGGTAAAGCAGTAATGACATCATCTTCAAGTCCCGGTGTTAGTTTAAAACAAGAGGGCGTATCTTATCTTGCCGGGTCGGAATTGCCCTGTCTTATCGTTAATGTTATGAGAGGGGGGCCGGGCCTGGGAACAATACAACCGAGCCAGGCCGATTACTTCCAGACAGTAAAAGGAGGAGGCCACGGAGATTACCGTTTAATAACTTTGGCTCCCGCCTCGGTTCAGGAAATGGCTGATTTTGTAGGTTTAGGGTTTGATCTGGCATTTAAATACAGAAATCCTGCTATCATATTGGCAGACGGCATAATAGGACAAATGATGGAAAAAGTAGTACTTCCTCCCTATCGTCCCAGAAGAACAGAAGCAGAGATACGCCAGCAAATGCCATGGGCTACTTTAGGAAAAACCAAAGATCGTAAAAGAAATGTTATTACATCCCTGGAACTGGATCCTGCTGCAATGGAAATAAATAATCTTCGTTTTCAGGAAACATATAAACGAATATCTGAAAATGAAGTACGATATGAAGAAATCAACTGCGAAGGAGCCGATTATCTGATTGTAGCATTCGGTTCCATGGCACGTATCTGTCAAAAGACCATAGAACTTGCTCAGGAAGATGGTATCAAAATAGGTCTTCTGCGCCCTATTACTTTATGGCCGTTCCCATCTAAAGAAATTGCAAAACATGCCGATCACGTTAAGGGAATAATTTCGGTAGAATTGAATGCAGGACAAATGGTCGAAGATGTAAAGTTAGCTGTAAACGGACGTGTTAGAGTGGAACATTTCGGTCGTTTAGGCGGTATAGTCCCAACACCTGACGAGGTATTAACAGCTATCAAAGAAAAATTAATGTAAGACCGGATGACAATCCAATTCAAAAATTTAAGACATGGATTTAAAAGAAATAATCAAACCGGAAAATCTGGTTTATGAGAAGCCCAGATTAATGAACGAGAATCCCATGCACTATTGTCCCGGATGTAGTCATAGTGTAGTACATAAACTTATTGCCGAAGTGATCGAGGAGATGGGAATGGAAGAAGAAGCAATAGGTATAGCCCCTGTAGGATGTGCCGTATTCGCTTATAATTATCTGGATATCGACTGGATTGAAGCTGCGCACGGAAGAGCTCCCGCCATTGCTACGGCAGTTAAAAGACTGAATCCGTCAAAAATGGTATTCACTTACCAGGGAGACGGTGATCTGGCCGCTATAGGTACGGCGGAAACCATACATGCTTGCAACAGAGGAGAAAATATTGTCATTATATTCATTAATAACGCTATATACGGTATGACCGGAGGTCAAATGGCCCCTACTACTCTTGAAGGTATGGTAACGGCAACTACCCCTTATGGACGTACAACCGAACTGAATGGTTATCCCCTGAAAATATCGAACCTCGTTGCACAATTGGATGGCACATGTTATGTTACGCGTCAGAGCGTGCATACTGCCGCTGCAGTGCGAAAAGCAAAAAAAGCCATACGTCAGGCTTTTGAAAATTCAATGGCCCGTAAAGGCAGTTCTCTGGTGGAAGTTGTATCTACCTGTAATTCCGGATGGAAATTAAGTCCGGCAAAATCTAACGAATGGATGGTAGAACATATGTTTGAAAAATATCCTCTCGGAGATCTTAAAAACGAATAATTAAAACACGAGTCACGATGAAAGAAGAAATAATTATAGCAGGATTCGGTGGCCAGGGTGTCCTTTCCATGGGCAAAATATTGGCATATTCCGGATTAATGGAAGATAAAGAAGTTTCATGGATGCCTTCATACGGCCCCGAACAACGGGGAGGAACCGCAAATGTAACTGTTATTCTAAGCGATGAAAAAATAAGTTCTCCGGTACTGAATGCTTACGACGTAGCTATTATATTGAACCAGCCGTCCCTGGACAAATTTGAAGATAAAATAAAACCGGGCGGCATACTTATTTATGACAGCTACGGTATACATACATTGCCTAAAAGAAAGGACATTGATATTTATTGTATTAACGCAATGGATGCTGCTGTAGAATTGAATAACAGCAAAGCATTTAATATGATTGTACTGGGTGGATTATTGAAAGTAAAACCAATGGTTACTCTTGAAAATGTCCTGTTGGGATTAAAAAAATCACTTCCCGAACGCCATCATAAATTGATTCCTATGAATGAAAAAGCAATACTGAAAGGAATGGAACTTATTAAAAAAATATAGTGAATATATTTAGTCATTAAAAATAAACGCCGGAAACTTTTTTCCGGCGTTTATTTTATAATACAACGATAGAATAAATTTTATTTCTTAACCATTTTACGGATAACATCCATGACTCCGGCAGCGGTTTCCTCAGCTAATGCGCGCGTAGAAGCTTCGGAATACACACGGATAATAGGCTCGGTATTTGATTTACGTAAATGTACCCATCTATCAGGAAAATCTATTTTTACCCCATCTATATCGGTTATTTCATATTGAGAATATTTATCTTTTACAGCAATAAGCAAAGCGTCAACATCGATCTCCGGTGTAAGTTCTATCTTTTGCTTGGCAATACTGTAAGAAGGATAAGTAGCACGTAATTCGCTAACCTTTTTTCCTTCTTTTGCCAGATGAGTCAAAAACAAAGCTATACCCACCAAAGCATCACGGCCATAATGACTGGCAGGATAGATCACTCCCCCATTTCCTTCACCACCGATCACCGCATTTGTTTCTTTCATTTTTGTAACGACATTCACTTCTCCTACGGCTGAAGCATTATATTGCTGACCATAAGAGCGTGTCACATCGCGCAACGCCCGAGACGAACTCAAATTTGAGACTGTATTTCCCGGAGTATGTTTCAATACATAATCGGCAACAGCAACCAACGTGTATTCTTCTACAAACATATCCCCATTTTCACAAATAATAGCCAAGCGGTCTACATCAGGATCTACAACGAATCCTACATCTGCTTTACCGGATTTCATCGTATCGGCGATCTCTGTAAGATTCTCAGGAAGAGGTTCCGGATTATGAGGAAAATGTCCGTTAGGTTCGCAATTAAGTTTTATCACATTCTTTACTCCTAAAGCTTCTAATAAAGCCGGAATAGCAATACCTCCCACAGAATTGACACAATCTATCGCCACTGTAAAATCAGCCTTCCTAATTGCATCTGTATCTACCAGATCAAGAGCCAGAACGCTATCAATATGTCTTTGAGTATATGTAAAGTTTTCAGTCATTTTGCCCAGATCATCCACTCCTGCAAAAACAAAATCTTCAGATGCTGCGATTGACAGGACTTCCTGACCTTCTGCAGCATTTAGGAATTCGCCTTTTTCATTCAGCAATTTCAAAGCATTCCATTGTTTAGGATTATGACTGGCCGTCAGTATAATACCGCCACAGGCCTTTTCCAGGGTTACGGCTATTTCTGTTGTCGGGGTCGTTGCCAAACCGATATTCACCACATCAAATCCCATTCCCATAAGGGTTCCGATAACAATTTTTTCAACCATTTCTCCCGAAATACGAGCATCCCGGCCTACTACAATTTTATTTGTATTTACCAGTGTAGTTTTACGGATAAAAGTAGCATAAGCAGCTGTGAATTTCACAATATCCAATGGGTTCAATCCTTCTCCGGCTCTGCCTCCGATGGTTCCCCTGATACCCGAAATAGATTTAATTAAAGACATAATAATAATGAGGTTTATTAATTATAACGAACTTTATACAAGAATGGATTAACAGCCGATACTTCATCTGTCAGCCCGGCTTTAGACTTGATCACCAGATTCACTACAGAACCTTTCTTTACAAAATATAAAGGTAATTGCAATCCTGTGCCCCACTTGAGCGACGAATTGGATGAAAAGTTTCCAAACGAAAAGTACGAAGGAGACAACGGATCATTGAAATTACCTTCAGATATAGGATTTTCTCCTGCAGCCCAAGCTTTCAAATCAGTTCTTTCAAACCGGAAATATACTTCATCTTTATATTTCGCCATAGCATATCCCTCGGTAGTATCAACTACTTGCATATAAACTTCTCCGTCTTCATCTAACTGATAATATGGAGCCGGTGTATTTCCCGAAGCTCCCTGTAAAACAGAGTCAGCCGGTAATTTTTTTATAACGGTCTTATCTGCAAAGAACGCATTTACCGCATCCTTTTCTTCCTTGCGTAATTCAGCATAAGATTTACCATCGCTGCATGAAATGGAAGAAAGTATTAATACAATAAGAGAAATGGCTCCCACAAATATTTTTTTCATCTTCATATAATCTTTGTTTCTGTCTGTTTATTTCACTTCAAAAGTAGATATTTTCACTTAAAGTCAAGAAAATTACAATTATAAAATTATTTAATCATTCAGATAATGAGCATACACCGGTAATATTTCTTTAAAACGGCACAAAGCCTCGTCCATTGTACCGTAAAATTCACCACCTGCTGCATTCAGATGGCCACCTCCGTTAAAATAATCGGACGCGATTTTATTGACAGGAAACTTTCCTTGCGAGCGCATCGAAACTTTTATGAAATCCTTGTCTTCTCTAAAGAAAGTTGAAAATATCACGCCCTCGATACTTAACGGTACGTTTACCAAACCTTCACTATCTCCTTTCTGATAGTCATAATGCTTTAAATCTTCCTGGGTAAGAGTGATAACTGCAGCTTTGTATTCAGGGAATATTTCCATTTTCTGGCTTATCGCATAACCGTTCAATTTTAATTTATCAACACTGTTGGTATTATAGACCTTATTATAAATCCGGTCCTTATTTATCCCTTTTTTTATAAGTTCGGCAATAATAAAATAAATTTCAGGCTTATTGGAATTATAAGTAAAATTACCCGTATCGGTCATCATTCCTGTATATATAGCCTCTGATGCACATTGATTCAACTCTTCGAACATCCCCATCCTGCAAATTAGCCGGAATACGAGCTCACTGGTAGATGCAACTTCAGGATGCGAAATAATTATATCACAAAAATTTTCCGGATCCAAATGATGGTCTATCATTATTTTTTTTGCAGACGAAATGGAAACAGATTTAGCCACCCTGTCGATCCGGCTCAATGTATTATAGTCCAGACAGAAAATCAGATCGGCATTTCCAATTAATTCTTCAGCAAATTCCTGATATCTCGTATAAACGACTACATCCCGGCTCCCTTTTAAAAACAACAGATTGGAAGGAAGCAAATCAGGAGTTACGATATTTACATTCTTATCCTGAGAATCCAAAAAGTGATATAATCCTAATGATGCTCCTATTGCATCTCCGTCGGGAGAAACATGACACGTTATAACTATATTCTCACTTCTTTCTATCAGTTTTTTAGTCTTCTGAATTTTATCTTCAGGAATAATCTTATTAATCATCTAAGAAATATTTATTATGCAAAAGTACAAATTTTAATCGATAATCATCTCTATGATCTACGTTCATCTACACAATTTATTTTTTATTGCCATTTTATAAATATAAATCACTTAAAAGTATTTTCACCCTTTTGTTTTTACATATATCTTTGCGTATATAAAATAAAAACGATGATGAAACTAAAATTGTTATTTGCGTTACTCTTATCCTTTTTCGCATTAACGGGTCATAGCCAGATTATTGAACCTATTAAATGGAATGCTACGCTCCGAAATACGCAGGATAAAACAATTAAAGAATTAGTCTTTACAGCTCAATTGGATGGCGGATGGCATTTATATGCCATGGATATACCGGAAGGTGGACCCATTTCCACACTCTTCAATTTCGATACTCTTGAAGGTGCGGTTCTCGAAGGCAGCATAACCCCCATGCAAAAGGCATATGAAGAATTCAGTAAATTGTTCGACATGAAACTCAGATGGTATTCCGGCTCACCATCTTTTGTTCAACAAATCAAAATACAGAATCCTGAAAAATATAAAATAAGCGGATATGTAAGATATCAGGCCTGCAATGATGCAACATGCCTTCCTCCTACAAAATTCCCGTTCGAGGTCGGATTAAATATTTCGGACGACAACGTATCGAAAGAAGAGGATTCCAATGCGATTATTCCTGTAATTCCTCTGAAAAAGTCCGGAGACGGTAATGATCTATGGGAACCGGTTATTCAGGAGTTAAAAGAGTTGGGAGATATTCAACTCGGTACGGAATCCAGTTCGCTGTGGTTCATTTTTATCAGCGGATTTTTAGGTGGTTTATTAGCCCTGCTTACCCCTTGTGTATGGCCTATGATACCACTGACCGTAAGCTTTTTCCTGAAAAAAGGACAAAACAGACGCAAATCAATTGCAGATGCTGTTATTTATGGAGTCTCCATTATTGTCATTTATTTGGCTTTAGGAATGATCATTACCCTTTTATTCGGGGCTAATGCATTAAACAGTCTTTCGACCAATGCAATATTCAACATATTATTTTTCGGATTACTATTATTATTCGCTATCTCCTTCTTCGGAGCTTTCGAATTAACTCTGCCATCCTCTTGGACTAACAAATTCGACAGAAAAGCAGAAACAGCTACCGGACTGTTCAGTATGTTTTTTATGGCTTTCACACTGGCGCTTGTTTCATTCTCTTGCACAGGGCCTATTATAGGAACTCTGCTGGTACAAGCAGCTACTATCGGAGCCAAAGCTGGTCCTGCCATCGGCATGTTTGGTTTCGCTTTTGCTCTCTCTATACCATTTACTTTATTTGCCATATTCCCTTCTTGGATGAAGCAAATGCCTAAATCGGGAGGATGGCTCAATTCAGTTAAGGTCGTCCTGGGCTTTCTTGAACTTGCTTTATCTCTAAAATTCTTATCCGTTGCCGACTTGGCTTATGGATGGCATATACTGGACAGAGAAACATTCCTTGCCCTTTGGATCGTCATTTTCATTCTTTTGGGACTTTATTTATTAGGGAAGATCCGCTTCCCTCACGATTCAGAAACTAAGAATGTAAGCGTACCCCGCTTTTTAATGGCTTTAATCTCATTGTCATTTGCCATCTATATGATACCGGGATTATGGGGAGCACCTCTAAAATCCATCAGTGCATTTACACCACCATTATATACACAAGATTTCAACCTGTATGAAGGAGAAGTGCATGCCAGCTTCAACAATTATGATGAAGGAATGGCATATGCAAGCAAAATGAAGAAACCGGTTTTAGTGGATTTTTCCGGATACGGCTGTGTCAATTGCCGTAAAATGGAAGCATCGGTCTGGACAGCTCCGCAAGTCAAACAACTACTGGATAATGATTTCGTGCTCATTACGCTGATGGTGGACGACAGGAGCCGGTTGGCAAAACCTGAAACAGTTACCGAAAACGGGAAAAAACTTATACTGGAAACTCTGGGTGAAAAATGGAGTTATTTACAACGAAGCAAATTCGGAGCAAATGCACAGCCTTATTATATTATTTTGAATAATAAAGGCAAGCCTCTCGTAACTCCATACACCTATGATGAAAGTGTCAGCAAATTTGTAAAATTCCTGGAACAAGGATTGGAAAAATATAAACAAGGAAAATAATGTCACATTCCAAAGAAGAAAAAATGGAAGCTTTCGGACGTCTGCTGGATATTCTGGACGAACTGAGGGTTAAATGTCCATGGGACAAAAAGCAGACCAATGAAAGTTTGCGAACAAATACGATAGAAGAAACATTCGAATTATGCGATGCAATCATGAAAAATGATAATGAAGCTATAAAAAAAGAACTGGGTGACGTTCTGCTACATATCATCTTTTATGCAAAAATAGGCGAGGAAAAAGAAACATTCGATATTGCAGACGTATGCAATACTCTGTGCGACAAACTTATTTATCGGCATCCTCATGTATTCGGCAACGCCGAAGTTTCCGGTTCCGGACAGGTCGAACAAAACTGGGAACAATTAAAGTTAAAAGAAAAAGGAGGAAATAAAACCGTATTGGAAGGTGTGCCGTCTGCTCTTCCGGCACTCGTGAAAGCTTACCGGATACAAGACAAGGCACGGAATGTCGGCTTTGATTGGGAAGAACGTAACCAAGTGTGGGATAAAGTACATGAAGAATTCTCCGAATTAAAAACTGAAATAGATAAAATGGATGCTGATAAAATGGAAGGAGAATTCGGCGACCTGTTTTTCAGTTTAATAAACGCAGCCCGTTTATATAAAATAAATCCGGAAAACGCATTAGAGAGGACCAATCAAAAATTTATTCGCAGATTCAATTATCTTGAGCAGGAAACGTTACAGAAAGGACGTAATCTGAAAGATATGACATTGGCAGAAATGGATTTATTCTGGGATGAAGCTAAAAGAAAAGGATTATAATAATCCTTTCCGGTTTCATGAAAAAAGTACTGATAAAAATCAGTACTTTTTTTATACACAAAATTTGTTTTAATAATACTGAACCAAGATTGTTCCAACGTGTTATTATTCAAGTTAACACACACATCTGTTATGAAATCGTTTATATCTTTAAGCGCAGCTATATGCATACTGTTCACAATAAATGCCGAAATTATCAGGACACCGGCATTCAAAGCCAGAAATACTCCGATCATACAAATTGATAGCATTGACAGCAGAAACGATCTCTGTCGCTTCCATATAACTTTACATCATCGGCCCAATGCTATTTTACAGATCGATTCCCTCATACTAACAGAGCCTCAGAAAAAAAAAATATGGATACCCACCGACATAGACGGTATATATTTCGGACGGAGTTTTCAGTTTCCGGACTCAGGAGTAATCTCCGTTGAAATAGACTACCCTCCTATTCCGTCCTCTGTTACGAATGTCGATCTGGCGGAAATGAAAAAGGAAGTACCATTTAAGATTATAGGTATAAAGCTCGACAACACTCCAATACCTCTCCAAGCTCGACAAAAGACAAGCCATATAAGCAGAAATAAACAGCATAAACCCGTATCATCTTTCAAAAAAGACAGTGCATTTATTCAAGGGTATATAAAAGGTTATCACCCACGTCTGGAATTCGGGAACGGTGTTATCCATCAAGACAATATCATAACGAATACAGTCCGTGACATTCCGGTAATAATAGATTCCTTAGGAAATTTCACAGTCGGACTTCTTTTGGATTACCCCATACAACAAACTATATTTTTCCAAAAAGGATATCTTCATTTTTATATAGAACCGGGTGGTTTTCTGAAAATAGAAACATCTATGGATGTTCTTACTACTCCCTACCGCTATGTGGAAGAAACCGATTTATCCGATACACTCACCCGATACGGTGGCAATATGGGTAAATATAATCAGGAGCTCAAATTAATCAGGCAGTTATATGGTATCGAAGATAATTCATGGATAAAAGACCTACAAACATTAGAGCCGGAAGCATACAAATATAAACAGGACGAATGGCTGAAACACAGAACCGAAATATTATCCCGGCTGACAGACAAGAACCATATTTCGTCGCATATGAACCAATTGGCACGCTTAAATATCCTGTACCGATACGGAAGAAAATTATTGCAATATGCAGAATATCAACAAAATCGCCATAAGAAAATAGACCAAGATTTTTATCTTTTCCTGAATCTTATGCCACTGGATAATATATACTCATTATCTTCTGAAGATTATAAGTTGTTTATCTCTTTATTGGAAAAAAGCGAACCTTTAGTATCGATTCCCAGCTGGAACCCGGGAGAATTTATAGAGGCTATGCAGAAGCAAGGAATTACCCCTTCACCAGATGAGAAAAAACTTATCTTAGCTATATTCGGACAAGACAAGCCTTTCATTACTGATATGAGCACGCGCATGGATCAATTTAACCTGAAATACAAAGATATTCAAATTGCTATGAAAGAAGCCAAAAGTACTTCTTATAAATCAAAAATCTACAACAAATGGGGAGATACCGGAGATATAACATTCCAACTATTGAATTCTAGAATTTTCATTCCTCGACTCAAATTCATAGGCAGAAAATTATCGCCTAATGAGTTCAAAAACTACAACCAATATATTCATAACAAATTTATTCTCGACAAATTGAAGAAAATAAACCGAAACTATCCTTTGATAGATGGAGACTTATGATATTAAGTTTTCTTTTTTATCCATGATGAATAAAAATTTAATCTTAAATTTGCCATCCGATAAGTGAAAAGAGAAAACAAATGAAAGTTTGCATTGCCGAAAAGCCCAGCGTAGCTAAAGAAATTGCCGAGATTGTAGGAGCCCGTACCAAAAAAGACGGATACTTCGAAGGAAACGGATATCAGGTAACCTGGACATTCGGACATCTTTGTACTCTTAAAGAACCTCATGAATATACGCCTCAATGGAAACAGTGGACATTACGCTCCCTCCCCATGATACCGTCCCGTTTCGGCATAAAACTTATAACTGATCCAGGCATAGAGAAGCAATTTAAAATCATAGAAACCCTTATGTCTCAGGCAGAAGCTATTATAAATTGCGGGGACGCCGGACAAGAGGGTGAGCTTATCCAACGCTGGGTTATGCAAAAAGCCGCCTGCCAATGCCCGGTATATCGTTTATGGATATCGTCTTTGACCGAAGAGTCCATACGGGAAGGATTCCAACGGCTAAAAAACCAAGAAGAGTTTAATTCTTTGTATTACGCCGGACTTTCACGTGCCATCGGAGACTGGCTTCTGGGAATGAACGCAACGCGTCTATATACATTAAAATACGGACAAAACCGTCAGGTACTGTCCATCGGACGGGTACAAACGCCGACACTGGCTCTTATTGTAAACCGGCAGTTAGAAATAGAAAATTTCGTTCCGCAACCTTATTGGGAATTGAAAACCGTATATAGAGATACTACTTTTTCTGTAACAAAAGGACGATTCTCGAGCGTGGAAGAAGGAGAAAATTTTTTAAAAGAAGTTGAAGGTTTTCCTTTCGAAGTCACCGACATTTCCACTAAACAGGGAAAAGAATATCCTCCGCGATTATTCGACTTAACCAGTTTGCAAGTAGAATGTAATAAAAAATTCGGTTTTTCGGCTGAAGATACGCTCAAGCTTATTCAATCATTATATGAAAAGAAAGTAACCACATACCCACGTGTAGATACTACTTTCCTTAGTGATGACATCTATCCAAAAGTTCCCGGCATACTGGAAGCATTACAAGACTATACAATCCTTACATCTCCATTAAAAAATACCAAAATACCAAAAAGTAAAAAGGTGTTTGATAATTCGAAAGTAACGGATCACCATGCTATTATCCCGACTAACGTACGGGCAGGAAATTTGACCCAAGAGGAAGCAAAGATATATGATCTGGTAGCCAGACGATTTATTGCCGCTTTTTATCCGGATTGTCAGGTTGCCAATACAACCGTACTGGGACAGGTTAACTCCGTTGAATTTAAAGTCACTGGTAAACAGATATTATATTCAGGATGGCGCGTAGTGTTTGATAAGGAAGATATTTCCAACAATAAAGAAGAAAACGAAGAACGTACATTACCTGCATTTGTAAAAGGAGAAAGCGGACCTCATGAACCTGCATTGACTGAAAAATGGACTCAACCGCCTAAATTATATACCGAAGCAACTCTATTAAGAGCCATGGAAACAGCAGGAAAATTAGTAGAAGATGATGAATTGAGAGATGCATTAAAAGAGAATGGCATAGGCCGTCCTTCTACGCGTGCCGCGATTATTGAAACATTGTTTAAACGACATTACATACGAAAAGAGCGAAAGAATCTTATAGCGACTTCAACAGGTATAGAGCTAATACAAACTATTCATGAAGAGTTATTAAAATCGGCAGAATTAACAGGAATCTGGGAAAATAAATTACGTAAAATAGAACGCAACGAATACGCCGCTACAGATTTTCTTACTGAATTGAAACAAATGGTATCTCAAATAGTGCATAATGTACTTAGCGACAATACATACCGTAGCATTCCGTTTCAAAATCCAGAAACAGAAAAAATAAAAAAAGAAAAAAACACCGAAAAAATTCCTTCAACAAGCAAAAGCAGGAAAAAAGAAAAAACAAATAAGCAGGATAAAATATCTGATACGGCAAATATCCCTTGCCCGGTTTGCGGAAACGGCTATATTCTGAAAGGGAAAAGTGCTTTCGGATGCAGTGAATGGAAAAACGGATGTACTTTCCGGATTAATTTCGACGGCAATATTGAAAATCTTTCTCAGAAAGAACTTCTCAGCCATCTTAAAACTTATAATCATAACAATGCAGAAGGATAATTTTATTGAAGAATATTTTCCTCTGGTAAATGAAGAAGGAAAAATCATCGGTAAGGCTTCACGAAAAGAATGTCATAACGGCAGTAAAAAATTGCATCCTGTAGTCCATCTTCATGTATTTAATTCACAAGGAAAACTATACTTACAAAAACGTTCGACACATAAAGACATACAACCCGGTAAATGGGATACAGCTGTAGGAGGACATATTGATTACGGTGAAACCGTAGAAGATGCTTTAAAACGCGAAACCAGAGAAGAACTGGGCATAACGGAATTCGTTCCCGTTAAAAACTTCACTTATATTTTCGAATCTTCAATCGAACGTGAGATGATATATTCTTTCCGTACAATATATAGCGGTCCTGTTGTCCCGGATACGGAAGAATTAGAAACCGGAAAATTCTGGTCAATCGAAGAAATTGAAAACAATATCGGAAAAGGTATATTTACTCCTAACTTCGAAAGTGAATTTCTCAAATTACAGGAGACTATAAATAATATTCACTGAAAAATCAAATAATTATCTATCAATAAAGCTAATGCGCATAATGGTCGTCCTTTAAAACGGGAAAATTAAAAAAATGATGATGGAATAAAAAACAACTTAATAACCAAAAGAAAGGGATGTACTTAACATACATCCCCTTATTTTACCATTCGACATCTGTTTTTTCTAAAGGAGTATCATCTTTAAATTTCATAGAAGCATGTGTCCCGTCACAAAAGGGTTTATTAGACGATTGTCCACAACGGCACAACGTAACTCTATTACGAATTTCATAACTGGTTCCATCTGCACTTTCTATACGAATACCCCCTTTTACCCATATGGGACCGCTAACTTTAATTTCGGGATCTTCAATAATTCCGATAGCCGGATCAAAAGCCGGTTCATACGGTTTTCCTGTTTTTTTATCCCAGGCTATAAGACGACCCGCCGGGCAATGATTTGCTTCGTGAATAACAAGGTCTCTTGTTTCCTGGTCTTCAGCCATTTGAACAAGATTCCAAATACGACCATATGCATCGCAAAAACGGGCAAAGGCACAATATTCTTCATTATCGGTAAGCACCATAGTAGGCCCTTCAAACTCTTCTGCATCTTCAAGTAAAGGACGTTTTGAGTTTGTTTCGGTAGGATCCCAGTCAGTATGATGGTGAGCTCCATCACAAAAAGGTTTATTTCGTGAATTACCGCAACGGCATAAAGCTGTCGGCTCTCCTGAACTTTCAAAATGTTTTCCTCTACGGTATACCCAGGAACTTCCTTCATCATTGGGGACAATAATCTCCTGATCAATAGGAGGGTTACCATAAACCAGATAGGGTCCGTCTGACGTAATTTTGATATAAAATCGTGGGTCTGCTTCTTTAGAACCCGCTTCCACTGCTGTTTTAATAACGTTAGCCATACTTGTTAAGTTTTGTCGTACGATTTTAAAACAGTTTGTTCACCGATTTGGTTCTTTGCAAAAAATCTTTTCAACAATCAACAAGAAGGCCGTCATAAGCAAAGCTTACTCCCGCTGGTAATTCTTGTTTAACTTTTTCCTCCAGCCCCATATGATGACTCATATGTATAAGATATGCATGTTTTGGAGCAACTCTTTTTATCAGTTTTAACGCATCCCCCAGTGTTTGATGAGATATGTGAGGGGTTTTACGAAGCGCATTAACTATAAGTACATCAATATCTACAAGTTTTTTGTATTCATCTTCGGGAAGATAAAGAGAATCGGTAATATAAGCCATTTTTCCTATTTTATACCCAAGTATAGGCAGTTTATAGTGCATGGCACGAATAGGAATTATCTCTATTCCCGCTATTTCAAAAGGCTCATTCTTAATTTCATGCAACTGCAAATCGGGAATACCCGGATATTTCTGATCTGTAAAACAATAAGGTATACGAGCCCGGATATCACGGGCGACAGAGGATTCAAGGTATATAGGAAACGCCTGGTTTTTACAAAAGGGTCTTAGGTCATCCAATCCTCCGGTATGATCATAATGACTATGGGTAACCAATAAAGCATCGATAGTTTCAAAAGAGGATCTCAGCATTTGTTGTCTGAAATCAGGACCGCAATCTATGAGGATATTTTTCCCGCTCACCGATATTAACGCCGACGTCCTTAGCCTGTTATCATGGGGATTTACGGATGTGCAAACCTCACATTTGCAACCGACTTCCGGTATACCTGTAGATGTTCCTGTTCCTAAAAATTCAATGCGCATAATTCTTGCTCTTATTATTCAAATAAAATTCACTTCAGGTTGTATGCTTATCCCGTATTTATCGGAGACAGATTCTTGTATCATTTGAGACAGTTTTATTACATCTTCGGAAGTCGCTTCGTTCTTATTTACGATAACAAGACATTGCTTGTCATAAACAGCAGCTCCTCCCACTGTTTTCCCTTTCCATCCGCAGCGGTCAATAAGCCAGGCAGCCGGTATTTTAACCCGATCACTTCCCATCGGATAATAAGGCATATCCGGATAAGTTTGTTTTAATGCCACATATTTATCTAACGAGATAACCGGATTCATAAAAAAACTGCCGGCACTCCCCAATTCATCAGGTTCTGGTAATTTCTTTTTGCGGATAGAAATAATAGCCTCTCTCAGACTTCTTAAATTCTTTTCCGGCATATTTTCGAATGCTTCCCTTATATTCCCGTAGTCCAAATTCAATACCGGTTTCTTATTCAATCTGAAAACCACCGACGTTACAATATATTTTCCTTTTAGAGATTGTTTAAAAATACTACTACGATAACCATATTTACATTCCGAAATTGTAAAAATACGGGATTTTCCTGTTTTAATATCTACAGTTTCCACCCGTTCAATAATATCTTTTACTTCGGCTCCATAGGCCCCTATATTTTGAATGGCACTAGCTCCTACTTCTCCAGGAATATATGAAAGGTTCTCGGCACCTCCATATCCATGATCGACACACCATGCCACAAAATCGTCCCAAACAATTCCGGAACCGACTTCTATAAAAATTTCATCCGAAGTCTCTCCAACAGTCTCTATAAAACGAATTTTCGAGTGTATTATCACTCCAGGATAATCTTTTGTAAACAACAAATTACTTCCGCCTCCAATATGAAAAAACAAATTATTTTTGACAATATCCATTTGAAGTAAAACTTTAAGTTCTTCAATGGATTCATATTCAGCGAACCAGCGCGTTTTTACTGGTATATGGAACGTATGAAGCTCTTGTATAGAAAAATTTTCCTGAATAAACATATCTCTATTTATTGTTTAATTTATAATCTGTAATCAATCAGTACTCCATCGGAAAAGAATAGATAAGTACCTGTACCATAACTCCATTGCTCTTTAAGTCCGCTATATGTCGGTATCCTTCTTATTTCCGAAGGCACACCCAATGATAGCTGACACTCCTCCTTCGTCATTCCGTTGGCTACTTTTCCACGTGTTATATTATCCCACACCTGATCCGTTATATTTTTATAAGCCACACGTGGATTATCGAAACTGAAAAGTTTGTCAAACGTAACATATTGTGTACGGGAAGAAGTTTGCAAAGTCATATACACACTTCCGGCATTTCCCTGCTCATCTATAAAATTAATCCTGACAGGAAAAACGGTATTGCCGGGTACGGCATCCGTAATTTTTACCGGAATCAACTTTCTTCCGGATATCATTTCTCCATTATCATTATACCAAATGGGAGTTTTAATATATAAAATCCGGTTTTCCAACAATTGTTTTACTATATTGATTTGATCTATAGCGATCAACGGCGGTATGACGGGAACATAGTTCATTTCACTTATTTCCTCTTTTGTTTTTCCCGTTTCAAATCGATATTTCTTTCTATCGCATTCGAAAATAAGATTATAGTAATATTTATCACCGAATACAGTCTCCTCTGTGCCGCCAATATATGTAAATATTTTACCTTTTAAAGACATTGAATCAGATGGTTCCGGTGTTTCAGGATGTAATACGACCGATAACTTGTCATCAATATATATAAACAATTTTCCCGGAAGCCATTTTTCACAACCTTCCGTTCTGAAATAATCTTCTGCAAAGACTTCTTCTTTACTTTTCGGGATTTCTTTTATTACATCTTTAACAGTAATTCTCTTTGTACTTTCAACGCCTGTATTGCAAGAAATTAAAAGCATATTAAAAATAGATACTATGCTATATTTAAGAATCTTATTCATCTTATTTAGAGTAAAAGATTATATTCAGGATAAATGAATTGTCCATTTTAACCTTTCGGTGTTCAAATATAACAAGAAACTGCCAATTGGTTGATAAAGTTTTAAGAAAACCTTTATTCATTCGTAAATAGAAATATTATTTGTACATTTGTTCGCACAAGCGTTTATTTATGAATACACACATACACTTATCGCAGGTCATTTTACATTTCCGGCGTTGGAGCCGGCATAAATTCGCTGCTTTTTGCAGTATGGGAAAGTGTGTAAATATAGGTACGCTGGATTATCGGATCACTGATATTTCCTTGAAAAAACAAACCTCCTCTCTTACAACCGAAAAGATTTCATATATAGATAATGAAGAAAAAGAAAAGCGGCCAGAAGATTTTTTCTATAAAATAATACTTCATTCCGAAGTAATTTTGAAAGAAGCATGGAACAGTAATTGCACATCGGTTTTCCATACTTCAACTGAATCTGTTTATAACAAATTTCGAACCGGAAATACATACTATTTATGTGTTGCCGGTTTTTTATTGCAAAATATAACTTAATGGAAAATTTTGATTCGGAACACTTATGGCATCCGTACACATCTACGATAGATCCATTGCCAACCTATCCTGTCCGGAGGGCAGAAGGTGTATATATAGAACTTGAAGACGGACACAGGCTCATAGACGGTATGTCTTCTTGGTGGGCCGCCATCCACGGATACAACCATCCTGTACTGAATAACGCAGCCCGGAACCAACTGGAAGATATGTCTCATATTATGTTCGGCGGTTTAACTCATCGCCCAGCCATAGAACTCGGAGAATTATTGCTGAAAATAGTTCCATCTTCCATGCAGCATATTTTTTATTGCGACTCTGGTTCTGTCTCGGTAGAAGTCGCTCTTAAAATGGCGATACAATTTTGGCACGCTAAAGGAGAAAAAGAAAAATGTAATTTTATCACTATTCGTTCCGGCTATCATGGAGATACCTGGAATGCTATGTCCGTTTGCGATCCGGTCACAGGCATGCATTCCCTTTTCGGAGAAGCTTTGCCAAAACGATATTTTATACCGTCACCCTCCAGCCGGTTTGATTCCGAATGGGACGAAACGGACATTCAACCACTGGAAACTGCATTCGAAAAATATGCAGGGCATTTCGCTGCATTTATACTGGAACCCATTGTTCAGGGAGCCGGAGGCATGTGGTTTTATCATCCTCAATATCTGAAAGAAGCAAAACGTTTATGTGAAAAATACGGAGTATTGCTGATCTTCGATGAAATAGCGACCGGTTTCGGACGTACCGGAAAATTATTTGCCTGGGAACATGCCGGTGTCACTCCTGATATCATGTGCATCGGAAAAGCACTTACAGGAGGATACCTGACTTTGGCAGCAACACTCACGACAGAAAAAATAGCACATACTATCTCGAGCGGCGATCCTGGTGTATTCATGCATGGCCCTACTTTTATGGGTAATCCTCTGGCATGTGCGATAGCTAAAGCATCCGTATCGTTGCTTTTATCATCGGATTGGGAGAAGAAAGTACACGATATAGAAATGCAAATGAAAAGGGAATTAGCCCCGGCCCGTGAATTGCCTCAGGTGGCAGATGTACGTGTTCTCGGTTCTATTGGTGTTATCGAGATGAAAATAGCTGTAAACATGGCTGATATTCAAAAACAATTCGTCGAACGGAACGTCTGGGTAAGACCATTCGGCAAATTAGTGTATATTATGCCACCTTTCATTATTGAACCGGAGGAACTAAGCCAATTGACATCCGCTTTACTTGAAGTAGTAAAATTACAGTCATGACGAATTCTTATTTTTCAAAACAATTATCTTCCATTACAGAAAAAGGTAATCTGCGCATTTTACCCACAGTAAAAGAATGCGGATATGAGATTATTAAAGATGGTAAACATATGTTGAACTTGTCTTCCAATGATTATCTGGGGTTAGCCGGAGATACAGCGTTAAAAGAAGAATTTTTATCGCATGTGTCACCCGGAAAGTTCAGTTTTACTTCATCCTCATCCCGTCTTCTTACCGGGAACTCTGGCGAGTATGATTATCTGGAAAAACAACTGGCAAGATTATTCGATTCGGAAGCCGCATTGGTATTCAATAGCGGTTATCATGCTAATAGCGGAATATTACCTGCGGTTGCAGATCATCATTCTCTTATTCTGGCAGATAAACTCGTACATGCCAGTATAGTGGACGGTATAGGACTATCCAGAGCCCGGTGTATTCGTTTTCGTCATAATAACTATGAACAATTGGAACGACTATTATCTGAAAACCACCGTAACTATGAACATATTTTTATTGTGACAGAAAGTATTTTCAGTATGGACGGGGACGAATGCGACCTGAATCGCTTGGTAGAATTGAAAAAACAATATGGAAATGTTTTTTTATATGTTGACGAGGCTCATGCATTCGGCGTAAGAGGTGAACGAGGTTTGGGCTGTAGTGAACAATACGATCATCTGCATGATATAGATTTTCTGGTAGGAACATTCGGAAAAGCCTTAGCTTCTATAGGTGCATATCTCATCTGTTCCAAGGAAATTAAATCATACCTGGTAAACACGATGAGACCTCTTATTTTTACGACTGCTTTGCCACCGGTAAATCTGCAGTGGACATCGTTTGTTCTTAACAAAATGGTCTATATGAACGATAAAAGAATTTACCTCTCACATATTAGCCGTTTGTTGAGAGAAAAGACAGACAAGTTAAAGAGTAATAGCAAAAGTCATATTATACCGTTTATAACCGGTACGGCAGACAGCGCTGTCAATGCATCTCTTTATTTACAACGTCACGGTTTCTATTTATTGCCGGTAAGGCCTCCTACCGTACCGGAAGGAACTTCAAGACTGCGCATATCACTTCACGCAGCGTGTACCGAAGAACAAATAGAAAGGTTAGTTATAAATCTAAATACTTGCAAAATATGAAATATTATTTTGTGTCACATTGCGATAGCCCCAATTTAATTCTAATATTTGCCGGTTGGGGCATGGACGAAAAACCGTTCCGTGAACTGAATTCTATAGGATGTGATTGTTGTATCTGCTATGATTATACCTGTCTGGATTTTGACGAATCCCTTTTCCGGCCCTATCAAACAATATGTGTTTATGCATGGTCTTTCGGCGTATGGGCTTCTTCGGTTATTCTTTCAAATACGGCACTTCCCATAATAAAAAGTACGGCTATAAACGGAACCATCCCGGCTATTGACGATGAATATGGCATCCCCCCTGCCATATTCCAGGGTACCCTTGATTCTCTCAATGAACAAACTTTACACAAATTCTACAGAAGAATGTGCGGACAAAAGGAAGTCTTGGAATCTTTTCAAAATCATTTGCCTGACAGAAAACTGGATGATCTAAAAAAAGAGCTGGAGAATATTGGAAATCAGGTCAAAGAAATTAATCCTCCGGAATATCAATGGGATGAAATAATCATCGGAACCCGTGATATGATATTTCCGGCAGAAAATCAGAAGAGAGCATGGAGTACTCATCCTCATGTCATAAAAACCAATGATGCACATTTTATCGATTTATTCCGAAAAATATACAGTGATCGCATTGATAAAAAACTGATAGCTAACCGTTTTGGAAAAACGGCGGAATCATACAATAAAGGCGCTAAAGTGCAAATGCATATTGCAGATAGTTTAAATAAGCTGATACATCCCTATCCTATTTCCGAAAAAAATCGCATATTGGAAATAGGCTGCGGAACAGGATTCCTGACCCGCAAACTGGCTAAAAAATATTCTCCGGACTTCTTTATGATAAATGATCTTTGCATAGAGATGGAACCTTATATTTCCGACATCCAGAACAAGTTCGTATTTATACCTGGGGATGCTGAAAAAATAGTATTCTCTGAAACTTATGATCTGATAGCTTCATCTTCTGCCATACAATGGTTTACTGATCTGGAAACCTTTTTGCGAAAGATAGAAAAAAATCTGGCATCGGGCGGTGTAATCGCTTTTAGCACTTTCGGAATTAATAATCTGCAAGAAATAAAAACAATAACAAACTGTGGATTAAAATATGAAAATGTGGAATATCTGAATTCTCTATTTTCTCGCTATTTTGATTCTGTAGAAATTACAGAAGAGATTATATCATTGGTATTTCCATCCCCTCGTGATGTTCTGCGACATTTAAAATCGACAGGAGTAAACGGTATTATGCAAGAACATTGGAATAAGAGCAAATTGTCCCGGTTTGAATACGACTATCGGGAATTATACACAACGAAAAAAGGGGTATCGCTTACATACCATCCTATCTATATTACAGGACGAAAAAAGTAAATATATCATGAAACAGGTTTATTTTATTTCCGGTATCGACACGAATATAGGCAAAAGCTATGCTACCGGATGGCTGGCAAGGAAAATGAACAAAGAGGGTATCAGGACTATCACCCAAAAATTTATTCAAACCGGCAATAAAGGTTATTCCGAAGACATCGTTCTACACCGTAAAATTATGGGAATAACTCCTACTCAAGAAGATATCGAAGGACTTACCTACCCCATCGTATTTTCTTATCCGGCCTCTCCGCATCTGGCAGCCGAAATTGATAATGAAAAAATAAATCTGGAAAAGATCAAACTATCTACTGAAAAACTTATACAAAAATATGACTGCGTATTGCTGGAAGGAGCCGGAGGATTAATGGTTCCTATCACCCGGGAAAAACTGACTATTGATTTTATTTCAGAAGAAAAATATCCGGTAATATTAGTTACGTCCGGACGGCTGGGCAGTATAAATCATACCATACTCTCTTTGGAAGCATTAGCGAAAAGAAACCTGGAAATATATGCCGTAATATATAATCAATTTCCTGTATCGGATGAAATCATAGAAAAAGATACGATACGGATCATTCGGGATTATTTACTCTATTATCATCCTAAAACTTTTTTCTGGGAATTACCACAAATATGTTTATAGATTTAATATTATCTGTATAAAAAGTTATTAATTGTATGGAATTAACGAACAAAAAATGTATTTTTGTTTAAAATTCATATACATGAGATATTTTTTACTACTATTTTTATCGGGAATTTCAATTCTTTTTTCCGGATGTCAAAAACAAAAAAATATAACATCATGGCAAGACCGGGCAGACTCATTGATACAGAATGGAGAATTAAATAAAGCACAAGCATATATAGATTCCATTCAAACAGTATATCCGGAAAAAAACAGATGGCAGATAGATTCCCTGTCCCAAATCATTCAACGTATACGCCGGGATTTTAGCATATCTCAAACAGACGGAATACAACAGATATTCCAAAAGATACCAAATGCAGACAGTACTCTTATAGCTCACTGGGAAAAAGATAAATGGCTGGAAACACGTGTAATCGATGGAAAAAAAATGTATTTTCGCAAAGCTATAAGTAATTTAATCCGACTTGCACCGGAGTTGGATAGTCTGAGACAAGATGAAACCTATATAGATACCTATAGCCGTGATTTCCGGTTAAAACATACGGATCATATTATTAAATCAACTCTCCAGTCCGGCCTCTTGTCCGATTCTGTCGAAATGGATATTACTTTTACTCTCACCGTAAAACCCAATGTGGTTCCGCACGGAGAAACTATTCGTTGCTGGTTGCCTTTTCCCCAGGAAATAGAACGGCAAACCCAAATTAAATTATGGAAAAGTATTCCGGAAAAGCATCTGATATCTCCGGCAAATAGTCCACATAGATCAGTATATATGGAAAAAACGGCAATAAAGGACTCAGCGACGGTTTTCAGTATTAATTTCAGCTATATGGCCCATTCTCAATATTTTTTTCCAAAAAAAATGCAGAACGATTTAAAACCATATAATACAAATAGTTACTTATATAGAACCTACACCAGCCAGCGTAATCCTCATATTTTATTCAGTGAAAGAATTTCCAAAATGGCGAAAGAGATTGTCGGTCAAGAAAAGAATCCCATTCGGAAGGCTGCATTAATCTATGACTGGATAGATCAAAATTTTTCCTGGGCGGGAGCTTTGGAATACAGTACTATTCCCAATATTCCGGAATATGTTATAAATATGAAACACGGCGATTGCGGACAGGTTACATTGTTATACATCACAATGTTAAGAAGTCAGGGCATCCCTGCCAGATGGCAGAGCGGCTGGATGCTTCATCCCAACCGGGTAAATCTACACGATTGGGGAGAAATATATTTTGAAGGAATAGGCTGGGTTCCGGTAGATATGTCATTCGGCAACCAAGATTCTGAAGATTATTTAATCAGGAATTTCTATAAAACGGGGATCGACACATACCGCCTCGCGATAAATAGTGACTATGGAAAAGAGTTATATCCTCCTAAACGGCATCTGAGGAGTGAAACAGTAGATTTTCAGACAGGAGAAGTAGAATGGAAAAACGGAAATCTATTTTATCCATTATGGAATTACCACTTAGATATAAAATATAATAAAACAAATAAATAATTATGTCAAACATTAAGTTATACAGATTGTTACTTTTTACTCTCATAAGTTTTTCTTTTACAAGTATGGCCCAAAATTTAGAAAACAGCATAAACGAAATAAAAAAAGAATATGCACCGGATAAACGGATAGCTGTTTTTGAAATATCCGGAGAAAAAGTATCAGATGATCATTATATACTCAAAGGAAAATCTGATAATCCGCAAGCAGTGCGCGCTCTGGAAAATAAACTAAATGAAGAAAATATCCCCTATAGCAGTTATATTAAAATATTACCGGATAACCGCTTAGGTGATAAAAATTGGGGCATTGTCACCCTTTGTTGCGCACATTTAAGGGAAAAACCTGCTCATGCTTCAGAGATGGTCACTCAGGCCATTATGGGAACCCCGGTAAAAATATTGGAAAAAAAAGGAGGATGGTATCGCATACAAACTCCAGACTCTTATATCAGCTGGATTCCTGCATCTTCTCTTTCTTTAAAAACACAAGATGAAATGGCAGCCTGGAGAAAATCAGAACGTTATATCTATACCGGATATCACGGACATATTTGGGAGCAAACAGACAAATACAATTCCGCTCCCGTCTCGGATATCGTTCTGGGATGCATCTTGGAAATATCCCAAACCCCTAAAAGTACAAGAGACAAATTATATGTGACATTGCCTGACGGTCGGCAGGGATATATAAACCGGAGCGAAACAAAAGAGTTTGACAAATGGGCGTCACAGCCGTTAGATATGAATAAAATTGAAAAAACAGCCCGTTCCATGATGGGCGTCACATATCTATGGGGAGGCACATCTGTCAAAGGAGTAGACTGTTCGGGATTCGTAAAAACGAATTATTTCGCAAACGGTGTTATTCTGTCCCGGGATGCATCTCAACAAGCGCTCGCCGGAAATAAAAATATTCCGGAAAAATGGAAAGAATGTCAATTAGGTGATTTACTTTTTTTTGGCAATGAAAACGGACGGGTAACTCATGTAGCGATGTATCTTCGTAACGGAGAATATATCCATTCTTCTGGTTATGTAAAAATCAATAGTGTAGACCCGTCTGCTCAAAACTACCTTACTACACCTTTTCTAAGCACAACGCGAATAAAAACGGCATTAAATACACCGGGAATCATTCAGGTAAAAGATCATGACTGGTATTTTGACCGGAAATAACAGAATGATTGTATCATCAACAAGAATATATTATGGATCGGAGAAATTTTTTAAAAGCAACAGGTATAGGGATATTAGCAGCCGGAACATCAGGAACACTACTGACAGCCTGTAGTACGGAAAAGAAAAAAAGATCATCAGGAAAATTGAATCTAAGCTTTGAACCTTACGATCTTAAATTACGTCATGCTTTCAATCTGGCAAAGAATTCCCGGACACATACCCCCGATGTATTGGTTCAACTCGAATATGACGGAATTATAGGCTATGGAGAATCGTCCATGCCTCCCTATCTGGGCGAAACACAAGTGTCTGTCTGTAAATTCCTTAGTAGCCTGGATTTAAGCCAATTTACCGACCCTTTCAGGTTGGAAGAAATACTGGATTATGTAGATTCGGCAGCACCGGACAACAGGGCGGCAAAGGCCTCTATAGATATAGCCCTGCATGACCTCTTGGGCAAAATCATGCAACAACCATGGTATAAGATTTGGGGTCTCACTCCTGAAAAAGCACCGGATACATCATTTACTATAGGGATAGATACAGCAGAAATCGTACGGCAGAAAATAGAAGAAGCCTCTCCTTATAATGTTATAAAAATAAAGATGGGATTGGACAATGATAAAGAACTGGTCAACATAATCCGCTCTGTCACCGATCGCCCCATATGCGTGGATGCGAATCAGGGCTGGGATAATAAAGAAAAAGCGTTGGAGATGATCCAGTGGTTGAGTGAACGGAATTGTCTGTTTGTAGAACAGCCTATGCCAAAAGAAAAAATAGACGAAACGGCCTGGATAAAAGAACGTAGCCCTTTGCCTATTATCGCTGATGAATTTTTACAACGTCTGCCCGACGTACAAAGAGCTTACGGTGTATATGACGGCATAAATATAAAATTAATGAAAAGTACCGGAATGCATGAAGCTTATAAAATGGTAACTCTGGCACGTGCATTGAACATGAAGTTGATGGTAGGTTGTATGACCGAAACTTCATGTGCCGTTACAGCCGCCGCACAATTATCGCCATTAATGGATTGGGCCGATCTGGACGGAAACCTGCTTATTTCTAACGACCGGTTTGACGGTATAAAGATTGTAAATGGGCAAGTAAAAATACCCGACAGACCCGGTATCGGAGTTATCCCCGTATGATATTTACATATAAAAAGAGACAAAGGTATGTGTAATATTCACACCTTTGTCTCTTTTTATTATATCAGGCACTTTTCTTATAACTAAGAACAGCCCATCCGTTAAAAAATAAAGCAAATGAAAATAATGCACCGAATTGTGTAATGAGATCGGTAAAGCCGCTTCCCTTCAAATACACCCAACGCATAATTTGAATAAAATATTTCAAAGGATTAAATATTGTAATCACCTGCGCCCAGTGAGGCATACTGGTTATAGGTGTAAAAAGACCGCTCATAAGTAAAAGAATCATAACAAAAAAGAACATGACAAACATAGCTTGTTGCATGGTTCCGGAATAATTGGATATTACCAAACCAAAACCGGAAACGACCAATACATATACGATTGCTCCGGCATATATAGTCAGCAGATTTCCTAATGGTATAAGACCGTAGATAAGCCAGGCAATAATCATTCCTATGGTAAGAACAATAAAACCGATGATCCAGTATGGAATGAGTTTTGACAAAATAAAAACGGCTTTGGTAACAGGTGTAACATTGATCTGCTCTATAGTTCCTATTTCTTTCTCACTCACAATATTAAGAGCCGGCAAGAAGCCACAAAGCATAGTCAACAACATAACCATTAAGGCCGGAACCATATAATCCTTATAATTCAATTCCGCATTAAACTTATTTTGTGTAATTACATGGATAAGAGGATTGGATACGTCGGCCTTTATTTCATTCTTAATCTCATTGCCAAAATCCGTTATGATGTTGACAAGATAAGAACCGCCCAAAGAACCTTTTGTTCCATTCACCGCATTTACCGATATCTGCATGGGGACTGCTCCTTCTTTAATCAGAACAGGTTCGAAATCGGGTAATATTTCAAGTATGACATCCACCGTTCCTTCTTCGATTTGATTTAATGCATTGTCATAAGAATCATTTACCGATTTTAATATAAAATATTCTGACGCTGAAATTTTTTCCGCCAACCGATGAGACCATTGGTTATTGCTCTTATCGACTATTGCAAGATTGATATTTTTTACTTCCATACTTACAGCCCAAGGAAGGATCAAGAGCATAACACAAGGCATGATGAATACCAATTTAGGAAGAAATACATTTCTCGTAAATTGTTTGAATTCTTTTTCTATCAAATATTTGATTATCATATTATTCCAATCTATTTTTAAATTTCCTGAGACTTACCGCCATTAATAATACCGCCATTGCGCTTAATATAAACAATTCATTGTATGCGAATGAGATATCCAATCCTTCTATCATAATTTTCTTTACCGATACTATATACCAACGGGCAGGAATAATATTGGACAGCCATTGTAGCGGCCAGGGCATACTCTCTATAGGAAACATCATACCCGACAGCAGCATAACCGGCATCATCAAAACCATACCGGAGGCCAGCATTGCTGCTACCTGTGTTTTTACTATTGTCGATATAAGCAACCCTAAAGAAAGAGATACTAAAATAAAAATAAGCGATAATACAGCAAGCCAGAAAATACTTCCGGCAACCGGAACCCCCAAAACATATACCGAAAGTAGAAGTATCGTACACAAGTTCACACAAGACAATGTAAAATAAGGAACAGCCTTAGCCAATATAATAAATATAGGCTTTAAAGGAGAAACTAATAGTATTTCCATAGTACCCCGTTCTTTTTCACGTACGATGGCAATGGATGTCATCATGGCACATATGAGCATTAGTATAAGCCCCATAACACCAGGGACAAAATTATACGCACCTTTCATGCCTGGGTTATATAGTAATTTCAACTGTGGTACAATCTGTATGGAGGAACCTGAAAACATCATCTGCTCCTGTTGGTACATAGCGATAATATTCGTTGCATAGTTAGCCACCATTGTAGCCGTATTAGGATCGGATGCATCAGTAATCAATTGTATATCGGCTCTCCCTGTCCGTTGCAGATTTTTGATAAAATGATCTTCAAATACGACCACCATATCTATCTCACCTTTTTGAAAAGCAGGTTCTATCTGCTCCGGGCTGTGAAAATCATCCACAATCGTAAAGTACTCACTTGCACCAAGCTTTTGAACTATTTGCGAAGTCATCAGGTCTTTGGACGAATCCAATACGGCTATCCTAGCATTTTTTACTTCGGTACTTATGGCAAATCCGAATAAAATTATCTGAACAATCGGCATACCTAACAATATAAGCACGGTACGTTTATCACGAAGTATATGATAGAACTCCTTACGGACGAAAGATAAAAATTGTTTCATGATTTATTCTCCTCTTGTTGCTTTACGGGCTAACTGATGGAAAACGTCCTCCATCGTATCAGTTCCGAATTGTCTCTTGAGTTCTTCCGGACTCGCCAGTGCCTCTATTCTTCCGTCTACCATGATGGATACCCGGTTACAATATTCAGCTTCGTCCATATAATGAGTCGTCACAAATACTGTAATTCCCCGATCGGTCGCATCATATAACATTTCCCAGAACTGGCGGCGGGTGGCTGGATCTACCCCGCCTGTAGGTTCATCTAAAAAAACGATTTTGGGTTCATGCAGAATAGCTACGGAAAAAGCCAGTTTTTGTTTCCATCCTAAAGGCAGACTGCGCACCAGATTATTACGTTCATTTTCCATTCCCAAGTGATGCAATAACTCGTGTGTCTTAATAGAAATTTCTTTTTCCGGTATTCCATATATCCCCCCAAAAAGCCGGATATTCTCCCATACTTTCAAATCTTCATACAATGAAAATTTCTGGCTCATGTACCCGATATTCTTTTTTACGCATTCCTGTTCTTTACCGATATCATATCCAGCTACAAATCCGATTCCTGATGTAGGCCGGGACAGCCCGCAAAGCATTCTCATAGCCGTAGTTTTTCCCGCACCATTTGCTCCCAGAAAACCGAATATTTCGCCCTTGTGCACTTCAAAACTTATTTCATTCACGGCTATAAAATCTCCGAATCGTTTTGTGAGTTTATCAGCATGTATTACTATTTGTTCTTTCATATCATTCTTTTTTGGCGAGTTGCATATAACAATCCTCAACCGTAGCTTTTATGGGTGATATTTTAACGGATCTATATCCTTCTTTTTTTAAAATATCTTCCAATGTATCCGGTGAAAAACCGGACGTTACGGTTATATGATGGACTTGTCCGAAAGCAAAACAACTTTTTATATTTGCCTCCTTTCTCAAATCATGAAGCAATGAAGACATACGGTCTGCACTCACAGCCCATAACGACTCGGTATAAGATTCTATCATACCGGATGGAGTGTCGATACCCATAAATTTTCCATCCTGTATCAGAGCTATACGGTCACACAACGAAGCTTCATCCATATACGGAGTAGAAACTACAATAGAAATACCTTGTTTTTTCAGACGCCGGAGCATCTCCCAAAATTCTTTTCTGGATACAGGATCCACCCCTGTTGTCGGTTCATCCAGAAACAATACCTCCGGCTTATGTATTAGTGCGCAACTGAGTGCCAGTTTCTGTTTCATACCCCCCGATAATTTTCCGGCCATACGATTCTTAAAAGGTTCAATTTGCTTATATATATCTTCTATAAGATAATAGTTTTCCCGTATTGTCGTCCCGAAAACCGTAGCAAAAAAATTAAGATTTTCTTCTACGGTCATGTCCTGATATAAAGAAAAACGTCCCGGCATATATCCTATTCGTCTCCGTATCTCTTTATAATCTTTCAAAATGTCTAAACCTCCTATACTGGCCGTTCCCTCATCAGCAATCAACAAAGTAGCAAGTATTCGGAATAACGTAGTTTTTCCAGCTCCATCCGGACCAATTATACCGAACAATTCCCCTTTTCCAACGTCAAAGGAAATATCACTAAGAGCTCGCTGAGAGCCATAACTTTTTGTAATATGATTTACCTGAACAACAGCCATATAATTAAAATTTCAATTCTCCATACATGCCGATTTTGAGATAACCGTCATTTTTTACAAATATTTTAACAGCATATACCTGATTGGCACGCTCATTTCTGGTTTGAATGGTTTTTGGAGTAAATTCCGCTTTATCGGATATCCAATTGACATATCCTTTATATTCTCTCTTGGCTTTATCTCCGAAATCGGAAAAAACAGCAACTTGCTGTCCTTGCTTTAATTTGGTTAACTGGTCGGCAGTAATATAGGCACGTAAAATCATATTCTCCATATCAGCAACTTTGAACAATGGTTTACCATTGGTGGTAAATTCTCCGGCTTCAGCATATTTAGTCAACACGGTTCCCGAAATGGGACTGTTTATATAGCATTTGGTCAGATTATCTTCGATTTGTGCTACCTGTATATCCAAAGCCGAACTTTCACCGCTGACACTGGCATTGTTACTTTCAAGGCTGGATATCTGGGCAGCAAGCTGTTTTTCCAATATTGCTATTTGTGATTCTATATCGTCCAGTTGTTTCCGATTAGCAGCATTGCTGGACAATAATTTTTCAAAACGTTTTTGTTCTCTTTTTTGTACTGCTATCTGTTCTTTAGTTGCCGCTATCTGTTTAGCTATATTTTGCTTTCTGCTTTCTACGGCCTTACTGTTTGTCTGTAATTGCAGTTTTTTCAAATAGAGCTGCATCGAATCTATATTTCCCACAGGGACTCCGGCTTTCAAAATATCTCCTTCGGTTATATCCAATCTTAAAATACGTCCGGTAGCTTCGGACGAAACGATAACTTCTGTAGCTTCAAAAGTTCCGGTGGCATCGAATTGGTTATCGTTCCCCTTACAAGCGACGAATAAAGACATCGCTGCAAAACCTATTAATAAATTGCGAGTATTCATATATCTAAAGGTAATTAATTGTTTGTCGTATTTTTTAACTGGTAAATAGCCTTGAGCAACTGAATTTCATGCAGTATCTTATTTTGTACAGCCTGACTTTCCGAATTAATATCACGAAGCAACTCACTGACACTTAATGTTCCGTTTTCTACTTTGGCTTCGGACGCTTTGACAATATTTTTTCTTAACAAAATAATTTCACTATCGTCTGTCATCAAGATTCTCAATTTTTTTATTTCATTGGTTTCCTGTAATATTTGCAACTTAGTATTGTATAAGAAAGTCTCTTTCTGGATACTTATATTTTGCTTATCAGTTTCAATAAGGCGGATATCATTTTTCTTTGTATAGAAAGAACCGAAGTTCCAAGACATACGTATTCCGGCTACATAATTAAATGCAAAATCATTCTTTAACATGTTCAAACCCGGATTTCCATATAAGCCTTGAAAAAAAGCACTGAATTTAGGCATATTACGCGCAGAGATCGCATTTTTTTTCTGTTCGTATAAAGACTGCTGCGCATTAAACAAAAATAGTTCCGGCCGATTGATTTCAGTCGATACAGGTAATTCATCAGGACGTACAAGCCCGGCAGACATGTCGGTATCCGTCATAGAAGACAACATTTGTAAATATGCGTTTCGGGAGGAAGTCAGTTCCGCCTTCTGCTGTTTAATATTTAACTGTGTAACTTTCACTGCATCCAAATCAGCCTGATTGGCAATCCCGCTTTCTATATAGGAACTTATAGTATTGAATTGCCGTTCCAGGTCCTGTTGTAAAATAGCGTTTTGCTTTAATTGCTCGTCCAGTAACAAAATACCGAAAAACAAATTGTTTATTCTTTCACGTAAAGCGTACATATTAACATCCTGCTGCTTCTTTTCAACTACTGAAGACGCCTGAGCAATCTTTCTTTGTGAACGGATATTCCCTCCATCCCATATAGCCTGAGAGACCTCAGCCGCAACCTGATATTGATCTTTATCAGGAGTCTTTATGTTCATATTTGAAATATTCATAGGTAATTTTGTGACATCGGACTGATATGTCGCTTTCGCCGATAGCGTGAATTGAGGCAACCAGCCTTTGGAAGCATTGGACAAAGTATAATTTTCGCTCTGCTCAATAAGTCCGTAGCGTTCTATCATAGGATAATTTTCTTCAGCCTTTTTCCAACACTCATCAATGGTATATTGAGCATATGCCGAAAATGAAAAACTGATACCAAATACCAGACTATGCAATAAAAGTTTCATATATCTTGTTCTTTATAAATTATTTTTTCAATCTCCCTATAATAAGCATAACATTCTCGTCACATCTGCGAGCGGTATATTCTTCATAACCGATCCCGCACCTCTCCGTTAAACCATCTATAATAGGTTGGAAACAGACAACAAAGACGTTAAGTGATATAATATCAGTTATTAAATCGATTGCATGTATATGTCGAATATTTCCCTTTTCTACTTCCTCTTGAATCAATACTTCCAGTTTATCCAATAATACAGCGATATTAGGAATAAAATAATTAGTGCGCCAGTAAGACAAAGTTTCATTTCTAAGAATTTCGTTCAAAAGAAAAAAAGGTAACTTGGGATTTTTCAGAACAAATTCGAAATGTTTCCGTATTCCATATTCCAATTTATCCAGAAACGGCAAATCGGTATTCATAACTTCATATACCGATTTCGTCATTATTTTTACTTTACGTTTAAATATTTCATCGAAAAGATTTTCTTTTGTCCTGAAATAATAGTGCAACATGGCATGATTTACGCCTGCCAATCTCGCTATTTCGGTAGTTTTCGCTCCTACGAATCCTTTATCGAGAAACTCGTTTTCGGCAGCTTTGAGTATATCCTGTTCCGTGTTCTTTTTTTTATCCTTTTTTGTTATCATAAATGTTTAACAGTTTTGTTAATAATGCAAATGTCATAATAAATTTATTATTACCAAATGTTTTTTTATTTATTAACATATAGCAATAATAAAAGTAGAGATATGATTTAAATGATTCTTATGCTAAAAATGAAGCAGCACGGCCGAAAACCATCTGAAACGCCTGATCAATCAAAGAACTATCTTTATTATTATTCAAAGGGAAAGGATTCTGATGTGAATATTGGAATGGAAAGTCCAGCTCCTCTACCATATCATCATAATTATTGTCTCCGACAGCTTCATGTATACCATTGGTAGGCATTACCATATCTTTTTGCAATGCCAAAATATGAATTCTTGATTTTGCTTTTTCAAAGAAAGACTCCCTGAGTTCTTTATATGTCTCTGCTTTCAACATCGTTCTGAAAGCATTTTCTAATGTATCGTTTTTAAGAAAACGAGAAAGCATAGGCTCCTTTTTTCTATCGGTAAATGTATGCATAAAATAGTCCTGCACACGGGAAAATGCATCTTTATCCATAATATCGCGGGCATTTCCGTTCATACGTTTAAATATAGATCCGCCACAGAACATAAATAATTTTGTGCTGTCAAACAGCTTATCCGGATTTGCCAACAACAATACTTGTGAAAGTAATGCTCCGATAGAATAGGCAAAGATATTTATCTGCGTATTCTTTTCAAACAATAAGTGTCCACCCGATACAATATCCCCTACAAGTTGCCATATGTTATATGCAGACTCCCGTCCCGAAATGTATAATCGCACAGGATGTTCGGACAATCTACTGCTCAAAGCCATATTAACAAACGTAGAATTACTGAGATCGGCTATTTGCTGTCTTCTGGCCATTACCCAGGGAATTATATAACGAGGATTGGTCCAGTACCCCGGAGTCCTATTCATATGAAAAGCAATGGGAAACAAAATAACGGCACGTCCGGTATTTCGGCACAAATAATCGGCCCACGTTAAATACTTTTCCCAACTTCGTTCATTCAACCCATGCAATAAAAGGATAGCACTATTTGACTTGCTCCTGCTTACCGGACGGAATACAGGATATACAAATTCTCTGTTTTCCTGTATTTCATCATCACTTACAGAACAAAAACCGGCTCCTTTCATCTGACTTTGGAAAACCAGCATTTCATCTTCACCTTTTTTCTGGATGAAACTGCAGAAATTAATCTCCGTCTTACCATCATTCAACACTGTAGGTTTATTAAGCGAAAACAGTGTTTTTAACTCCTCATGTTTTTTTGCAAGAATCATAATTTTCGTCCTTTTTTATACAAACAAACACACGATTTTAATGTTTTCCAAAAGAACGGTATATATGCATTAATAATGGGTCTAAAATATAAATATGGGGCAAAAGTCCATAATAAGTGGCGAATTATTATCAAGTCATGCAAAGCAGGGAACAAAATAACAGACAATCCTGTTATATAAACAATGTATTTAATTTATAATTGTATAAAATTATGGGATTCATTTGGTACATCATTATCGGTATTTTAGCGGGATACCTGGCAGGTAGAATAATGAAAGGCGGAGGATTCGGTCTTATTGTAAACCTAATCGTAGGTATAATAGGAGGAGTGTTGGGAGGATGGATTTTCGGACTATTCGGACTTGCAGCCATCGGTTTCTGGGGAAGTCTGGTAACTTCAGTCGTCGGCGCAATTGTTCTATTGTGGTTAATATCTTTTCTACAACCTAAAAAATAATTACTATGACAAATAAAACTCCTCACACTTTTTGTGAGGAGTTTTATTTGATACTATGCCAATGTAATTTTTGTATCCAGATAAACATCTTGTATAGCATGTAATAGCTCTATTCCTTCTTTCATAGGTTTCTGAAAGGCTTTTCTTCCGCTTATTAGGCCCATACCGCCTGCCCTCTTATTAATTACGGCTGTTACTACGGCTTCTTTCAAATCGGAATCCCCGTGAGATTCACCCCCTGAATTTATAAGTCCTACACGTCCCATATATCCGTTGGCTACCTGGTAACGGCACATATCTATCGGATGCTCCGAAGATAATTGAGAATACATTTTATCATTGCTTTTAGCAAATTGAATTGCTTTGAAACCTCCGTTATTCACAGGTAACTTTTGTTTCACGATATCAGCCTCTATAGTTACCCCCAAATGATTGGCTTGTCCGGTAAGATCTGCAGATGCATGATAGTCGATGCCATCCTTCTTAAACCCATTGTTACGCAAATAACACCATAAAATAGTAGCCATACCCAATTCATGCGCATATGCAAAAGCTCTCGCAATTTCCGTAATTTGTCTGCGGCTTTCGGGAGATCCGAAATATATAGTGGCGCCGATAGCCACGGCTCCCATATTCCAGGCTTCTTTTACAGTTCCGAATAAAACCTGGTCATAAGAATTAGGGTAAGAAAGAAGTTCGTTGTGGTTTATTTTCACGATGAACGGAATTTTATGCGCATATTTTCGGGCGACCATACCTAATACGCCAAAAGTAGAAGCAACGGCATTACATCCGCCTTCCATCGCTAATTTTACAATATTTTCAGGATCAAAATAAATAGGATTCGGAGAAAAAGAAGAACCTGCAGTATGTTCAATACCCTGATCCACAGGTAAAATTGAGACATATCCGGTATGTGCCAAACGCCCATGCCCTATCAAAGCTTGCAAACTGTTCAATGTAGGATTGTTTCTGTCCGTCTCACTCCATATTTTATCAATGATCTGGGGAGAAGGAATATGTATAAGAGTCTTATCTATAGTACGACAGATGTGCCCCAGCAGGTATTCCTGGTCATCACCCAGAATTTTTAGAATATTTGTATCCATATTGTTCGGATTATAATTGGTAATGGAATATAACATTCACCGAACAACATTAGTTCATCTCCTAAAAACCGTTTTTTGCCTGTTATTATTCAGGGTAAAAGAAAATAACATACGTCCTAAATATACCTTGCATCCCGCATACTGGTCTATAAGGCGTCTCATTAAAGGTGAGTTTCAAAATAATACGACCTAAAAATATAAGACAAACAAATAAAAGATAAGCGGACTATATATTTTGTTATACAATCCGCTTATCTTTTATCTAATTATCTAAACTTTCCTATTACTCATACAGTTCATCTACAGTATAATTTAAAAAATCATTGAACGGTTTCAGTACTTGAAAATCCGCCGCCGCTTTCTTCATCCAATCCGGTTTAAAAAAGAAAGTCTCTGGTTTCCTACCAATTACTACATAGTCTTTTCTTTTTAATAAATCGGGGTATTCAAAATCCTTCGGGAAAGGACGGGGTACTATTTTAAGTGTTTCACCCTCAAATCCGGGATACACTCTTTTGAATCGTGCATCTTCAACGATTCCGAGAAATTCATCTACATTATCATAAACAGCCTGACGAAGAGATTTTAATAACTTTGGTTCAGGACACCACACTCCTCCGCTCAACAAACAATTCCCGGGTTCGATATGCAAATAATATCCGGCCCGCAAACTCTTACGCCCTCCTTTTGCCATATAGGCGGAAAAATATGTTTTATAAGGAGTTTTATCTGATGAAAAACGAATATCTCTATATATGCGGTATAAACAATCCTTTGCCTCAAGTCCTTTCATATCATCATCAAATACAGCCAGTTGTTGCAGCAAATCTTCCAGGTAACGGATGAAGACTGTTCTCAATTTATCATATTCGGGCTTATGCTCCTGGAACCACTCCCGGTTATTATTCTCCCGTAACCGGATTAAAAAATCTATTATCTCTTTCATATATTCATTCTTGATAAAACAAATTTAATCAGAAAAATCGAAATCCTTATCTAAATACTATTATAATATTTTTAAAAAGTGAAGAGGTTATATCTGTTATATTTCCGTTTTTTATTAACTTGCCTCGAATTTTAACAAACAACAAGAATATAATATAATAATACGAATGGAAACAAACAAAAAACAACCCGTCGAGTTACCCGATAACGCATTTCGGGAATTAAAACCCGGTGAAAAGTTTGAGCCTGTGATGTCACCAGATCGTACCTATCCGGAAGTAAATTTATGGTCGGTATCCTGGGGAATTATCATGGCTATCATTTTTTCAGCAGCGGCAGCTTATCTGGGCTTAAGAGTAGGACAAGTATTTGAAGCTGCGATACCTATCGCCATTATCGCCGTAGGGCTCTCAAATGGAACCAAACGAAAAAACGCTTTGGGAGAAAATGTCATCATACAATCTATCGGAGCCTGTTCGGGTGTCATCGTAGCCGGAGCCATATTCACATTACCGGCCCTTTTCATCCTGCAATCGCGTTATCCCGAAGTAACAGTGAATTTCATAGAAGTATTCCTGAGTTCACTTTTAGGTGGAATTCTGGGTATTTTGTTCCTTATTCCTTTCCGTAAATATTTCGTTTCGGACATGCACGGAAAATATCCTTTTCCCGAAGCGACAGCTACAACACAGGTTCTTATCTCCGGTGAAAAAGAAGGTAATCAGGCAAAACCTCTTATTTTTGCTAGTCTCATAGGAGGTCTTTATGATTTTCTCCTATCTACTTTCGGTTGGTGGAGCGAAGTTCTCACGACCCGCATCCTTCCGTTCGGAGATTTAGTTGCCGAAAAAGCAAAAACAGTATTCAAAGTAAATACCGGTGCTGCCGTATTAGGACTCGGATATATAGTAGGGCTCAAATATAGTATGATCATTTGTGCCGGTTCTATTTTCGTATGGTTCATTATCATACCCGGGCTTAATCTTTTTTTCGGAGACATTGTACTGGCACTAGGTAACAACGATATTATTAACACTGTAAATCAGATGTCGCCCGAACAAATATTTACTACATACGCCCGTCATATCGGTATCGGAGGTATCGCCATGGCCGGAGTAATAGGTATCATACGCTCTTGGGGGATTATTAAAAGTGCGGTAGGACTTGCATCAAAAGAACTGAAAGGAAAAACGGAAACTATAAAAAAAGTTGTTCCACGTACACAACGCGACCTTTCAATGAAATTTATAGCTATAGCCAGCATTGTCGCCCTCATACTTACTTTCCTTTTCTTTTATCTGGGGGTGATAGGCAATCTGACACAAGCTGTTATCGCATTTTTGGTTGTTGCCATAATAGCATTTCTATTCACGACCGTAGCCGCTAATGCCATCGCTATTGTAGGCACCAACCCCGTATCGGGTATGACCCTGATGACCTTGATTCTGGCTTCGGTCATACTGGTAGCCATAGGACTAAAAGGGACAACAGGAATGGTCGCTGCCTTGGTTATCGGAGGCGTTGTATGTACCGCACTATCTATGGCGGGAGGATTTATTACCGACCTGAAGATAGGTTACTGGCTGGGAAGCACACCGGCAAAACAAGAAAGTTGGAAATTCCTGGGGGCCCTCGTATCTGCAGCTACAGTGGGAGGTGTTATACTCCTGTTGAACAAAACTTACGGATTTACAGGAGAAAATGCCCTCGTCGCGCCCCAGGCTAATGCAATGGCTGCAGTTATAGAACCTTTAATGATGGGCAAGGGCGCTCCATGGTTATTATACGGTATAGGTGCGTTACTTGCCGTTCTTCTTACATTCTTTAAAATTCCTGCATTGGCATTCGCTTTAGGAATGTTCATTCCATTGGAACTGAACACCCCGCTGGTTATCGGAGGATTTGTAAGCTGGTATGTAAGTACACGAAGTAAAGATGAAAAAGTCAATAAAGCCCGTCTGGACAAAGGAACGTTACTCGCGTCCGGATTCATTGCAGGAGGTGCTTTAATGGGAGTTGTAAGTACCTGTATACGGTTTGCCGGTTTCGAATATAACAATGAGATGAGCGAAGGAGCCCTCCAGGCTGTAGGTTTAATAATATATTTATTACTTATCGGTTATCTAATAAAAGCAAGTATGAATGCAGAAAAGAAATAATACTTCTATCTGATAATCATAAAAAAGCCGTAAATTATTTACGGCTTTTTTATGATATACGTACAAGATGCTTCTAATACTATTCTATAATCCTGACCTTAGCACATAATTTCCGGATCTTTCCTTTACCTATAATAGGAGCATGACCGTCCTCAGGATATATGATAAGAAATTGACCGGGCCATACATCAACATAAGTATCACAAGACGCTTCATAAAAAATGAAATCCTTTTCTTCGTTATAAACATCTTTCTCTCCAGATAATTTGGAAAGAGGCTTCCATCCTATCGTTTCCATCTTGTCCAAAGGAATATGTACATCAATGTATTTACGATGAACTTCAATAAGCTGGATTTCTCTTTTATCTCTTAGCTCCGACTCTGAATTATTTATGTAAAGGTTATCTCCGTCTAATTTTACGCAGGTCTCCTTTTCTTTCAAAAAATTATGAGATTTCACATACTCGAAAAGAGTTTTAAAGGCCGGATGAAGCAATTCTATACGTTTGCTGTTTTCCAATGTACCTAAAATCATATTATTCTGCTTTATATAAAATAAGCCGGAAAAATAATCACATACTTTCCGGCTTACCGATATTTAATATAAACTCTTAACTTACTTTTCTTTTTCTGCTAATTTTTCAGCTACTCCGGCCAATTCGGGATCGATCATAATACGTCCGCAATATTCACATACGATAATTTTTTTACGCATCTTGATATCCAGTTGTCTCTGAGGCGGAATACGGTTGAAACAACCTCCGCAAGCATCACGTTGTATATATACAACGGCCAGACCATTACGGGCATTTTTACGGATACGTTTAAAAGCAGAAAGCAAACGTGGCTCTATGCGTGCTTCTATTTTTTTAGCCTTTTCACGTAATTTCTCTTCATCTTGTTTAGTCTCCGACACGATCTCTTCCAATTCGCTTTTCTTTTCACCTAAGATATGTTTCCGGTCCTGCAATGTTTCCTGACAAGCAATGACTTCTTCGTTCTTAGATTGCTGAGCAGCGGCAAATTCGCGGATTCTCTTTTCACAAAGTTCGATTTCAAGGGTTTGAAACTCAATTTCTTTAGACAAAAAATCAAATTCACGATTATTTCTCACATTATCTTGCTGAGCGGTATATTTATCTATGAGTGTCTGAGCATTTTGAATTTCCACTTTCTTGGCGACACCGGCAGCCTTTAGCTCTTCTATTTCCTTATGGAAGTTCTGGATACGAGTTTCGAGTCCCACGATTTCGTCCTCAAGATCCTGAACCTCAAGAGGAAGTTCCCCTCTTAAAGTCTTGATACGGTCAATCTCAGAGAGCATCGTTTGTAATTCGTACAGTGCTTTCAGTTTTTCTTCCACTGTATATTCTTTTTCAACTTTTGTCTTATCAGTAGCCATGTGCTTACAAATAATTTATAGGATTTGTTTCTACCTTAGTATATTGAGTTGCAAATGTAGGGAATTTTTTTTGAATAATATCACAAAATATTTCTTTTGTATATTGTTCACTTTCATAATGCCCTATTTCTGTTAATAAAATACGGCCCTCATAACCGAAATAATCATGATATTTTATTTCTCCTGTCAGGAACACATCAGCTCCGGCGTTTAAAGCTTGAGGTATCAGGAACGCACCAGCTCCTCCACAAAGAGCGATACGGCGTACCGGTTCTTTTTTTAACGGAGAATACCGGACACAACCTACTGAAAATACATCCTTGATATGTTGAAGAAATACCATTTCTTCCATGGGGTTTTCCAGACAACCTATTATTCCGGATCCGGCCTGTTCCCAGGAATTTTGCAGAGAAATCACATCATAAGCAGGTTCTTCATATGGATGTGCCGATCGTAAGGCCTGAACTACATTGTCTTCTTTCCAGGAAGGTAATACGACCTCTATCCGGATCTCCGGTTCCACATGCATCTCTCCTACTTCTCCACAAAAAGGATGCGAACCGTTTCCTGCCCGGAAACTTCCCTTTCCTTCATTACGAAAACCGCAACGATCATAATTGCCTATATGTCCGGCCCCGGCATCGAACAAAGCATTCGACACGTTATCAACATATTCTGCAGGAACAAATGTCACAAGTTTCACTAACTTACCCTTTACCGGATCTAATACTGATATGTCTTTCAAACCGAGTTTTTCAGCCATTCTGAAATTAACTCCGTTCCATGCATTATCTAAATTTGTATGGGCAGAATAAATAGCAATATCATGCCGGATAGCTTTCATTACAACCCGTTCGATATAGTTTTTACCAGTCAGGCTCTTTAGTCCCTTAAAAAGAAGCGGGTGATGTGAAATGATAAGATTATACCCCAGTTCGATAGCCTCGTCAATGACAGGTTCGGTCACATCAATGCACAATAAGGCACCGGATGCTGTAAGAAACTTATTCCCTACTTGCATACCGGCATTGTCATAACTCTCCTGTAACGCAGGGGGCGCAACAATTTCAATCGCTTGTATTATGTCGGCTATAATCGGATTTTTCATTTACCCAGATCCTTCAGGTCCAGTTTTAAATGCAGTTCCTCCAACTGTTTATTATCTATAATTGAAGGAGCACCATTCATAACATCACGTCCGGAATTATTCTTAGGAAACGCTATACAATCCCGGATAGAATCGAGGCCTGCAAACATGGAAACGAAACGATCCAAGCCGAAAGCCAGTCCCCCGTGCGGTGGCGCACCATATTTAAACGCATTCATCAGGAAGCCGAACTGATATTGAGCCTGTTCTTCGGTGAATCCCAGTACGCGGAACATCCGGTCCTGTAATACACTATCGTGAATACGGATAGACCCCCCCCCCAGCTCAACACCATTAATAACCATATCATAAGCATTTGCACGAACTTCTCCCGGATTACTTTCCAGCATACCAATATCTTCAGGCTTAGGAGATGTGAACGGATGATGCATAGCATAGAAGCGCTGAGTCTCTTCATCCCATTCAAAGAGCGGAAAATCGATAACCCATAAAGGAGCAAAAATGTTTTTGTCTCTTAATCCCAGACGGTTTCCCATTTCCAGACGTAGCTCACAAAGAGCTTTTTGAGTCTTAATCTTATCTCCGGCCAAAATAAGTATCAAATCACCGGGTTTAGCTCCAAAACGTTCCGCCCACACTTTTAAATCATCCTGAGAATAAAATTTATCTACGGAAGACTTGAACATTCCATTTTCTTCACAACGGACATATACAAGCCCTTTTGCTCCAACTTGAGGACGTTTCACATATTCCGTAAGTTCGTCCAGCTGTTTACGGGTGTAAGAAGCACATCCCTCGGCACAAATACCGGCAACATAAGGAGTACTGTCAAATACAACGAAATTATGTCCTACGGTCAAATCTTTTATTTCGACAAATTTCATATCGAAACGGATATCAGGTTTATCACTACCATAATATTTCATCGCATCTGCCCAGGTCATGCGTGGAAACGGTTCCGTAAAATCGATATTCTTTATATAACGAAACAAATGTTTTGCCATTCCTTCGAACATATTAAGAACATCTTCCTGTTCAACAAACGACATTTCACAGTCTATCTGAGTGAATTCGGGCTGACGGTCGGCACGAAGATCCTCATCCCTGAAACATTTTACAATCTGGAAATACCGGTCAAATCCCGAAACCATCAGTAATTGTTTGAATAACTGAGGAGACTGAGGTAATGCATAAAATTCGCCAGGATTCATTCGTGAAGGCACAATAAAGTCACGTGCACCCTCAGGAGTGGATTTCATAAGTACAGGGGTCTCTACTTCAATAAAATGCTGCTCGTCCAAATAACGACGAACTTCAAATGCCATTTTATGCCTCAATTCCAGATTCTTCCGGACCGAAGGACGACGTAAATCCAGATAGCGGTATTGCATGCGTAAATCGTCTCCTCCGTCAGTTTCATCCTCTATTGTAAAAGGAGGAATGTCAGAACTATTTAACTGGATCAGGTCCGAAACTTCTATTTCGATCTCCCCGGTAGGTATATTTTGATTCTTATTGGAGCGTTCCGTCACCATTCCGGTTACCTGGATAACATATTCACGTCCCAGTTTATTGGCTTTCTCCCATAATCCAGAGTTATTTTCCTGATTAAATACGAGCTGAGTTATACCGTAACGATCCCGTAAATCGACGAAAGTCATACCGCCCATTTTACGGCTGCGTTGTACCCAACCTGCCAACGTAACTTTTTGACCTACATCCGAAAGGCGTAATTCTCCACAAGTTTTAGTTCTGTACATATATTTTTATTTATAAGTTTTCTTACTAGTATTCTTTCTTTATTATCCATTCAGAATCAATAAACATAAGACAATAACTGTGCAAAATTATAATAAATTCACGGGTAAAACAATAAGGATTGATAAAAGATTTTTTCCAAAAAATAAAGGAATACTATTGCATATAAAAAAAATGTCCGTATATTTGCATCGCTTTTAAAAAGAGCAACGGGGTGTAGCGCAGTCCGGTTAGCGCACCTGCTTTGGGAGCAGGGGGTCCCAGGTTCGAATCCTGGTACCCCGACAAAATAAAAAGGTTCTAAAATCAGCCATTTAAGCTGTTATTTAGAGCTTTTTTATTTTAATATCACCATTTTATTGATTTAAAAAATAAGTTTTTGTCCGCCAATGGACACAAAAGCTTATTTTTTAATTTTTAATCAATATGACAACTCTCAAAGGAAAGATTTTAAAAAATGGCAGACACAAAATCAGAGTAGCTGTTTGCCACAAATTAAGAAACCCGTTACATTGTAACCCGATTTATTGTCGATAGTCTTTCCCTGTTTAAAATACTATCAGATACAAAATGTATCCTGAAATTATCAATTATATAAATATTTAAGGCTATGCATGAAATACGCACTGTAGTAAGCATTATTTTAGCGATCTTCCCGGTCATCCTATTTTTTAAATTGTGGGGAATGGCTAATAATGTCAAAATGATAAAAAGAGAACTTATTGATAATAAAGACGAATCTAAAAAATATGAATTATTATTGATTCGCGGAGAAAATGACAAAGCATATCATTTGTTAGTAAACAAATTTAGCCGTGAAATATATGATACTTATCATTTTTATGACGAATATTTTTACAAAAATAAAATAGAAAAACTTTTTGAAATATATAAACCTGAATTTCAGAAAATAGAGAAAGAAATTCCTGAACATTTATTAAAGTGTAAAGATTTCGAGTATATACAAAATTTAATGAACTAATCAATAAAAAATTATCCATCATTTTAGAATGATGGATAATTAATCAAACAAGATTTTCTGTTTATGTATTAACTACCTGTTCTTAAATATAATAAACCTATTTCAGAAGATACTTTTCTATCGCTTCCTTGAAAGCCGATTTATCCATAGCCCCCATCATAAAATGCGGTTCCCCTTCCATGGGACATAATGCGAAAGTAGGTATACTCTGAATGCCAAAAGCTCCGGCCAGTTCAGGCTCCTGATCTACATCTACTTTATAAAATATAACTTTTCCTTCCAATTCTCCCGCCAGTTCTTCTATGATAGGAGACATCTGACGACAAGGTCCGCACCAAGTAGCATAAAAATCTATAACACAAGGTTTATCACCCAGATATTTCCAGTCATCCGGATTACTGGCATAATCCGAAACTTTTTGTAAGAATTCGGTTTGTGATAAAGGTTTTACAAGAACTTTCTCATTAATAGCCTGTTCCGTACTATTTTGAGCAACTTCTTTGTTTTTGCCAGTTCCGGAACAACTTCCTGCCAATAAAAGACCGGAAAATAATAAAACGAACACAAGAATCTTTTTCATATTCATCAGTATTAAAAAAATAATTAATTCAACATCAAGCTCATATAAGGTCTTTGAGACGGAAACGACAATAATTCTGCCACATGATTATCCCCAAACAACATAGAAGCCAATGTTTCGATATTTATATCATAATCGGGTTCTATATCTTTTTCATCGATAATAAAACATTTACCATTCGAAATTACAAAAAAACCATTATTCTCCAAAAGTATATCATCCGATAAGCGTATCGTACATTTAAAATAAGGATAAGCAGCAGCTACTAATCCCAGTAATTTTTCCGCATCAATAACCCGTGCCATTCCGAATCTTACATTATCAGTAGTATTTACTGAAGGTATAATTATCAGATTTAAAGACATACCAGGAAAAATACGTGTAACCTCTCCCATTAATATATCTTTTATTTTATCATGGGAATAAAGAGATTCAATTATCCATGCTTCTCCGTCATGTACCTGAACGAATGCCAATGCGACGATATTGTTTAAATCGTCGGCCATAGCAACGAGCTCTCCCCCACTTTGTTCCAGATCATCACAAATTACTTCGAAATCCTCAAACGTATGTTGTACGCAACAAGGGCGACATTTCATCATCCGGTCGAAAAAAACATATATTTCTTTTTTCGAAACATCTGCACGATGGAAACCAGGCATTTCATGAAAATTATGAACAGAAGTATATCGTTCCACCTTCTGGTAAAAAACCGGAGAATATCCCATACGTCCATAATAGCCATACAGCCAGGGCTGGGCAGGAATAAGTACAGAAAGAGGTATACCACGTTCTCTCATTGTCTTATAAGCATCACCCAGTAATCTGGTCATTAAACCACGATCCCGAAAATCAGGGGATGTAGCAGCACCTGAAATATAAGCCAGCTTTATTTCCGTTTTATGAAAAGTCATCGTATAAGGAATCATTTGTAATACCGAGACCAATTTATTATTTTCAGAATAGCCTATTGTGTTTTCATCTTTATATACCCGGCTGAAATAAAGAGACACAAAGCTTTCATCGTCCTGAAAACAAGTTTGCCATAAATCTATTACTTGTTGCTTTTCCATTATTCTCTGAATTTTATCGCTGCATATTTTTCCAGCAAAATATAAGGATGATAAGAAAGTTTGGATTTTCTCAATCCCGGCAAGCCAAGATCTTCTTCCCTATTGATATAAATATATTTTTCAGGGATAAGTTCCGCAAACAATTTATTGATTACCTGATAAGCCCCTTCTATCGTCGTATCGGCTTTCTCGACATGTACGCCGAACGTGTCTCCGTTAATCGGTGCACCATAAGTAAAAGCCACAATCTTGCCGTCTACCCACAAAGCGGCCCCTAATATGTCCAACTCCTCATAATGATTTAAAGCAAAAGTCATAGATCGTCGCTCGTTCAATAATGCTTCATCTTCTTCACATCCGTTCTCCTTACACCAGACCGATTCCAGTTCGAGACATTGCGGAACTATTTCCGGAGTTATAGCTGTAAAAGAATATTGCGGATATGCCTGCATAAAACGATTTATAAAATTGCGTTTAGACTGATACTTCTTACCTGCTAAACGTATCAGATCGTCTCTAAGATAAATATAATCGTAATAATCACGCTCGGGAATAAATTTAAATTCCTGGGGAAAAACTGATTCAAGAAAATTTTTCGAGTCGGACGATACTCCCAAAATACACAGGGCATGCTCCTGTCTTTCGGCATCTTGTTCCAACTCCCGAATTGCCTGCACTATATTGCCTGAGCCTACCGGCATCATATATGCCACTCTTCCTTCGTCAATCCAAAACCTGATTAATAACAGATCATTCACAACAGCAAATTCACTATCATATAAAAAACGCCAACTGCATATATTGGCAAATGAAAAATCACAATTTCGTAAATTGGAAAAAAAAGTATAACTGGTAATAATTTCTTTATCGGCTATCGTTATAGGCCTGAAAGGAATTGAACCGATTTTCATATTCTTTATTTTATTTTTTAGCGAAGTTATAACAAAAAAAGTAACCGATAAGAAAAACGTATTAATTATGTTAATGGTTTAAGAATAATTCAAAATAAGGCGGATTTATCATTTAATTGTTTATTAATATAATATTATTTCTGATATTGTTCTTAATATTATTTTCGGTTTTGTCATAAGTGAGATTCCTGGCAAGAATAAGACAACCAAAATAAAAATACGCATCTATATACTTTGATGTACCAAAATGCTTTGTGTTTTTAATCCTTTGTAATGTATACTACTTTTACAACAAAAAAAAGCCAAACTACATTTATAGTAGCTTGGCTTTTCAGTTTCAACATATCATCAATTTAACCACCAAAAATTGGTGCAACAAGTTTTCAATGCTTCATTATTACCATTGTTTATTATGATAATTTTATGCACCTTAGCTTGTGGAGATATATCATGGATAAACTCCTTATTATAACTTGGCTTATGACATGCAATCAAGATAGATTCAGGTATCTCTAAGCTATCATTATAATGCTCTATTTTGCCAAATGACACGCTAAGATTATTCACATAGCCAAAAATTCCATTCAAATGCGCTTTAATTCGATTATCCGCATAGGTGGAAATGCCAATGTACAACAACGTATCTCTGCCATAAATGTGATGGTCGCCATATAATTGATACAGGACGTTTGTTTTATCTGTATCAATTTTTTTAATATCATCAACTGTGTCAATTTTATGTCTCTTTGACCAGTCAATAACGATTTCCTCATAATCAGACATTTTCAAGTTATTCTAAAGTTTATTCCACTGATGAGTTCCACCATTGGGACAACTAAACGGATATGGCATATTTTTTGATTTTACAACAAGTCCGCATTTCCCGCACTGATAAGTATCATTGCCAATTTCTCCTAAATCCGTCCATTTATGATTCCCTCCACTTGGACAATTATGTGGATACGGTGGCTGGTTACTTGTTACAAGCGTTTTGCATTTCTCACAAAAATAATTTTTCATATTAAATAAGTTTTCTTTCCTTCCAGTCCCAAAAAGGAGTTATCAAATACAGGAAAGGCGCAAGACTGTTAACTTACGCCATTGATAGGTTCTGGACAAACCTGTGTTGAACATAAGAAAACAGCTCACGCCTTTGGCTCTTATATGTTTTTGTACATATACGAAACCAAAGGAGAACGTATCTTTCTTAATCCCTCAACACAGATTGAATTGTCCAGATTCATCAATGAGGAATAAGCTAAACGCTTTCCATTTACTATGTATGTCTCATTGCTAAGACACTACAAAGATAATGAATTTGTTTATGCGTTCTATACATGAGCTGCCATTAATTGCAAAATTACGGATACACTAATTCACAATATCTTAATCTTTTATCTGCAAAGATAATGAATTGGCTAAACCTGTTACCGTCTGATATATCTCTTGTATTATATCTCAATGCAAATTCATAGCAATATTTTGCTAAATACTTTGGCGTTACTAAATGGTATATTCCTAATATGCCACGTTTCAATTGACTCCAAAATCCTTCAATCGAATTGGCATGGAAACCATGCTTTATGTATTCTCCATGACTATGGTCTACAACTTCATGAATATAACCCCTTGCCAACCGTCCGAAACTATTGTAGTTCCTTTCTCGACAAGTTCATATATTAGAGCTTATCTGAAATGCTACTACAATGAGGACAGACAGGATTTCCATTCCATCTGACATCTTCAAGATATTGCCTGCATTCCTCCTCAGTATGCAAGGTATCTATCAAATGTAAAAGTGACTCAAATTGTAGCATATTCCATTTTTATATGGATATAGTACTACACTGAGTGGCAAATTTGCACTAAAAATGATAAATAGTTTCATATTTTATCGCATTATACTGAATATCAGCAAAATAAAAAATGGTCAATCAGTTTCCTAATTGACCATTTTTATACACTTTAACAAAATTCAATTGATTTTTTAGCGTTTATTAGTGACACTTTTTCGCGTATAATATGCGTGTCAATATTATCACAATACAAAAGTGCCCAGTAGCCTGCAATACCGAGCATTTTATAAAAACAGAAAGGAAGTACAAATGAATAACTTTTGTTATCAAATTATTGACGGACAGTTATACAAAATCATTATAGATTAAAAGGCAATAATAACAATGAATCAAATGTATTTCTGCAATCCGATAAAGCGATTATTGATTTTATTCCCCTATCAAAACATGGTAAGCAGGCTCCGCCATGTTTTTTATTTCCATATATTGTAATTATACTACAGTTTAGGATTTGCAAAATTATCTGGGTACATTAAAGCATATAGATGCGTTATTTTTTTACCAATCTGGTTAATCTTTTTTCCCAGTGTCGTTATTTGTATTACGTTTCGGGCGATAATAGCGTTTTTTATTCTTAGGATAACTTCCCTGGCTTTCATCGTTTCCCGATACAGAATCATTATTATCCGTTTTTTTTCTAAAATGTTTGGAATGCTCATTCCGCGCACGGTCTGCACGTCCTCTGCCCCTATTATCACCATGTTTCGACCCTCTTCTTCCGTAATTACTACCTCTTCTCTTCTCGGGAGCATATTCAGGGGCTTCACCCAAACCTTCTGGCAAAACTGCTTTATCAATTTCCCGCCCGATAAATGATTCTATCCGATGAAATTTACTCTGGTCTTTTTCCGACACAAAAGTTATGGCTGCCCCTTCAGCATTAGCACGTGCCGTACGGCCTATACGGTGAATATAATCTTCTGGATCATGAGGCACATCATAATTTATGACTAACCCTATCGAATCGATATCGATACCTCTGGATACTATATCTGTAGCAACCAGTATATCTATTTTATTATTCTTAAAATCCAGCATAACCTCTTCCCGTTGAGATTGCTCCAGATCGGAATGCATAGCTGCCACTTTCAGTTTCTTCTTTTTCAAAGTATATGCCAAATCTTTCACTTTTAGTTTGGATGAAGCAAAAATGATCGTTTTACTTCCAGAGGGTTTCTGGAACAAATCCTCTATAATTCCCATTTTCTGAGGTTCATAACATATGTATGCGCTTTGTACGATAGCTTCGTTCGGCTTTGATATCGCTACATTTATTTCCACAGGATCACGCAATATATTTTTGGCCAGTTGGCGGATTTTAGGTGGCATTGTCGCAGAAAAAAGGATCGTCTGACGGTCTACCGGCAAACTCTTTCCTATTTGCATGATATCATCGTAAAAACCCATATCCAGCATTCTGTCCGCTTCATCCAGAATAAAATACTGAACTTTCGAAAAATCAATATTCATTATTTTCATATGAGAAAGCAACCTGCCCGGAGTTGCAATAATAATATCGGCCCCCATATTCAGTCCTCTCTTTTGCTGATCCCAGGAAGCACCGTCTCCTCCTCCCGATATAACGACAGTCGAAATAGGAAGAAAATAAGAAAAACCTTCAAACTGCATATCTATTTGTTGAGCAAGTTCTCGGGTTGGAGCAACAATAACGGCACGTATAGCATCCTTCGCCGGTTTCTCTTTTATAAGCAAATTCAATAGCGGAAGTATATAAGCAGCTGTTTTTCCTGTTCCGGTCTGAGCGCACGCAATCAAATCTCTTTTTTTCAAAATAACGGGTATAGTGAGTTCCTGCACAGGCGTAGTTTCCCTGAAATTCATGGCATCTAATCCCTGTAAAACACTTTCTTCTAAATCTAATTCATCAAATCTCATAAAGTTATTTCTAGTTATAGTGCCAAAAGTACACAAAAAAAGCGATAACCACAGTGATTATCGCCTTTTATTATATTATTGATGTTGATCCCTTAACAAATCGTTCACGGTCTTTACAGGATTAAAAGTTTCGATAGGCACTTCTACGAACAATGTATTCCAGTCGCTCATAGCTCCATTCCACAATCCCGGCAACTCCAACGCTTTCAAGTCTTTGCCTCCTTTTGATTTATATGAAATGAAACCTGTATTTTTGTCAACATACTTCGGCAAATCAAATTTTCCATCCACTCCTTTTACCGAACAGACCAAATCTACCGGATTAAAATGAGTTCCAGATTCAAATTGTGCTTTTGCACGGGGATTATTAACGTCTATCTGTGAACTCTCCAAAATCTGCAAAGAGATAGTTCCATCCTCATTATATGCCAAAAACGGTCCTCCACCCGGTTCTCCTACATTTTTTACCATACCACAGACACGAATCGGACGATCTAATTTTTTCAACAAATAAAGAGCCAGTTCACCATCTTCCAGATTTTTTGTTTCCGGATTACGTATAAATAATCTGCGATGCATAAATTCTATCATCTCACGTAAATCGTCCATCGTATATTTTCCGCTTTTAAGTAACCGGACATAATTATCAATCTTCTGTTTAAGACTGATAAGAACCCCTCCTATTAATTTTTTATAATAAACCGTTTCATCTTTCAACCTGTCCGGAACTACATTATCTATATTTTTTACAAATATAACATCTGCATCTATATCATTCAGATTCTCAATTAAAGCTCCGTGTCCACCAGGGCGAAAAACCAATTTCCCGTTTTCCCTGAATGGTTCGTTATCCATATCGGCTGCAATAGTATCGGTAGAAGGTTTTTGCTCCGAAAAACCAATATCGTATTTTACTCCGAATTCTTTTTCATATAGGGCTTGTTTTTTTGCAACCAATTCTTTAAAAAACGGCATATGCTCATGCGAAACTGTAAAATGAACATTTACCTCTTTACTTTTATTAGCAGCATACATGGCTCCTTCGGCCAAATGCTCTTCCATAGCTGTACGATCTACATTGTCGTAATGATGAAATTTAAGCATGCCTTTAGGTAAAAAACCATAATTAAGTCCTTTTTCTTCCAGAAGATTTAAAACTACAGCCTTATATTCTCCCGATACCATAAGTTCTTCAACACTATGACCATTATTTTTCTTGCATACGGCATTCAGGTCGGAATAAAAAGCAAATTTTCGGATATCTTTAAAAAACTTTTTCTCAAACTCGGTAGTAGGTACATCATACGAGGCAGATGTAAATTCGAACAAGTTTTTGAACATACGGCTTGCCGCACCCGATGCTGGGACAAATTTTACTATCTTATGATTCTCATTCAGATATTGTTCCCAAACATTCAAATATGTTCCGGCCTCTTGGGGAGACACCGACAAAATCCCGTTACCGATTGAGGCCGAAGCATCTATTTTCAAAAAAGGAAAACCCTTCATAAAACAACAGAGTTGTTCTTCTATCTGTTTTTCGGTTATGCCCTTAGAGGCTAATAATTGCAAATCTTCTGAAGAATACATGATATATATTAATTATGATTAAAGTTAAAATAAGCATTCAAATCTACATAAAAGCTCTTAATTTTCATACTCATTTAAGAGAAAAAATATATATTTGATGCATATTTCATGAAAGAAAGAGATATTATGGCAAGTAACAACTACTTTACCGAAGAAGAAAAAAATACTTTCCTGAACAGTTACCGGGAACTATGCCGTTGCACCCGTAACGTGTCAACGCAGGAAGATTTTACCCACATCAGGAAACTGATTAGCGAAGCGGTAAAAACTGGCCATTATCAACGAGATAAACATGGATTGAATCCGGCTTTGCGCAATATAAACACAGCTCTGATTTTAGCCCAAAAAGTAGGTTACGAAAGAAGTATGCTGGTATCTGTACTGGTATATAACCTGGTCGTTTCCGAATTCATGTCAATAGAAGAGATAGAACAAGAATTCGGCGAAGATATTACAAAAATTATCCGGGGCCTCATGAAAGCAAAAAGCCTGTACGCAAAACAAGCAGCAGTCGAAAGTGATAATTTCAGGAAACTTCTGCTTACTTTCGCCGAAGATGTACGGGTTATTATCATAATGATCGCAGACAGGCTTTGCGTCATGAGAATGATTAACCATCATCCGAACGAAAAATTTCGGTATGATGTGGCCTGCGAAGCTTCATATTTATATGCACCACTATCTCATCGTCTGGGATTATATGGTATCAAATCGGAACTGGAAGATCTTTCTCTTAAATATACCAACCGGGAAACATTCTCGAAAATAGCTCATGAACTCAATGCGACCAAAAGAGAAAGAGACCGGTTTATTGCAGATTTCATAGCTCCTATCCAAAAAAAACTGGAAGAAGCGGGTCTTTCATTTGAAATAAAAGGCCGCACAAAATCCATATTCTCCATCTGGAACAAGATGAAGAAACAAAAAGCGGAGCTTAAAGATATATACGACCTTTTTGCCATCCGTGTAGTGCTGGATACTCCTACGGAACACGAAAAAGCCGAATGCTGGCAAGTATATTCCATTATTACGGATATGTATCAGCCAAATCCAAAACGTCTGAAAGACTGGCTTTCCATCCCTAAATCAAACGGTTATGAATCGCTACATATAACCGTATGGGCTGAAAACCGATGGGTCGAAGTGCAGATACGCACCAAGCGAATGGACGAGATCGCAGAACGGGGATTGGCTGCGCACTGGAAGTATAAAGGACTAAAAAGTGAAAAGGGACTGGACGATTGGATGAACAATGTCCGGGAAGTTCTTGAAACGGCAGACTCTGGTCCATTGGAACTAATGAAAGATTTCCGTATGGACCTATATGACAAGGAAGTCTTTGTCTTTACACCTAAGGGAGACTTATACAAATTGCCATTGGGGGCTACAATCCTTGATTTTGCCTTTCTCATACATACAAGACTGGGCTGTAAATGCGTGGGCGGAAAAGTGAACGGTAAAAACCAGACTATTAAATATCAGCTTAAAAGCGGCGATACGATAGAAATTCTCACTTCTCCCACCCAGACACCAAAACAGGACTGGTTAAATATCGCGACCACCTCCAAAACGCGGATAAAAATAAAACAGGCTCTGAACGAAGCTTTAAATAAAGCAGCGGAATTCGGAAAAGAATTACTGCAACGAAGATTCAAGAACCGGAAAATAGAGATGGATGATGCCATTCTCATGCGTCTTATCAAAAAAACAGGTTACAAAACCGTAACAGATTTTTATCGGGAACTGGCTGAGGAACGTCTCGATGTCAATGACATCATAGAGAAATACCTGGAAATGGGGAAAGAAAAAGAAGAAACTTTCGAAACCCGTACAGCCGAAGAATATGTTCTGACATCCGAGACAAAAGAGGACGAACTCGTTATCGGAAGTAATCTGAAAGGCGTGGATTATACTCTATCCAAATGTTGCAATCCTATTTATGGAGATGATATTTTCGGTTTTGTGTCTACCCAGGGTACCATAAAAGTACATCGTAAAGATTGTCCGAATGCACCTCAAATGTTCAGCCGTTTTCGTTACCGCATCATTAACGCACGCTGGTCGGGAAAACAAGGTTCGCAATATGTAACCGTACTCCGGGTCGTAGGAAACGACGATATAGGAATAGTTACCAACATAACTTCTATTATCTCAAAAGAGAAAAATGTAGCGATGAGAAGTATTTCTATAGACTCTAACGACGGACTGTTCCAGGGCCATATCACAGTTACCGTAAATGATTTATCGGCACTGAACGGGCTGATTAAAAAGCTCAAAACAGTAAAAGGAGTGAAAGACGTACAAAGAGGATCAATATAAACGTTTTTATAAATTCGCCACCATGAATAAATTTATACTTGGATTACTATTCTCCGCAAGTATTATTTCGTGCGGAAACCAAAATGAAAAAGCCGCGCAGCAATTACAGAAAGCCAAACAACTATTCGACTACGGGGCTTATTCCGAAGCGAAGACAGCTATAGACAGCATCGGCATATTATATCCGAAAGCTTTTGAACAGATACGTTCCGGTATGCAGCTTATGTGCCAGGTAAAACTAAAAGAAAGCCAACGAAACCTGACATATATAGACAGCCTTTTACAGGTAAGACAACAAGAACTGGAAACACTGAAAAAAGATTTCTATCTGGAAAAAGATGAAAAGTATCAGGAAGAAGGCAATTATATATACAAAAATCAAAAAGGAAAAACAATAATAAACAGCAGCCGGATAAGAGCCCTTGTCACCGAATCGGGACAAATGCAATTATCCAGTGTATATTACGGAAATGTTCCGCTTAATCATACTTTTGTCCGTGCCGATTTAGCGGATAAAAACTTTGCAGAAACATTTCGGATTCCTTACGATGGGGGAAATAATTATCGTTTTAAAAATGACGGTCATGTAACCGAGATCGTTACTTATAAAGACGGGCAATGTACCGAAATAGTTAATCTCATTTCTGAAAATATGAAAAGTCCCGTTTTAATTACTTATAAAGGAGGGAAAAAATATATTTTATCTTTGGATATGCCTACCAAACAAATGATCAAGGCGACGCGTGACCTGACCCTATTAATGAAAATAACCGAAGATCTAAAACGGGAAAAATTATTAAATGAAAAAACGATCGAAATAGTAAACCGGCAGATTACAGATATGGAACAAAAGGCAGGTGAAAAATAAATTATCAGATAATTTCAATATCATATAATCATTTTAATAAAAAAGCGTAAAAAATTACGCCCTTTTTATTCTTGCAATATCATAAACGATTCAGTAATCCAAATGATTATTTCTCATCCAACGAAATATTTCCCGGTAAACCGCTTCTCGGGATTCTTTGCCCGACAATATCAAATCGTGTAATCCGTCTTTTACCTCAAATTCCGTAACCTTAGGCCCTAATGATTTTCCGTATTTTGCTATATCTCCAACATCCAGAACTGCATCTCCTTTTTGAAATTCAGGGGTCCAATTATCGCCATATACAGATTTGTCGGAAAACAGAACTAATACGGGACAAGGAATATCCAATCCCTTATGTACTTTTACCTGCCCCAAATGAATAGCCCGGATCCATCCTGATGTAACAGATGGAGAAATCATGAATTTCCAATGGGTATTATAATCCCATTCACCATGATATTTTTTCAATAAACTCTCCGCATAAGCCGTTGACGTACCTTGCCTGATCTTTGTCCCTTTATTAAATTTACCCCAAAAAGAAACAACAGGTATCAATATTTTTTCTTTAAACCAACCCTGGTTCATATCCAGAAAAGGACTATTCAGCACCAGCCCCTGTACCGGCAAATCATTCTTATATCTATCGCAATATAACGAGGTTATGAGCCCTCCTGTGGAGTGTCCCATCAAAATTATTTCAGAATTACCTTCTTCTTTTATAATATGTATTGCTGCATCAATATCGGCAAAATACTCACTCAAATCTCTTACCTCGAAAGGAGTTTGTCCGGGAAGTAAAGAACGCCCGTATTTCCGAAGGTCTACCGCATAGAAATTGAAACAGGAATCATTAAATATCTCTCCTAAATTGCGCTGAAAAAAATAATCGTTATAACCATGCACATACAGTAATGCACGGCTCGTTTTGCACTCCGACAACCGGCGTATGAGAGTTGCTTCAACTTTACCGTTATAATCATCCGGCATAGATAAAGTCCGTTGCTCGAAACCATGTGCCAGGATATCTGTACGATATTGGGCCTGCGCTCCGATAACCAGCACCCACAAACATAAGATAACGCCAAATATACGTTTCATATAATTAATCATCAAGAGCTGTTTTAAGATTATTAAACACTCTGGTAAGCAAAACAAATCCGACTTCAACATCTTTTTCATCTAACCCGTCAAGCGCTTTTTTCATTATATCCTGTACAATAGGTTTTGCCTCATTTTCCAGATTTTTGCCTGTTTCGGTCAAATGTATGATATTGATGCGTCTGTCCGAGACACCCGGACTCCTGACAACCAGACTTTGCTTTTCCAAATTATCAATAAGACGAGTCATACTCGGTTTATCCTTAAAAGTTACATTACAAAGTTCCTGTTGAGTGACTCCATCCTTAGACCATAAATAATACAATACCGTCCATTGTTCGGGGGTAATATCCACTCCCGATTTCCTAAAACTTCTATACAACTGCCTGTTAATAGCTGCCGACAATTTCCCGCTCACTATAGCAAAAAGCATTTCGGGATTAAACTGTTCAAGATTCATAAATACAATAATTGTTTAAACAACGATACAAATATAAAACAATTTCATGACATATAGTTCACCCGACAACTATAAAATCGAACTATTATAATATAAATTAAGAACTTTCTATTTTGCGGCTATAGATTATTTATTGCTTTTTACAAAAGCCATTTTCCTTATCACAATCATCTTTCATTGCGTTATGCGAATTACAGACTTCGCACAGTTCTCAGTAATAGAACGAACCACTACACTTCCGACTCCCATCACTCTGTTTTATACCGACAAAATACAGTTATTTCTCACCTCATCATTCACTCTATCCGCTTTATCCATATTAACGAGATAAAAAATGCCTGAAAAAACATTGTAAGTTAAATTATAATCATTAACTTTGCACCGCAATTGAAAAAATTACACTAACAAGTTAAATTAAACGAGTATGAATCATTACGAAACCGTTTTCATTTTAACTCCCGTTTTATCTGATGTACAGATGAAGGAAGCGGTAGACAAATTCAAAGCTATTTTGGTTGAACAAGGAGCCGAAATTGTGAACGAAGAAAACTGGGGATTACGCAAACTAGCTTATCCTATCCAGAAAAAAACAACTGGTTTTTACAACCTCTTGGAGTTTAACGCAGAACCGTCTGTCATTGAAAAATTGGAGATCAATTTCCGTCGCGACGAACGAGTAATCCGTTTCTTGGTATTCAAGATGGATAAGTATGCTGCAGAATACGCTGCAAAAAGAAGAAGTGTTAAATCATCAACAAAAGAAGAAGTAAAGGAGAATTAAGCAATGGCACAAGCACAATCTGAAATCAGATATTTAACTCCTCCCTCGGTGGACATCAAAAAGAAAAAATATTGTCGCTTTAAAAAAAGCGGTATCAAGTATATCGATTACAAAGATCCTGAATTTTTAAAGAAATTCCTGAACGAACAAGGTAAAATACTACCTCGCCGTATCACGGGTACTTCCTTGAAGTTTCAACGTCGTATTGCACAAGCTGTAAAAAGAGCTCGTCATTTAGCGTTGCTTCCTTATGTAACTGATTTGATGAAATAATTAAACGAAGGAGGAAATTAAGAATGCAAGTAATTTTAAAAGAAGATATCGTAAATCTGGGCTATAAAGACGACGTAGTAAACGTAAAAAGCGGTTACGGCCGTAACTACCTTATACCTCAGGGAAAAGCTGTAATTGCAACTCCTTCTGCATTGAAAATGTTGGAAGAAAACCTGAAACAACGTGCTCATAAACTTGAAAAGATCAAAGCAGATGCTCAGGAAGCCGCAGCTAAACTGGAAGGCATAACTCTCACTATAGGAGCAAAAACCAGTTCTACTGGTACTATTTTCGGTTCTGTAAACAATATACAAATCGCTGAAGCTCTTGAAAAATTAGGCCATAACGTTGATCGTAAACAGATTATAATCAAAGAGGCTGTAAAAGAAGTTGGATCTTATAAAGCAGTTGTAAAGCTTCATAAAGAAGTTAGTGTAGAAATACCGTTTGAAGTTGTTTCTGAATAAAACATCAAAATACTAAAAAAAACTCCGAAAAATTTTCGGAGTTTTTTTATACCCTTACTGGTTCTATATCTCCTATACATGACTATCTAAAAAGAGATTTATTCCATATTCTCAAACCAATATATAATTTCACAGAGAACCACTCAATTATTTAAACTCTTACACTAAATCGTATAAGTAAATATCTAAAAATCTTTTGATTATTTTTAAAATGTAATTAATAAAAAACATATTTGCATCTATGCGAATACACATAATTAATAACTAAATAATTATATTCGCAATAAATCATTGTAATATATATTTATATTTGCAATATATAAACACCTTGAAATGACTCCGGAATCATATTATAAAGAATTACTTGAATATAGAAATAAAAAACAAAGTGTCCCCGAAAAATATTACAGAATGCGTTCTTTGCTGGAACAGCTTTGCATAGATCCGGAACACGGAAAAGGTCCTGCTTTTTCCACTTTTTTTGCACGATTAAGTTATACCTGTAACAAACATAAGTTATCTCCACTTCTTACCCGGCAATTACAACAACTGCGGATACATGCCAGCCAGGCCATAAAAGGAACATATATTCCCTCCAAAAGCGAAACAGAAAATGATATACAAGCTTTGGCACAAGCAATATATCATTTAACAGGAGGTACAATTCCTCAAAGTCTGCAGGAGACCAAGCACGATGACATCCGGGAAAGCCAATATAAAAAGGAAAAGAAAACAGAACGGATACGTATTTTAGTTTCTTCTGTGGACGATGAATTCATATATGGATACGATGAAGCACTCCCATCCGAAAAACCTGTAAAAGTAAAATATAATATTCCGTCAATTAATATTGAATTCAACGAAAGTGTAAAACAAATATGGCCTGGATGCCAGATAAACCTGATCGACGTTTATTTCTCTGAGGATAATATTTATATACCCGAAATAATTATTACAGAACCAGACTATTTACTGGATATAAGTTCGCTGGCCGAATGCCATAAAGATTACGGAAACCATCCTCTTAATTATATTTTAGGCCTGTTCATGCCTAAACCAAACTCATCGGCTATCATATTGGGTAATTTTGCCAATCAGGTATTGGACACATTATTGTATGCTAAAAAAGAAGAAGATATTTCCCTATATGATATTTTTACAAATACATTTCACCAATACCCGTTAGAATTTTCTACATGTAAAGACTTAACATATAGAGATAAAGAAAGTAAATTTAAAGATGAGCTTCGAAGACAATATCATAATATCAGGGAAATAGTATTCCAAACGTTTCAAGATCCGGCATACAAAATAGACCGAAGTAAAACTATCATAGAGCCAGCTTTCATCTGTGAGAAATTAGGCATACAGGGGCGTATGGATTTTCTTCAGGATGACTACAGATGTCTTATCGAATTAAAATCGGGAAAAGCGAATGACTTTTTAGGCAGTATTCATTCTAAAGAAAATCATTATATTCAAATGCTTTTATATCTGGAAGTATTGCATTATACATTGAATATCCGCCCCAATCAGGTAAAATCTTACCTTCTCTATTCCCGTTATCCGCTCCTCTTCAGGGAAAAAGAAGCTCATAACTATCTGAAAAAGGTTTTAGATATAAGGAATCGCATAGTTTCATATTTATACAGAATAGGGTCAGAAGAAAAACAAGCCGCTCAGATTCTGAACATGATATGTCCCGAAACCTTAAATACAAGACATCTTGTATCGCATTACTGGGATTTATACCTCAAAGCACCTATCTCCGCATTCCGGGAAAATATAAACAAACTTTCGGAACTGGAAAAAAATTATTTTATTTCGTTGCTTTCCTTTACTGCAAGAGAACATTATTTATCGAAATTACAGATCCGGGAAATGGATAAAAACCGGGATGGATCGTACTGGCTCGATTTTGAACACAAAAAAGAGAACGGAGACATTCTCTATAATCTCTCTGTTATCGAGAAAAGCGGCAGCACAGGCGAACCTCCTTCTATCAGACTCTCTATTCCTGTTTATGAATCGATAGTTTTGCCTAATTTTCGCAACGGGGACTCCGTAATTTTGTACCTCAGAGAAAATGAAAACGACAATGTGACTAACAGGCAGATATTTAAAGGATTTATAGAAAGCATTTCAAACAAGAGCGTGACAGTTCGGTTACGATATAAACAGGAAAATCCCAAAATACTTCCCCAAAACGGCTTGTACGCGATCGAACACGATTCCCCGGACACATCGTTCAACACAATTTACAGAGGATTGTATACTTTCTGCACTGCTAACCAGGATCGTAAAGACCTGTTACTGAACCAGCGTTCTCCGGCTTTTACAAAAAACCGCCATTTATCCAAAGACTATGGAAATAAAGACTTAAACAGGATACTGGAAAAATCTTTGCAAGCCGACGATTTCTTTTTACTTATAGGCCCCCCAGGGTCAGGAAAAACTTCTATCGCATTACAATCCATGGTAATGGAACTCCGGTCCAACACATCTTGCAACATACTTCTCCTGGCTTATACCAACCGTGCAGTCGATGAAATATGCAGAGCCATAGAAGAAATTACTCCGAGATGCGAATACATCAGAATAGGTTCTGAATTATCCTGTGAAGAGGCTTACCGTCGGCACTTGATAGAAAAAGTTATCGGCCGTTGTTCTACCCGCGAAGAAGTAAAAGAATGCATCAATTCACACCACATCTTTATAGGGACTATAACCGCCATATCTTCACGCAGTGAACTATTCGGACTACTTCACTTCAACGTGGCAATTATAGATGAAGCATCGCAAATACTGGAACCTCATTTGCTGCCCATACTATGTGCCCGCAATCCGGACGGCAACAATGCAATAGAAAAATTCATTCTTATAGGAGACCATAAGCAGTTACCGGCAATAGTCCTACAAAACCCAAAAGAATCGGAGTCAAAAAATCCCCTGTTAAACGATATAGGATTATATGACCGCAGAAACTCTCTTTTCGAGAGGCTATACAATATCCACAAAGGCACAGAATCCCCGGTATGGGATATGCTCCGCAAACAAGGACGAATGCATCCTGTTATTGCAGATTTTCCAAACAAAGAATTTTACAACGGATTACTGAGTCCGGTACCTACAGCTCATCAACGGGAAAATATTCTTTTTAATATATATGACAATCAAAATCCGTTACAAAGATTGTTAGCCGTCCAAAGGCTTATTTTTATACCTTCCGAAGAGGATTTAACGGACAGAACCCATAAAACCAACTATTCAGAGGCCAGAATAACAACTAATATACTAAATACTATATATGATCTGTATCGGCAAAACAATCAGCCATTCATTCCGGAAAAGAGCGTAGGTATCATAACCCCTTATCGTAGTCAAATAGCACTAATCAGGCAAGAAATAGAAAAATTAAACATTCCGGAGCTGAATAATCTCACTATCGACACAGTGGAAAGGTATCAAGGCTCTCAGCGTGACATCATCATATATTCATTCTCGGTGAATAAAACTTATCAAATTGACATGTTATCCAATATCCTTTATGAAGGCGAAAAAGCAATCGACCGGAAATTAAATGTCGCACTTACCCGTTCCCGCAAACAGATAATAATTACAGGAAATCCTGACATATTACGATATAGTCCTATCTATAACCGTTTACTGGAATATATAAGTGAACATGGAAGTTATACCCCTATCCCACTATAAAAACGAGCCGGCTCATTTCGGATTATATCCTGACGAGCCGGCACAGATCAAATTATTTATTCCTTATTTCTTGGCGGGTATACGCCATATCTTACCTTCTATCATAGATGCATATATATCGCCGTTGCCATCGACCGTAAAACTATTGAATGCCGAATAACCACATTTCTTTTTCCATAATATTCGGTGTGTTAGCGAATCTACGGCAACTAAATCGCCCATTCTGGAACTAAGATAAATTATTCCATTATATTCCAGTAATGGACATGGGCTGTGTTCATAGCCTATACCTGTATCTTCGACCCACAGATCATTATAGGTATCACCATCGGCAGAAACAGCCAGTAATTCACCATCCATTAACTTCGCATATATGATGTTGCCGGATTTAGATTGTCCCATCGACTCTCTTACCTTATATTTGTTGCTTCTCCAAATCTCGTGTCCATCAGTTAATGAAACAGCTGTCATATATCTGTCAGGAGCTACAACGATCACCTTATCTTGATATACAGCAGGGACGCAATTACCGGGAGACAACATATTAGCGCTCTTTCCATTATCCCATTTCCAGAGTAAACGTCCCGTATTTTTATCCAAACAATATAAGTGCGTATCCCAAGCGCCGAACAGGATACGGTCTCCGGCAATCACAGGACGTGCCTGGCAATAGTTACCTATACTGTCATAAGTCCATATTGTTTTTCCATTGCGGACATCTATTTTTGAAAATTTCTTATAACCACCCTGATAAAGATAATTACCTTCTTTTATACCATTCGCAACAAAAGGCCCTACTGCAGGATTTTCCCAAATTATTTTACCCGTTCGGCTGTCGAGCGCCATTATACGTCCGTCCGTAGCCGGAACAATAACCTCATTTTTTACCGCGACGGGTACAGAGTGAAGAGACGCTCCTGTTTTAACGGACCATAACTCCTTCTTGTCTTTTTTGGATACAGCTTTTGCTTCACCCATAGAATTACCGAAATAAATATTATTTTTATCGACCGCCACACCTGTAAAAACAGAGGCATTGTCAAAAAAGAAAAGCTCGGCATGTTCGTCACTCTTTGTCTCGGTTCCTGTTCCTACCGGAGCTGATATTACACGATGCCCTGCTGCAAATTTATATTTTTCCACGGCCGGCTGTCCGTAAGGCTTTTCATGTACCATTACCGAATCATTTTTCACAGTAATGATAGAGTACCCTCCGAAATTATCTTTTCTCATATCTAAAGCTCTGCACATAACTCCATTAATGAGCTCTCCATATTTCGAATGTATATAACGATGTCCATGGCCGCAAAATGCAGAAACTACATTATAATCTTTCAATATGTTTACCACTTCATCCCAGTTTCCCAAATCGGGAGTAAAAGGATAATGAGCCAACACGATTACGGGCTTATTTCCGGCTTGCTCTTTCAAGGTATGTTCCAGCCAAAGAATATCTTCTCTCTTCACATTTCCGTCACCCATTTTCATATATGGCCCACAGTTAAAGCCCAAAAATAACATACCATCTCTTTTAAAACAGAAACGGTCACTTCCCCAAATATCATTAAAAGTTTTACCGGCACTTTGTGACCAGTTCATTTCATGATTTCCGGGTATAATATAATAAGGTTTCTTCAAAGCGTCAAATATACGTTTTACGTTATACAGCTGTTCATCACTCCCTTCATTTGTAAGATCCCCGGTAATAACTACAAACGGTAAATCGGACTGATTGATCTCATCCACAACCTGTTCCAGAAATTTTTCATTATTATTTCCGGGAACAACATGTATATCTGTCAACAAAGCAAATCGAGTCTGTGCTATCGCACAAACCACAATAAACCAGAAACAGAGCAATGCTACAACTCTCTTTTTCATATAAACTCTTATTTAGATTAAAATGTTATGATATTAATTTTCAAAGATAACAATTCCTAAAATAATTGCAACGATTCATAATGAGTATTTTTCATCTTTAAAATACCTATTTTTAGGGATTGACTGTATTTCAAAATAGTCGTATTTTTGTAAAAAATAATTCTTATGTCCCTATCAGGAAAATATAAGGCAAAAGATAAGATGTGCGATCTTATCTGTCAAAATTACCCCATGTTACTCGTAATGAGCCGGTTTGGCATACCATTGGGATTCGGAGAACAAAGTATCCAGAAAGTGTGTGAACAAAATAAAGTAGATGTCAATACATTCTTGACGGTAGTCAATTTTTTGTTAGAAGATGCGGAGACAATCATATCGCCCCAAGATATATCGGCTTCTTCTTTATTAAACTATCTCGAAAATTCTCACAATTATTATCTGGATTTCCGTTTACCTTCTATCCGCCGAAAATTAATAGAAGCTATAGATTACAACAACGAAGCATCTTTTGCCATCCTTAAATTTTTCGACGGATATGTGGAAGAAGTGAGAAAACATTTGAATTATGAAGATGAAACAGTATTCCCCTATATCCGTGCTCTTATAAATGGAGAACCATTGCCAGAATATAAAATTGATATATTCAGCAAGCAACACGACCAGGTAGAAGCAAAGCTTACCGAACTAAAGAATATCCTGATTAAATATTATCCGGCAAATAGCAGTAACGACCTGAATAGCGTCTTATTTGACATCTTTTCTTGCGAACAAGACCTGGCATCACATAATCTCATCGAAGACAACCTGTTGGTTCCCATGATTACTGAATGGGAAAATAAGTTAAGCAACCATGAGTAAAAGTCTTAAAATTGCATTAGCAGAACCGTCTCTTATTATCCGAAGCGGACTTATTTCGGTATTGAAAAGATTACCCGGATATGACATTCATATTCTGGAAATTCCCGAAATAACTTTTATCAACGGGCTACTAAAAAAATTCGAGGCCGACCTGCTTATTTTCAATCCGCTATTTCCTGGATTACCCTCCTTAAACCAGATAAAAAACGATTGTCCCAACCGGCTGATACGTTATGTTGCTATCCAGTATATTATGGCGACTCCTGCCATGCAATTTGATGAAACCATCACTATATATGATACTGCGGAACAAATCGAAGAAAAAATAAACCGTCTTTTCCATATAGAAGACCCGGACGATGATTCATCAAAATCCTTAAGCAACAGGGAAAAAGAAATTATCGTCTGTATTGTCAAAGGTATGAGTAATAAACAGATTGCAGATTGTCTATGTCTTTCTACCCATACGGTAATGACGCACAGGAGAAACATTACAAATAAACTGCAAATACATAGTACGGCGGGCCTCACCATCTACGCCATTGTAAACAAACTGGTAGAATTAAATGATATCAAGGATAGTATAAATGAGAACTAAAATATGAAGCTATAATAGTTACCTAATTAAAGATCAGAAATTAAATGTCCGGGATAAAAGTATTCGTCCCGAACATTTTTATTGAATTAAAAAAATCATCTATTCAACTGTCATATTGTCACTTAATCTCTGCCTCACTACCTCGTACATCATAATTCCGGCAGCGACAGAAACATTCAGGGAACCTATGGTCCCCATTTGGGGAATCGAAACCATTTCATCACAAATCCGCAAATTATCCGAAGAAACACCGGTATCTTCTGCTCCCATAATTATAGCGACCGGATCGGCATACTCTACCTCTGTATATTTTCTTACAGCCTTTTCAGTGGCAGCCACTACCCTCACCCCGCTTCCCTGCAGAAACCGGATTGCTTCCTGTATACTTTTCTCTCTGCATACAGGAATATGTAGTAATGCTCCTGCCGAAGTTTTCACCGCATCCGCATTTACCGACACACTTCCTTTCTCCGGTATCACGATAGCATCTACTCCGGCACATTCGCATGTTCGGGCTATTGCTCCGAAATTCCGGACATCGGTAATACCGTCCAACAATACGATAAAAGGTAATTTCCCATCCTCATAAAGAGAGGGTACGATATCGGCAAGATGCTGATAAGTAACCGATGAAATAAAAGCCACGACCCCCTGATGGTTTTTCCGCGTAATACGATTGATGCGTTCCATAGGAACACGTTGTACCGGAATATTATTTTCTTTAAGAATACCGAAAAGTTCTTTGAAGAGATCTCCTTGCAAATCTTTTTTTATAAGTACTTTATCTATCTCTTTTCCAGCTTCGATCGCTTCTATCACAGCCCGAATACCGAAAATCATTTCATTTTTTTCCATATATTTCTAATTCTTATTAGCATTTAAAAGAGTACGGGCATTGATTAGCGCTGCTTCAGTAATAGAAGCTCCACTCAGCATACGGGCAATTTCTTCTTCTCTTTCAGTCTGAGAAAGCAATACCAAATGAGTATTTGTAACTTCCTCCGTATCCGATTTATACACACGGTAATGCGTTTTCCCCTTAGAAGCGACCTGAGGAAGATGCGTTATACTGATAACCTGCATATAACGGGACATATCACACATAATATCTCCCATTTTATCGGCAATCTCACCTGAAACTCCGGTATCAACTTCATCGAATATTATCGTAGGTAATGCCATTGTATTAGCAACTAATGCCTTTATACAAAGCATCAACCGGGATATTTCACCTCCCGAAGCAACATCAGAAACGGGTAAAAGAGGTTGGTTCTTATTTGCAGAAAAAAGAAAACGAACCTGTTCCTGTCCCATTTCATCCAACACCGTCTTTCTTAACAATTCCACTTCAAAACCCAAATTCGGCATACCCAAAGGTTTTACTTTTCGGATAAGTAAACCTGCAAAATGGTCCGCCTCTTTTTTACGGCTTTCCGTCAACTGATCCGCTAAGAGTTTAACCACTTCATATTGTTTCCTAATATCCTGTTCCAGATTTTTAATTTCTGTTTCGAAACTATCGATCTTTCCAAGTTTATCATTCAGATCACCTTGTATACTCAATAATTCATCGACAGAGTGTACTCTGTGCTTTTGCTGCAATGTATATAACAAGTCCAATCTGTTTTCGATCCAGTTTAAGCGTTCCGGATCGGCCGATAATCCTTCTTCCCACTCTCCTACAGTAGATGCAAGATCCTTTATGTCTATATAATCCGAATTCAACCGTTCACTCAATTCTGATGCAGCCGGATAAATACGGACAAGCGATTGCAAACGGGTAAGCGCGGACTTTATCGACATCAAAGCTCCGCTTTCATCATTACTCAATAACTCATGAACAACATATAATTCACTTTTTATATCACTGGCATGCGTTAGCTGCTGCTGCTCTTCTTCCAGTTCTTCCTGCTCTCCGCAACGCAATGAAGCTTCGGTTAGTTGAGATAGCTGAAAACGTAAATAATCCTCTTCCCTTTTACTATCCGAATTTTCTTCTTTTAATTTTTCAAGCCGATGAACTAATTTTCTATAACTATTATATTCCGCCTGATACTGAGCTAATATTTTACCGTTTCCAGCCAGTACATCTATGACATTGAGCTGGAAGCGCGTATCGGCCAGCAAAAGATTCTGGTGTTGAGAGTGAATATCTATTAATGCATCTCCCAACTCTTTAAGCTGGGTCAAAGAAACCGGTGTATCATTTATGAAAGCCCGGGATTTACCGGAAGGCAATATTTCCCGGCGCATTATACAATTCACCGGATCATATTCCAAATCATTTCTATCAAAAAAAGAAAAAAGCCCGTAAGCCGAAATATCAAAAAAACCTTCGACAACAGACTTCGCAGCAGAATCCCGAAAAACTTTTAAATCGGCCCGCTGTCCCAAAATCAATGCCAATGCTCCCAATATAATGGATTTTCCTGCACCTGTTTCTCCCGTAATTACAGACAGACCTGAATTAAATGTTATTTCCAGACTGTCAATAAGAGCATAATTTCTTACGATAAGTTTTTTTATCATAGTCCCGGTACTTAATTACGGCTCACTTCCTTGATTTTTTCCAGTCTCGTAGTCTCAGTCGGATACATTCCGTTCAAAAGTTCATAAACCTCGTCCTTCTCGGTTTGCTTAGCCTTCGAATATATATTAACCAATTCGTCCAGTTTACTGTCTTTAAATAAAGGCAGCAAGACCGACATAGGAGCAACATCATATATTTGTTTCAGCATTTTCAAAGATTCTGTAATATTGGCCCGTCCTTTATCTACACTCAAAGCCATCTCATCCAATCCCTTACGATGATAATTATACCACAACTGACGAAATGCGGCGGTATTCTGATCAGTGAAAGCAGAGAGCAAAGCATGCCGGTTACGGGAATCCTCAAAAGCTTTCCAACCAAGTTCCATGGAAGACTGTCCCATCGCAACTACCTGGCCGGCCAATTCTAAAAAAGGAGAGCCTCCCTGAGGAGAAAAACTATCGAAATCCAGAGCCAAAATCATATATACATAATAATTAAGTACTGCAGTAAGATTACTTTCCATCGTATTTTCATTAAATATCAATGGTTCGGCTTCCCTGTAATCGAATTCGAATTTCGTATCTTTAAAGTTGAACAATGTTGTAGAATAAGAGCTATTATATACCGGACGGCGCGATTGTACCTGTATATCGCAGGCAAAATGGTCATCGGCATATGTATTTACCGTAATCATCATGGTACATTCTATACGCTCGTTTATTGCAACCTGTGCATTACTCCATTTCCGGTTATTGATATATTCCATAATAGCTTCCTGAAGGGTCGTGAATACCTGTTTATTAGTACCCTGTATCTTATCACTGTTTATTTCGACACGACAATTCAACTCCTGCGACATCAGTCCGGGTAAACATAATATTAAACATCCCAACAGTATAGTTATCCTTTTCATCATGCTTATATATATTCAATCCATTCAATCACTGCATATAGGAGGATAGCAATTCTACAATGTCATCCGCAACCTCGGACTTAGGCTTACTATCATATTCCGTACTACAACCATTCTTTTCAATAATAGTCACCTTATTGGTATCATAACGGAAACCTGCACCCTCATCTTCCAGCGAATTCAAAACAATAAAGTCAAGATTCTTTTTATTCATCTTTGCCAGCGCATTATTCACAGCATCGTTCGTTTCGAGTGCAAATCCAACTAATATCTGGTCATCCCGTTTCATTTGTCCTAATGCGGCTGCAATATCTTTATTCGGTTTAAGCCTTAACAACATATCGTCGGCCGTACGCTTAATCTTAACATCACTGGGAGCTTCAGGAGAATAATCGGCCACAGCCGCACACATAATTGCAGCATCGGCTGTCGGAAACGATTTTAAGGCAGCCTCATACATCTCCTCGGCAGATTCCACATCTATACGATGTATAGAAGAGAAATGAGTTTTCAACGCCACCGGGCCTGTTATCAACGTCACCTCGGCTCCGTTCTCTGCACAAGCTTCCGCCAGTGCAAAACCCATTTTTCCCGAAGAATAATTACCAATAAAACGTACTGGATCAATCTTTTCGTATGTGGGACCGGCAGTTATCACGATCTTTTTTTCTCTAAGGGATTGCCTCCTTCCGAAATAATGCTCCAGGTATTCAATAATACGTTCCGGTTCTTCCATCCGGCCTTTTCCCTCCAGATGACTCGCCAGCTCCCCGATCCCCGGTTCTATAATATAATTACCATAAGACCGCAAAGTTTCGAGATTCTGCTGAGTAGAAGGATGTGCGAACATATCCAGATCCATAGCCGGAGCTATAAACACCGGGGCTTTACTGGAAAGATAACAGGTAATAAGCATATTATCGGCAACGCCATGAGCCATTTTTCCTATAGTGGACGCCGTTGCAGGTGCTATCACCATTGCATCGGCCCAAAGTCCCAGATCCACATGACTGTGCCACGTTCCGTCATTTGCCGTAAAAAACTCACTTACGACTGGCTTTCCGCTCAAAGCAGACAAAGTCACGGGAGTAATGAATTCTTTCCCGGCAGGAGTAATGACAACCTGCACCTCCGCACCTTTCTTTATAAACAAACGCAAAAGATATGCAGCTTTATAAGCAGCAATACTACCGGTTATACCTAAAACTATTTTCTTTCCTTTCAACATAATTCCGTATCCGTAATAAATAATTACTTCTGCATTTCCCTCAGTTTGATTGCCGTAATTACATTTTTAGTATTGAGTGTAAAATCACCTTGCATCATCCAACCGTAATATCCTATATCAGTCTTGAACACCTCCGATACAATTCGTCCTTTATATTTACCGAAATTAAAGACCTCTTCTCCTTTATCATTATATACGATACGTCCTGCAAAATCGACATTTCGGTTGTGGGAGGAATATTCGGACAGAAAACTCACGTCGTTCCTTAATTCGGGATAGCGATCCAATTGAGCTTTCAAAACTTCATATGTCGCTCGGGTGTCGGCATCGGCAGAGTGAGCCCCTTCCAGCTCGGCATCGCAATAAAATTTATAAGCCGCCGAAAGAGTCCGTTGTTCCATCTTATGAAAAATAGTCTGGACATCTATAAATTTACGGCGGGACAGGTCTATATTCACACCGGCACGCAAAAATTCCTCTACCAATAAGGGTACATCAAAACGGTTCGAATTATATCCTGCGATATCACATCCCTCTATCTCTTTGGCTAAAGTACGCGCCACTTCTTTAAATGTTGGACAATTTTCGACATCTGCATCGGTAATTCCATGCACAGCTGTAGATTCGGGAGGAATAGGGCGTTCTGGATTGATACGCATCGTTTTACTCTCTTCATTACCATTCGGAAAAACTTTCAGGTATGACAGTTCCACAATACGGTCGGCAGATACATTTATACCCGTTGTCTCCAGGTCAAAGAAGACAATCGGGTTATTTAATTTTAATTGCATGTTTCGTTTGCTTTTTTCATCAAAAATCTGTCAGCATCATAGGCATGAGCAGCATAAGTAACTCCCCATTCTCTTTGTTTTCCAAAGGTAAAATAATACCGGCACGGGTTGCATCGGAAAGCTCCAGAACAATCTGCTGAGAAGGTATATTATTTAATATTTCAATCAAATAATTGGCACTGAAACCGATAACCAGATTATCTCCCGAATAGTTACATTCAATCGTTTCTTCTGCCGAAGTAGAAAAGTCTATATTCTGTGCCGATACTACCATCTGATTCTCTTGTAACTGCAATTTCACAAGGCTGCTTGCCTGATTGGAAAAAACAGAGACACGGCGCAATACATTCGTAAACATAGAACGGTCTATGATTAATCTATTAGGGCCACTTTGAGGAATCACAGAGTTATAATTAGGATAATTTCCCTCTATAAGACGGCAATTCAATACAAAATTAGTCAACGTAAAACAAGCGTTTTTATCATCGAAGGTCACCAATACCTCTCCCGGTTCTTTCGGTAATATATTTTTCAAAAGATTAGCAGGTTTTTTAGGCAGTATAAATGAAGCTTTTACCCCCGGCTGAATTGCCGCATTTTTAAATCGCACGAGTTTATGAGTATCGGAAGATACAAATGTTACATTCTCGGGAAATATATCCATATAAATACCGTTCATAATCGGGCGTAGCTCATCGTCGGCCGTCGCAAACAAAGTACAGCCGATGCCATTAAGTAATTGCTGAGCTTCCACTTTAAAAGTAATAGCAGAGTCGCTTAAAGGCATTTTCTGCGGATATTCATCTCCGTTCACACCGATAAAATTGTATTTACCATTCTGGAAATAAAGGAAAATTTCCAAATTATTATCATCGATCTCGAAAGTAAGCGGTTGATCGGGCAATTCTTTCAACGGATCCAGTAATATCTTAGCATTTACGGCAAATAATCCTTCACCCTCGGCTTCGATCACCTCGACAGACGTTGTCATGGTTGTCTCTTGGTCCGACGCCGTCATTGTTAGTTTATTTCTTTCGAGACGAAATAAAAAATTATCGAGAATCGCCATCGAATTTTTAGAATTGATAACCCGGCTGATAGTTTGCAAATGCGAAAGCAATGCAGTACTTGATACGATAAATTTCATAAATATTTTAATTTTATTTTGTTTCTAATAAATCTCAATTTAATTATTCCCACAAAAAATATAATTTTTCTCCATCAAGGGTAAAACAGATAAATTAACCGACCGTACCCTCATTTAACAATAGACTTTAAACGAACAAATGTAACTATTTTTTCATTAAATACCTATATTTCCGAAAGAGAAATAACCAAAGATTTTTCTTTCCCCAGCAAATTACAAACACCATTTTTACCGACTTATACAAAATTTATAATTCCATTTATACATCCCCAATAAATATATATGGGATTAATCATTAATTTTGTATATCAAATTATTGAAAGTATGGACAATAAGATATATACAAAGTGGGGGGTTCCTGTCTCCCTGCTCCTTTTGGCCAGTATTTGCTGCCTTATTTTCATTCTGAGGTATCATGAACAAATAACTTATGCAAAAACGGACATCCGACATTATATACCTACTCCTGTAAACACACAATTGTTAGAGCTAAGCGGTCCGAAAGCCTTAGAAAAAATCACTCAAAACACTATTTGTCATAACTATATACAAAGCATACCCCGCTTATCCGAATTATTAGATATTATAAGGCTCTTGCATATAAAGGAAAAAAAATTATCCGAAAAGGCCATATACATTGCTATTTATCAAGACAAAACTTGTGGAATATGGATTTCCGTTTCTCCTGAAGAACAGAAACAGATAAAAAAGAGACTGCAGCAAAAACAGTCATCAGGATTTAACCCGGTAACAGAAAACCACGGTAAAAACGAACTATACCACTATATATTACCCGATGGAAATTTTTTACATTGTTATTTTGGTACAGGAGTATTCGGATGTAGCCACTATATAAAAAATTTACTAACTCCCCCCTATCAAAATAAGCCGAACGATACTATTCCGGCTATAAAAGAAAAAGGTACTATAACATTACTGTCACGATTACAAACAATTAATTACTTTTCTCCTTTAAAAACAGAGAACTGGTATATACAGGATATGATTCTCCAAAGCAACCAAATATGGCTGACGGGATATTTGCCCAAAAACACGTTCGCCCCAACATATTTAAAGAACAGATTCTTCCAGCCGAAATATTTCAGTAAATACTCCATAAAAGGGATTCAAATAGGATTCGAGTACAACACGACAAAAGATACAGTCCAAAGTACAAAAGACATTTTAATGCATTCTATTGACAATTTTATAAATATTGCATTCACTCGTAAAGACAGTCTTACAAACGAGGCTGTTATTATCCTCCCCCTTAAAAAACCGGAACTTTTAAAGATGTATTTTAAAGATAATGATGAAAATTCACCTTACCGTATTCCCAAAATATTTTTAAATAATCTTTTTATTCCTGATTCTTTCCTGGAAGAAATTAATTTCGGAGTCATTCTTGATAGTGCGTTATATATATCGAAGGACAAGAATAGCCTGGAATCATATTTATATGATATAACAACAGACGAAAATATAGAAATGGCTCCGGACCTTTCAACTTTATTTAAAGAAATAGGAGATACTGCCTGTATATTCTCATTTGGAATCAATGAACTTAATCCGGTAATACCTGTATTTAAAGACGTAGATTCAATTCCTGCTCCATTCTTTTATATGAACACTATAAGCAAAGAACCTGACGGATCGTACTATAATACGACGTTGTTAACAACAATAAATTAACAAGGAAAAATATTCTTTACGGCATTGATTCTGTTCCTGATAATGTAATGCACAAATAATTTGAAAATAAAAAAGCACAACCAAAATTATCGGTTGTGCTTTTTATCGAAAGTGTCCGGGATGAGATTCGAACTCACACAGGCCAACGCCCACTACCCCCTCAAAGTAGCGTGTCTACCAATTCCACCACCCGGACATTCTGTTTTTGAAGCGTGCCCAAAACAGGACTCGAACCTGCACGACCTTGCGATCACTAGTACCTGAAACTAGCGCGTCTACCAATTCCGCCACTTGGGCAATGCTATTTCGAAGAAATAGAGCGGAGCGAAAGACGGGACTCGAACCCGCGACCCTAACCTTGGCAAGGTTATGCTCTACCAACTGAGCTACTTTCGCAAATCATTAAAACAATAGTTAAAACTCAATCTCTCTTGAGCTTGTGAGCGAAAGACGGGATTCGAACCCGCGACCCTAACCTTGGCAAGGTTATGCTCTACCAACTGAGCTACTTTCGCGATTGCGTGTGCAAAGATAATTCGAGTTTTTGGTTTATGCAAATGCTTTAAGTCATTTTTTTCGTACTTTTTTCGATATACTTTATTAAACTTTGTATGTGAATTATTTACATAAAACGCCGTTTATTTTTATTCTTTTTTACAGCTAAATGTTTATTAATATCTACCTATCCGGCGATAAAATTCCTGTCTTAAACTTTCATTTTTAAAGTCACCGCAAAAATCACAGGTAACAGTCGAAGAATCTTGTTTTTCCACTCCTCTCATCTGCATACACAAATGACGGGCTTCGACCAGAACAATAACACCATGCGTACTTAATTCACAGGAAAGAGCGTTCATCATTTCCGTAGTAAAACGTTCCTGTACTTGTAATCTGCGGGCAAAAGCATCTACAAGCCGGGGAATTTTACTAAGCCCCACAATCTGGTCGGCAGCGATATAACCAATATGGACTTTTCCGAAAAAAGGCAATATATGATGTTCACACATAGAATAAAATTCGATATCCTTTACGACAACCATTTGTGTTCCCTCATATTTAAATCGGGCTGATGAGAGAATTTCTTTTGCCGACTGCTTATATCCTTTAGTAAGAAACATCATTGCCTTGGCTACACGTTCCGGTGTTTTTTTCAGACCTTCCCGCTCTACATCTTCTCCCAAAAGGGAAAGTATGCAACGGTAATGATAAGCTAATTGTTCTTTCACAGAGTTTTTTTCATCCTCCGGTCCTATCTTTTGTTCGTCCATCATTATATTCTCAAATTATAAAAATCATAACGGGACATTAATCTTGTCCCGAACCACGCGCATTTCTCTGGCAAATTGAGGAAAAGCATTCTTAAGGTCTTGTAAAGCTCTATTCGCTTCTTCATAACTACGGAAATCTCCCACACGCAATCTAAAAAAAGGAGAATTATAAATAATATATGTTCCCATCTCGGGAAATTTATTCCGAATCTGTTGTTGCTTATTTTGTGCTTCAGTCTTTGCATGACGCTGATTGTCTGAGAATACTTGTATCCTATATCCATTTCGCTGAACGTAATTTGTCTTCCCGGCTTCAATAATAGTTCTGTCTTCAGTAGAACGCGACACCCTTCCTGCTAATTCCTTAGGCTGGTATATCTTTACGATACCTCCGGTTTCCGAACGTTCTAAGTACTGAACAATCGAAGTATCCGATACCGCAGTTTCAGCGTACAAATAAGAAGAAAAAAAGAAAGAGAAACAAACGAATAAATACAAATGTCTGCGCATCATAAATATAAAATTAGATATAAACGTCATACATAATAACAAGGCTGCAAAAATAAGAAATATTTCTTATTTTCGCAGCCATAAAATATCTAATTATCAAAATGCTGTGATTATCCCCATAAAGGAGGCAGCATCCAGAGCGGCCCCACCGATAAGACCTCCGTCAACATTTTCTTTTGCAAACAGTTCCTTTGCATTAGACGGTTTACAGCTTCCTCCATATAATATAGAAATATTTTCTGCAACTTCTTTACCATATTTATCTGCTATCGTTTTGCGAATGAAAGCATGAATCTCTTCTGCTTGTTCAGCCGAAGCGGTCTTTCCTGTACCTATAGCCCATACCGGTTCGTATGCCAAAATAAGTTTTCCGAAATCTTCAGATGAAAGCCCGAACAGAGATTCTTCTACTTGTTTTTTTACCACATCGAAATGTTTTCCGGCCTCACGTTCCTCCAATACTTCCCCGATACAAAAAATAGGAGTAAGTCCGTTTGCAAGAGCCAACAATGTTTTTTCTTTAAGTATATCGTTTGTTTCATGATAATAAGCACGACGTTCCGAATGGCCTATTATCACATATTTTGCACCGGTAGATGCCACCATGGAAGCCGAAACCTCACCTGTATATGCACCTGCTGCTTTATCTGCACAATTTTCAGCTCCGACTCCGATCTTTTTCGTATCGACCGTATTTACGACAGACGTCAAATGTGTAAACGGGGTACATACTACGACATCACAGTTAGGTGTTACGTTAGCTAAAGCCTCATTCAATTCTTTTGCAAGTGCAATACCTTCCTGGAGAGTAGTGTTCATCTTCCAGTTTCCGGCAACAATGTTCTTTCTCATAATGATAATAACTTTATTAGTTTAAAAATGAATATTTTATAGTTTCAATCTTACATAGCACACTTACGTTCCGGGATTAGAAGTTTTTTTCCTTTGGGCGACCCTCCTTCTCCTGCTCTCACGCAAAGCATCCAGTATAACGCCTACTGTTTTTTCTGTTAATAATAAAAATATCATCGGAGCAAAATATAGTCCTACCATAAAAATTATGCGTTTTTGTTCGTCATATCCCTGCAGGTTACCATAAACCAGTTTATCAAAGCCGGCAGTAAGTTCCGATTCGTCAGGCATCATCCGGGGAGATAATTTAGCATATATGACACCCTTCTTTAAAATGAGCAAGCAGGGATTACCTCTGGCTATAGTACGAATAATCGTTTTATCCATAAAAAAGAAAGGATATTCGGCACCTGCATTCTCTTTCCATTCTGCAATCTCGTTGGGGGAAGAAGATGCAAGGCAATAAAATGAATAACCGTACTCCCTGCTATAGTCGTAAAGCTCATTTATCTTATTTATTTCAGAGTCATCGGCCGTAGATAAATCCGGCGATAAAAGAAGAAATACATAATTCTCGTCACCAAGTATATCATTCGTAACATCTTCATTTCCATCATATATCACAAAATTATCTATAACCGGATACTGAGACCGGATTGTTTCTTTATCAGATATTTTCTCATGGCGCTCTACAAATACCCATGTCGAATCATCGACCGGAATATCATCTATACCGAACTCTTTTTTAACTCCGTCTTTCTCATACACAAATAAATATTCCATATCTTCTCCGGTTGCATGAGATACTGCACCGGAAAGATTCAACCCTATCTTATAAGGCCTGAAGTCCAATATAGGCTGATGATTATATCCAACCCACATCACCGAAAAAATAAATAATAAAGAGAATAACCCTGTGAGCCATTGCACCGACATGTTATACAGTCCTCTAACCCGGGTATTATAGCATAAAAGAAAAACTACAAACACAAGTAAAACTATATTTTTCCAGAATGTCTGCCAATTAGTCAAAACGACAGCATCGCCAAAACAGCCGCAATCGCTCACCGGATTGGCTACCGCCAGATATAAAGTCAAAGGCGTCATGACCAGCATAAATAGCAAAAGATACCAGGGCGTCCTTTTTCGGTATGAACCCAGTAACGCATGCACCCCGAACAAAAACTCAAATGCTATTAAAACGAATGCAATTAAAGGAATAAGCATAGAAATGGAATTAAGCCCGAATGCGGAAAAATAATCCTCCAGCTTGTATATAGTTCCCATCGGATCTATTGCTTTCACAAAGCCGGAAAATATAAAAGTACCGCCCGCCACTATTCTTGAAATAATAACGCCGGCTGTTATCCACCCGTTCCTTATAATCGTTTTTTCCTTATTATTCTCCATACTCAAGTTTGATAAGGCCAAACAGGGAGTAGTTTATCAAATCCATGTAATTAGCGTCCACACCTTCAGAAACAAGTGTCTTGCCATGATTGTTT